>VGAG01000014.1 GCA_016870835.1 Actinomycetota bacterium | reverse complement strand
CAACCATCAATTTTGAAGATGGAATAGATGCCTTAGAAATCGCAAAGACGCTTCGGGCAAATGGAATTGTTGATACTGAGCCTTACCGAAAGTTAGGCAAGAACCAACTTCGCATCGGTATGTTCCCTGCGATTGATCCAGAAGATGTTCGGGCCCTTACCTCTTGTATCGAACATGTCGTGACAGAAATGAAGGGATAAATGAACTACAAATTCCGGAGAACTGTGACCCTTGTGATTCTCTTTGGCTTAATCCTTTTTGTCCTCGTAAGCGGCCTCTAAAACATCATCAACTAGGACGCTTTCTGGGGCTTCTACTCGATCTTTGAATTTCAAGTAAGTGAGAGCAGCCGCAGTAAGTGAGATAGCGCCACAAATTGCGATTGTGTATCGAGTACCAATTTCTTGAGTCATCCAGCCGATTAGCGGCGAGACAATTGGAGTTCCACCAAGAAAAACAGTGAGATAAATTCCCATCACACGGCCACGAATAGCCGAATCAGTTCGAAGTTGAACCATTGTGTTTGCTGCGATAAAGGTAATGAGGGCGATAAATCCAATTAGCGGTAAGAAAATTGCATAAGTGATGTAGTTAGGTGCAAATGCTGAGGCAATCAATACGACGCTAAAGAGCATCGAGCCCCTCATTACGAACTTTGGGTCTCGCTTTCGCTCAAGTCGAGCCGAAACGATAGCGCCACTGAGTGAACCAATGGCAAGGATGCTACCTAGCGCACCATATTCGGCGGCGCTCTTATTAAAGACAGCTGTTGCCATCATCGTGTTGAAAATATTGAAATTTAATCCAAAGCTAGTTGCAAAGAAGACCGTGAACATCACGGCAAGGATGTCAGGGCGAGCGCGGACATAGTTAAGTCCCTGGCGAATCTTGGTGGAGCTGCGATTCATCTCTTCCCGGAAGAGCTCACTCTCCCGAATGAATAGCAGCGAAATAATCACTCCGAGGTAGGAAATTCCATTTAAAATAAATGAGAATCCCGTCCCGTAAGCGGCAATCAAAACTCCGGAGAGCCCGGGGCCAATCAAGCGGCCAATATTGAAGTTTGTTGAATTCAAACCAACGGCATTTGGTAGATCTTCTTTACCGACAACCTCAACATTAAAACTCTGGCGAGTAGGGGCATCGATCGCATTTCCCATACCAAGTAAGAAGGCAAAGAACATCACATGCCAGATCTGTATTTGGTCTAGCAGAACGAGGGTTCCGACCGAGAGCGCAGAAATCGCACCAGTTAAATTAGTAAGGATCAAAACTTTTCGCTTATTGAATTTATCTGCGATCTTCCCACCGGAGATACTGAAAAAAAGAGTAGGTGCAAATTGAAGTGCAGTGACAATTCCAAGATAAGAACCGCTATTTGTTAGTTCCAAGATTAACCAGGCTTGTGCAACGCCTTGGGCCCAGGTTCCTATATTTGAGACGAAGTTGGCTGCGAAAAGTATTCTAAAGTTGCGATGACGAAAAGATCGCAACGTACTCACTAGTTGATTCTAGTATGCTTCTTTTCATGCGTGGCGCTATTCCAGTCATCATCATCGGAATAATTCTTTGGACGATTGCGCTAGTAATTGCAATAATCGCAAACGCGATGGCAAAGGTGATTCTTGCTTGCTTACTCGGTATAACCCTTGGACTTATTGGAATTCGTTACACAAAACGGCGCGCAAAACGCGAAGGGCTCTAAAGCTTTACTTCCCCTCTATTTCTTGCGCAATTCCACGTAATACTTTGGCAACGCGAGTCGCTTCAGCCTCACTTGGATAACGACCATGACGCAAACCATTTCCGACTCGATCCAACATCTTGATCGATTCTTCAATAATTACCGCGAGATCATCAGCACCTGATTTTGAGGCGGCTAGAGATGGTGGCGCTTCAACAACTCTTACCGATAGAGCTTGTGGACCCTTACGACCTTCGGCAACACCGAACTCTAATTTTGTGCCAGGCTTTAAAGTTGCAACGCCATCGGGAAGAGCAGAAGCAGCGATATAAACATCTTCGCCTTCATCAGATGAGATAAATCCAAAACCCTTTTCGAGGCTAAACCACTTAACGCGTCCGGTTGGCATAGGAGGAGCCCCCTTTACATAAAAATCATTTAGGTGTCGTGTGCGCCGCGCTTTGCGGACAGGGGGCTAGTTTATCGCCTCAGAGTGAGCGCCGCAGCCATGATTTACCGCAACTACGCTTGCATCCTCAGGTGAAATTGCATTGGCGCAGACGCCAAAGGCTTGGCGAAGTGAGCCGCTAATTGGTAGATAAAAACCACAGCTCCCACAATTCTTAGGCGCCCAGCGCGCGATATCTACATTTGGGCCGCGGTCACCTTCGATCCAACGCTTGGCTGCTTGGTCGCGACCTTCAATTGATAGAACACGCAAGCGTCCGGCGCCAAGTTCAAAGAGTTCTCGGAGATCTAACTCTTCATCTTCCGGAAGAACTGCGCTTGCAGGAACAAGTCTTGCGTCATCAATTTCGGTTGGAACGATGGTTCCGGCTGAGACATCTTCTTTAGTAACGCGATTGCTATATGGAATCCAATCTGGAGCAAGAAGCGAATCCGTTCCAGGTAGAAGTACAACATCACAGACAGTCGGGGAACTATCTTGATCCACTTTTGCAATTGTTACCGCCCAGCGCCAACCAACATAACCAGGTAAGTTCGCCTCAAAGAGATAAGTAGCAACATGATCGCCATCGGTATCAGTCGAAAGAAGATTTCCTACGTACTTCTCATCCTTCGCATCTTCAATTGCGGCGCCACGTGCAAGAACGGCGGCATCAAATGGATCGACGCCGCCGCTCTCGTTAGAGTTCTTTGGCTTCTTTGTCGCTCTAGACATGAAGCCGAGTCTACCGTTCTTAGAAGTCCATATCTCCGCCAGGTGCTGCAGGAACAGCTGGCTTTGGTTCTGGCTTATCTGCAATTACAGCCTCTGTAGTTAGGAATAGGGCTGCGATTGATGCTGCGTTCTGAAGTGCAGAACGAGTTACTTTCGCTGGATCGATGATGCCGGACTTAATCATGTCGACATACTCACCTGTTGCAGCATTTAATCCATGTCCTGGATCAAGATGGCGAACTTTCTCAACAACAACTCCGCCTTCAAGTCCGGCATTAATTGCAATCTGCTTCAACGGCGCTTCAACTGCATACTCAACAATCTTTGCACCAGTTGCTTCATCGCCAGATAGTTTCAATTTCTCGAAAGCTTTCTTCGAAGCTTGTAGAAGTGCAACGCCACCACCGGCAACGATTCCTTCTTCAACAGCTGCCTTCGCGTTACGAACCGCATCTTCGATTCTGTGCTTGCGCTCTTTGAGTTCAACCTCAGTCGCAGCGCCGGCCTTGATGACAGCGACGCCGCCAGCCAGCTTGGCTAGACGCTCTTGGAGCTTCTCGCGGTCGTAATCAGAATCGCTCTTCTCAATTTCAGCGCGGATCTGGTTGACGCGACCCTTGATCATCTCATCATCGCCGGAACCTTCAACGATGGTGGTCTCATCCTTGGTTACAACGACTTTGCGCGCTCTACCCAAGAGATCCAAAGTAGTTGCATCAAGCTTCAAGCCAACTTCCTCAGAAATAACAGTTCCACCAGTCAAAATCGCCATATCTTGGAGCATCGCTTTACGGCGATCGCCAAAACCTGGGGCCTTAACAGCAACGGAACGGAATGTTCCGCGAATCTTATTTACAACTAGAGTTGCAAGAGCTTCGCCCTCAACATCTTCAGCGATGATTGCAAGTGGCTTACCGCCTTGCATTACCTTCTCAAGTAATGGAACTAAATCTTTGATATTTGCAATCTTCGAATTTGCAATCAAGATGTATGGATCTTCAAGCACAGCTTCCATCCGATCGGTATCTGTGACCATGTATGGAGAGATGTAACCCTTATCAAAACGCATACCTTCGGTGAGTTCTAACTCAAGGCCGAATGTATTGCTCTCTTCGACGGTGATTACGCCTTCCTTGCCAACCTTCTCCATCGCCTCAGCGATCATTTCGCCGATAGTTGAATCAGCTGCTGAAATCGATGCGGTTGCTGAAATCTGTGCTTGAGTCTCAACTGGCTTTGCCATTGCGGAGAGTTCGGCTGAAATTGCCTCGACTGCCTTTTCAATTCCGCGCTTTAGTGACATCGGATTTGAGCCAGCAGCAACGTTGCGAAGTCCCTCGCGGACAAGTGCTTGGGCAAGAACGGTTGCAGTAGTAGTTCCATCTCCTGCGACATCGTCGGTCTTCTTAGCAACTTCCTTAACGAGCTCGGCGCCAATCTTTTCCCATGGATCATCTAGTTCGATCTCTTTTGCAATCGAGACGCCATCGTTTGTGATTGTGGGCGCGCCCCACTTCTTCTCTAAGACAACATTTCGTCCACGTGGCCCGAGGGTTACCTTTACGGCATCCGCCAAGGTATTCATCCCGCGCTCTAGACCGCGGCGTGCTTCTTCATTAAAGGCAATCATCTTTGCCATAGTTCTTCTTCGCTCCCTGCTCGTAGAGGTGGTTCGGGCGACTTATCACTCTCGCCCGACGAGTGCTAACGCCAAGCCTAGGCGGGTGTATTCCCGACCTCAAATCAGCGTTATCCCTCCCTCAAATCCGGCCCTAATCGAGCCCTAAACGGAATTATCAGGCAACCTTCAGGCCCGATTCATCCATGTGCCACTCATAACCTCTACTTTGCTCGCATGGCGACGGTAAGTATTGAGGAGCGGCGCAACCTCGCTCGGCTGAGCCATCGGATTGGGTTTGGTCCAAAGCCGGGTGAATTCGAAGAGCTACTTTCTTTGGGGTTCTACAGATCAGCAGAAAGGGCGCTCGCACAGGCAGAGTCGGCTTCGCCTGATTTAGCAGCTTCGCTAGGCCTGAAGGATTTAGGCAACCAACCTCGTCCAAACTCTCCAGAAATTGTTGATTACGTTGAGCAGAAACGTTTTCAATTAAGAACTATGACACTTTGGTGGCTAGATGAAATGGTCACTCAGGAAAATCCAATCACAGAGCGAATGACATGGTTTTGGCATGGGCATTGGGCTACTTCATATGCAAAAGTTGATGAGCCAATTGTCATGTTTAATCATGTTGATTCCCTGCGGAAAAGTGCCCTTGGAAATTTCCGAGACATGGCAAAAGCAATGGTTCTCGATGGCGCGCTTATCTACTGGCTTGATGGCCAAAAGAACACTTCAGCGGCTCCAAACGAGAATCTTTCTAGAGAATTAATGGAGTTATTTATCCTAGGCGTAAATCGCTATACCGAGGATGATGTAAAGCAAACTGCCAAAGCGCTTACTGGATATAAAGTGGTGAAGAGTTCTGGTTTAGTTTCGCGGAATTTACGCCAGAGCTTTACCGGTGATATCTCATATCTAGGAACATCTGGAAAATTTGATGCAATTTCTCTAACGGACTTTCTGGTCAACCGCCGTGATTGTCAAAGATTTATCCCAGAGCGACTCTGGTATCGATTTATAAATTCATCCTCGGATTTACCTAATAACTCTGCGATTGAAAATGCATTCGCAGATCGCAACATCCTTTCTTCTGTTCAAGCGCTCGTTGCCCATCCAGGATTCATTGACCCCGTAAATACCCAAGTTAAATCGCCACTTGATTGGCTCATTTCGGTACTTCGCGCTTTAGAGATAACGCCCTCGCAATTTGAACGGCCGGATTACTTGATAAATCTCTTAAATGGCCTGGGCCAAAGACCATATTTCCCGCCAAATGTGGGTGGTTGGCCCGCAGATGAAGCCTGGTTGTCAGCGGCATCAACTCAAACACGGCTCGCAGCAGCAGACTATCTGGCTAAGAAAGGTCAACTTGCGCCGATATCTAACTTGAGCGCAGCAGCGCGATTAGAAGGGCTGGCGAATTGGCTTGGGGTTGCATCTTGGAGCGAGCGCACAAGACAAGCACTTAATGGAGCAATTCGTGACCCTCAACGACTTGCAGTACTTGGAATCTGTAGCCCTGAATATCTGGTGAATGCATGAAGTTGTTAGGAGAAAAGTGGACACATTAACAAGACGCAAATTCATCCAGATGACTGGAGCGGGAGCGATAGCTGCAGCTGCACATACGCTTTCTATTGAAGAGATAGCAAATGCAGCAATCTCAAGACCGCTACCTCTTGGAACTCCAATTCTCGTTGTCGTTACTTTGTACGGTGGAAATGATGGACTCAACACAGTTGTTCCTTATCAAGATTCGGTTTACCAATCTCTTAGGCCACAACTTGCTTATAAGGAGAGTCAAGTGCTTCCCATAGGCGAAGGTCTTGCGCTAAATGGAGCAATGAGCGGATTCAAGTCTCTCTGGGATATGAATCAACTAGCAATCGTTAGAGGAGTTGGTTATCCAAATTCAGATCGATCTCACTTTTCATCCATGGCAATTTGGCAGAGCGCCTCTCTGACTGCAAGTAATACCGGTTGGCTAGGTCGTTGGGTGGAAACTCAGAAGGAGGATCCACTCCTTGCAATTGGTCTTGGCTCGGTTCTACCGCCACTTCTCGCTGGAAATCGCAGATCTGGCTCAGTTCTTCCGTTAGGCGGTTTGAAAGTTCCCACCGGATCGCTTGCGAGTGATTGCGCAAAGCTCTCAATGAATAGTCCCAGCGATGATCGATTAACGGCGATGGCAGCTCGAACTATGCGAAATCTTTTTGAGGTATCTGCTGAAGTAACTCCGATATTAAAGGATCCAGCTCCTCCAGCAAACGATTTACCAACCGTTGTGGGTGGAAATGCTGGTGGAGATTCAAATCTCTCAGCCCAATTAGAAATTGTGGCAAAGCTAATTGCAGCTGGTTCGCCAACGCGGGTCTGGTCAGTTTCACTAGGTGGTTTTGATACGCATGCCGATGAGAACACTGCACAATCGGCCCTACTTGGCGCTGTTTCTGGTTCGATTTCAAAATTCATGTCACAAATGCGCTCCACAAATAGAAGCAAAGACGTGACAGTTCTTGTTTACAGCGAGTTTGGTCGACGAGTCCGCGCTAATGCTTCACAGGGAACTGACCATGGAACTTCAGGGCCGGTCTTCTTACTCGGTGAACGCGTTAAAGGTGGTTTCTATGGCGAGCAACCATCGCTACAAAAACTTAAAGATGATGATCTTGCTGTTACAACGGACTTTCGAGATATCTATGCAGTTCTATTAGAAAAAGTCCTGATAACTTCTAAAGAACGAGTTCTTGGTAAGTGGGGTTCTAGATTAGAACTTATTAACTAATTCGCTTTGCAAGCCGGGCTTCCCGGAGCCGGCGCAGGCGTTTTATTAGAAGCGGTGCGGCAGCGAGGGCATCCTGCCGATCAATCAAATTGTTAAGCAGCTCGTAGTACTCGCGGGCCGAGAGGTTGAACTCTTGCTTTATTCCGACATCTTTTGCTCCGGCATAGCGCCACCATAGACGCTCGAATTCCAGAATTCGCACCTCAAGGTCGCTAAGGGCAACCGAGGCCTCGAGTTTGATCTCTTCCATAGCGCGATATTTAACTAGAAAGGTAGGAGATTCTTGGGATTTAGAGGGTAGCCAGAATCACTTTTATATCAGTAATTGTGGTCCATGGATTCACAATTGCAAATCTCAAGATCGGCTTTCCTTCATGCGTTGAAGGAGTAACAAAACCAATCTGATCATTTAACAATTTATCACTCCAGCGTTGATAGTCAGTAGTGTCCCAACCCTTCTTTGTGAAAGCAACGATTGAAAGTTCTGGTTCCATCAATAAATCCAAGTTGGGATGTTCCTTAATTAACTCCGCACTTTGCCGTGCTAACTCCATTGTTTTATCCATAGATTCGGCATATTTATTGGTTCCATGAGCGGCAAGTGAGAACCAGAACGGAAGTCCACGCGTCCTTCTCGTTAAGTGGATTGCATAATCCGATGGATTCCACTCACCCTTATTCAAAGTCTCTAAATATCCAGCATGTTGAGTATGTGCTTCGCGTGCAATCTCAGGATTTCGGTAGATAAGCGCACAGGCATCAAATGGAGCAAAGAGCCACTTATGTGGATCGACAATGAAGGAATCAGCTAATTCAACGCCCTTGAAGAGTGGTTTTGTCTTCGGTGAAGCAAGAGCTGCAAGACCATATGCGCCATCAACGTGATACCAAATCCCGCGTTGATTCGCCGCTCTACCGATTCCATCTAAATCATCGATGATCCCAAGATTTGTTGTGCCCGCTGTCGCAACAACTGCAAATACTCGTTTCTTTGGATTGTTTCCATGAAATTCATCGATCGCTTTTGATACTTCGCGACCTTGAAGTCGATGTTTCTTATCGCACTTTATGGTGAGGATTTCTACATCCATAACGCTGGCAGCGCTCTTGATTGAAGAATGCGCCTCATCGCTACAAGCAATCACCCATTTCTCAATTTTGGACTCTCGCTTTCGCGCGTTATGGCGGGCTGCAACTAGAGCGGAGAGATTTCCAACTGTTCCGCCTTGAACAAAAACTCCACCAGCGCTACTGGGCAATCCCGCGAGATCACTAAGCCATTTAAGCGCCTGATTCTCGGCAAAAACTGCCCCGGCTCCCTCTAGCCACGAGCCGCCATAGAGCGCAGATGCGCCAACGACTAAATCAAATAAGTTCGCAGACTCGGTTGGTGCCGATGGAATGAAAGCTAGATAGCGCGGATGATCTGTTGAAATACATGCTTGCGAGAGAACATGTTTAAAGAGATCAAGGGTCCGCTCACCGCCAAGCCCTGCTTCGGTTATGGTCTCACCCAATTCGGCATACAACTCGTCATATGTCCACGGTCCATCAAGTGGTGGATCTTTCTTAAGTCTTATCAATGAGTATTCGAGGATTTTTGCAGCTAGCGCATCAATCTCTTCATCAAACTCATGCATCGCCGAAGAGTGCCTTTCGCTTTGAACTTCTCACAATATTACGAAGCATCGTCGGGAAGACAAAAGCATGAAGTGGTAGTACTACGTACCAATAAAGTTGTCCGCCAAGTCCGCGTGGTGAGAATGTTGCCTCTTGCACAATCCGAATTTTTCCATCTTCACTTGAGATTCTAAATTCTAACCAGGCTTTACCGGGAAGGATCATTTCAGCATATAGACGCAGTATTTTCTCTTTCTCAATCCCCTCTACTCGCCAAAAATCTAGACTATCTCCGACTCTTAAATGCTTTGGATCGCGACGGCCACGCCTGATTCCAACTCCACCAACAATTCGATCAATCACTCCGCGCGCCCACCATAAGAAGTCAGCGCCATACCAACCTGTATCCCCACCAATCTGTTCGATTGATTTCCAGACGCAATCAATCGGAGCATCGGTCAATACTTCACGCTTGTCGCGAAGCGTTATCTCACCAGCCCAATCTGGATCGCTCTGGGCCTTTTGCCACGGAGCAGTAATTACATTCGCATCCGACCATCTAGTTTCAACTTGATTCCTGGTTGTGCGCGATAGTGCAAGGTTTATAGCGGTAGTTACATCAATTAGCCCTTCAGGAGGCTTGGGAATGATGGCATCAACGCTTTTCTCGGGATCCGCTACAGTCTCATTTATTAACGAACCGATAAGTGGGCGAGCCAATCTCGTTGGAACAGGGGTAACAAAACCAATCCAAAGGCTAGATAGCTTTGGGGTTAATACTGGAACTCTTATGATCCAGCGCCTTCTTAAGCCCGAACACTTTGCAAATTTCTGCATCATGTCAGCGTAAGAGAGTATTTCCGGTCCACCGATATCAAAGATTCCAGATTTTGGAGTTTCTAATTTCGCAGCGTTGCACAGATACCAGAGCACATCTCGAATTGCGATTGGGTGGGTGCGATTTGAGACCCACTTGGGCGTTGTCATGATTGGTAATCGATGCGTTAGGTGGCGAAGCATTTCAAAAGATGCCGATCCCGAACCAATAACTATTCCAGCGCGCATTTCAAGAACTGGAACTGAGGTGGAACCAAGTTCAACACCAGTGCGCGCTCGAGATGCTAGATGCTTACTCTGCCTGGCAGCATTTGCGATTCCACCGAGATAAATAATTTGTTTTACGCCACTCGCCTCCGCGGCATTTGCAAAGTTACGCGCCATCTCAGCTTCTAACTCATCAAAATCACTTCCAACGCCAATTGAATGTAACAAATAGAAAGCAGTATGAACACCATCAAGTGCGCGCTTCATCTCTTCAAAATTAGTTGCGTTGCCTACTGAAACTTCAACTTCATTTACCCAAATCTGTCCTGAAATCTTCTTCTTATCGCGCACATTAACTCGGACTGTTAGACCTTCATTTAAAAGCGCGCGTACAAGTCGCCCACCTACATAACCCGATGCTCCAGTAACGAGAATTCGGCGCGAGTTTGGCATGGTTAAACAGTAGACTTCCGAGGGTGTCTCGGCCAAAAGTAGTTGTTCTAGGGGCGGGCTTTGGTGGGCTCACGGCAGCCAAAGCGCTCGATTCCATCGCAGATGTGACCCTTGTGGATCGCCATAATTTCCAGACCTTCCTACCGCTGCTCTATCAGGTATCAACAGCAGGCCTCGCCGCAGATCACATCGCCCATCCAATTCGGGGTGCACTTCGTAAGACCAAGATTAAGTTCCGAATGGGCTCTCCCGTAACGATTGATCATAAGAGCAAGTCAGTGAAACTAGATTCAAGTGAAGTTCTAGATTTTGATTATCTAGTAGTCGCTATGGGATCTGCGACAAATGACTTTGGTGTTACCGGAGTTGCTGAACATACCCTTGGTATGAAGAGCGTTTCCGAAGCGCTCGAAATTCGCTCATCCATCTTGCGCCGCTTTGAAGATCTCTGTCGTTTTGAGGATGATACAAAATTTGCAATCACAGTCGTTGGCGGTGGGCCAACTGGCGTTGAGATGGCCGGTGCAATCGCAGAGTTAAAAAAGGGTCCTCTTAAATCGGATTACGCCAAAGCTGCTGCGAATATTACTGTAAATCTTGTTGAGGCTGGCCCAAGATTGCTTCCCTCATTCGCACCACTCTTATCAAATCGAACCAAGCGCGATCTTGAGAAGCTTGGCGTTAACGTGCTTCTAAATACTTCAGTAAGTGAAGTCAAGCCAAGGATGATTCTGCTTGGCGATAAATCTAAATTGCCATCTGAGTTAACGATTTGGGCGGCTGGGGTAACCGGAGAACCAGTCATGAGGAAACTAAATCTGCCCATTGATCGCGGTCGAATCTCAATTGAACCAACTCTGCAAGTAAATAACTATCCATACATCTTTGCGATTGGAGATATTGCCGGCGCAAAGGGAGAAGATGGGCGCTTCTTGCCTATGGTTGCACCAGTCGCTATGCAACAGGGTCGCCACTTAAAGACTCAAATCACAAATTTGCTCGCAGAAAAGCCGCTTTCACCCTTCAAGTATCGTGACAAAGGTTCCATGGCAACTATTGGCCGCCATAAAGCAGTTGTCGAAGTGGGGCCGCTGAAGTTAGCGGGAATCCCGGCTTGGTATGCCTGGTTATGGCTACATCTCTTTTACTTACTGGGTGGGCGAAACAAGATTGGCACGATGGCGGACTGGACTTGGAATTACTTAACTTTTGATCGCGGCAATCGCCACATCATGGATGTAAGTTAATTTCGAAGCGCTCCATAAGCACCTGCTGGAACAAATGGTGAGTTTGGTTTTATACCATGAATCTTTTTGTAAGAGCTTCCTTGCGGTGGTCTTACATCACTCTCGCCTTTATTGGGCCAAAACGAAAAGGCACGCTCAGCTTGTGCAGTAATCGTTAGTGAAGGATTAACTCCTAGGTTTGCAGTCACGCTAGAGCCATCAACAACATGCAATGTCGGGTAGTTCCAAACTCGATGATACGGATCAATCACACCTTTATCTGGATCATCACTAATCACACATCCGCCCACAAAGTGAGCAGTGAATGGTGCATTAATTAAATCTCCAATATGACCACCTGGGGTTCCGCCATGGTTCTTTGCAATCCTTCGAGCAACTTCATTTGCAGCTGGTATGTAAGTTGCATTTGGACGTTCGCTATCGTTCTTAGAAGTTAATCGCCAGCCGAACATTCCGCGCTTGCCTCTTACTGCTAGAGAAGAATCAACATTCTGCATCACTAGAGCGATTACTGTCCGCTCGCTCCAGCGGCGAACATCGAAGATCTTTGCAACCAGATGAGGTTTGGTGAAAAGGGTTAACAACCATTGGCGACGTCGCACTTTTGATGAATCTCCATCAGTCATGACGGTCTGCAATAAACCCATGAAGTTCGAGCCTTTTCCATAACGAACCGGTTCGACATGGGTATGCTCATCTGGGAAGAATGAAGAGGTGATTGCTGCACCTTTAGAGAAATCGATTTCGCCCTTATGGGGCATGATCGCTCCAACTAGAGATTCGGAATTAGTCCGTGATAGTTTCCCAAGTGAGTTAGAGAGTTTCGGTAGCTTCTTAGAATCTTTCATCTTATGGAGTAATTTCTGGGTGTTGTAAGTACCCGCAGCCACAACTACCTCACCTGCAGTAAATGTTCGCTTCCCACCAAACCAAGCTCGGCTCTTTCGAGCTCTGACTTTCCAACCCCCACCGGGCAATTCCTCAATAGATTCAACAGTATGTTCCGGGAAGACTTTCGCACCAGCGCTCTCTGCTAATCCAAGATAATTTTTCGGAAGAGTGTTCTTCGCATTAAATCTGCATCCAGTCATACATCCACCGCATTGTTGGCACCCATGTCGATCGGGGCCCACGCCACCGAAATATGGATCCTTTTCAATAACACCTGGGCCAGCGCCAAAGTGCACACCGAGTGGCGCCATTTTGAATGTATTACCTACTCCCATCTCCTCAGCTACATCTTTCATCGCTTGATCAGAGGGTGAGAAGTAGGGATTCTTTGCTACACCAAGCATTCTCGATGCTTGGTCATACCAAGGAAGTAATTCTTCTTTCCAATCTGTTATGTGGCGCCATTGGACATCTTCAAAGTAAGAATCAGGTGGTTGATAAAGAGTATTTGCATAAACAAGTGAGCCACCGCCAACTCCAGCACCGGCAAGCACTAGAACATCAGGAAGTGCATGAATCCTCTGAATTCCTCTTAGCCCAAGGCGAGGCATAAACAAAAAACGGGAGAGCCGCCAAGAAGTCTTTGGAAAGTCCTTATCGCTAAATCTTCGCCCAGCTTCAAGAACCGCTACGCGATAGCCCTTCTCGGTGAGGCGAAGCGCTGCTACTGAGCCACCAAACCCAGAACCGATGATGACCACATCAAAATCATCGGCGAATTTTGGGGCTCTTGGTTTACTTATTTAACAACTCCTTCATAGTGTCAATTTCAAGGGCTTGCGAAGTAACAATCCATCCAGCAAGCTTCATAACGCTCTGATTCTTTGAGTCCATTACTTCCTTAGCCATCTCAATCGCGCCTTGATGATGTTTAATCATTCCTTCAAGAAATAGGCGATCAAAGTCAGCACCCTTTGAAGAGCGCAACTTCTCCATCTCGCTCTTGGGGAGCATTCCATCCATTGTGTGGCCCGCATGTTTAGAGGGATCTACACCTGGCCAAGTTTTCATCAAAACTATTTCGGGTTCTTGTGCTCCGCGAATCTGATCGGCGAGCGCCAAGATATCTGGGTTAGTTGTATTGGCTTGCGCTAACGCAACCATCTCTAAACCCTGTTCATGGTGGGGAATCATCATCTCAGCAAAGTTGATATCTGCCTTGCTGTAATTAGAAAGCGGATCATCATTACCCGAAGCGCAACCCGCCAATAGAACGACAGATAAAAGCAGAGTTAAGGCGCGCTTCATACCCCGACCTTAGCCCCCCAAGGTGGGAAGTGAGAAGTCTTAGTAGCGCCCTTGTGGAGTCTGAGAACTACAACCTCTTCTCTCTATTATTCTCGTTGTGAGGAAGGTAATCCTGATTTCCACTCTAACTTTACTCCCTCCCATGCTTCCATCGCTAGCTGCAACTCCCCCAAGAGAAGGTGCTACATGTGCCAAATCTGGGGCAACAATGACTTACAAGAATAAGCAATTCAATTGCAAGAAAAGCGGAAAGAAGTTGGTGTGGAGTAAGGGCGTAGAGATCAAGAAAGAGGCGCTTGCCTCTCCATCCGCTAAACCTTCGGCCACGCCTCTTCCATCTTCCTCCGCAACTTATTCAGACCAACCAAAGAAATACTCAGTTGAGATGAGTAAGGCTCACTTACCAAAAGCACCTCCGGGTGGAACGGATGATTACAGATGCTTCCTACTTGACCCAAAAGTCACAGAAGATTCAATAGTTCGCTCCATAGAATTTATTCCACAGCAAAAAAACTATGTACATCACGCAATAATCTTTAGAGTATCGAAAGCTAATCTTGCAGAAGCCATTGAACGGGATAGATCTGGAACTGGCTGGTCTTGCTTTGGGGGTTCTGGTCTCGGGGGAATGGTCTCTTCGTTTGTAACCTCGCCCTGGATTAGCGCATGGGGACCTGGTCGAGGAAAAGATCTCTCCCCTGATGGTTATGGAATCCCATTCAACAAAGGCGAGCAATTTGTTCTTCAAGTCCACTACAACCTCCTTGCTGCACCAGATGGAAAAATCGAAACTGATCAATCCACGATAGTGATGGAGGCCATACCGGCATCTAGTACCAATATAAAGCCTCTAAACATTGAACTCTTTGCTGCACCCGTAGAATTAGCTTGCCCACAAGGTGTCACAGGTCTTCTCTGTGATCGAGGCGAGTCTCTAAAGGATTTAGCAAAGCGCACCGATAGTACAAATGCAATCGAGGCATTAGGTATCGCGGCTATTTGTGGAAGAAACCCCCTCCAAGTTACTCCATCTAACTTGACTTCCTGCAATCGCAACATTAACTCGAGCTATACCGTCATTTCAGCCGCCCCTCATATGCATTTATTGGGGAGAAAAATGAGGATTATTTTGAATCCTGGAACCACAAGAGAGAAGATTCTCCTGAATGTTGATAACTATGACTTTGATAATCAATCTCCTGTTCTTCTGAAAACACCCGTTGAAGTAACTCGCGGAGATGTAATTAGGCTCGAATGCACTCACGATCCTATTCTTCGCCAAATACTCCCTGCGCTTAAGAATCAACCCCCAAGGTATGTGACTTGGGGCGAGGGCTCTTCAGACGAGATGTGCCTGGGAGTACTCTCGGTTTCGAGGAATTAGTATTGATTATTCTGTTGGGAGAGTAAATGAGCGAGAAGATGGATTTATCAAGGCGCTCCTTAATTTGCGGACTAGGAGCAATCTTCCTTGGTCTTGTTCCGGATTCAGCTATTGGAACTGGAGTGGTTAAAGTACTTTCAAATGGAAAAGTAGAAGTTTCTATCGCTAAAAACCCCTCATTGAAAAAAATGGGGGGAGTTATCCAATTTAAGAATAAGAATGGCACTGATATCGCATTAATTAGAACTGCTAACTCATCCTCGGGTTTTCGAGCAATTAACTTGAGGTGCACGCATCAAGGCGTAACAGTCGAGCAGACTTCTTCCGGGTGGATTTGTGCGCTCGGCCATCAAGCCGAATATGCCTTTAATGGAGAGCTTACGAAGGGGCCTGCAACTTCTGATCTTCGCTCAATCCCAATTAAGGTAACCAAAACAAAGGTGACGGTCGGATAATTGGAGCCCCCCGTCAGGATTGAACTGACGACCTTCCGCTTACAAGGCGGATGCTCTACCACTGAGCTAGGGAGGCGTGAGGTGGTTGCCAATTATGTCAGGAGTGATTTGTTTTTCTGACCGATAGATTTCGACCCGTGAAAACCCCAGTATGGAAAAGCCCTGAGACAACCTCAGTAAATCGCCTTCCCATGCTCAATATTGGCCATCTAATGACAATCTCTCTTGATGGCGAGTGGAATTTTCAACTATTAGACCGCCCAGATCAAGAACCTAGTAAACGTTGGCAGAGTATTCCAGTTCCCGGATTATGGACGATGATAAATGGTGAACAACCTTTTGGTGATAAGCCAATCTACACAAATACGCAGATGCCATTTGATGAATTGCCGCCACTCGTTCCAGAAGATAATCCAACCGGAGTTTATGAACGCGAATTCTCACTACCAAGTTCGTGGAAGAACAAACGAATTGTGCTCTCTATCGGTGGCTTTGAATCAGTCGCAATTCTCTCAATTAATGGCCAAGAAGTGGGAGTGGCGAAAGATTCTAGGCTCGCTTCGGAATTTGATATCACTTGTTTTGTTGGAAATGGTTCAAATCAGATTCAGATAAAGGTCGTCAAGTGGTCCGATGCCACATTTATTGAGGATCAAGATCAATGGTGGCATGGAGGTATTACCCGTTCGGTGAAGCTTTATGCAACCGAGGAAGTCTTTATTGAACGGCTCTATCCAACTCCTGGATTATTAGCAGATAACAAAACCGGAACACTGCACGTAAGAGCACATATAAATTCAATTAATAATGCACCAATTGCAAACTACAAACTTAGCGCCCAGGTAATTGGAATAAAGGGCGCGAGCGAAGCTGCTCCGGTTGTAGTTAAGCGCGCGCCGCAATGGACCGAGAAGAGTGCGGAAGAAAAGCGCGCTGGAGATGATTACTTTCATGGAAAGTATTGGGATGGCAATATGCCGAAGGGCAAATTTGAGGCCTTCCTTGCAACCGAAACGGTAATCCCTGGCCCCCTTGAATTCACAATTAAAGTTCCAAATATCTCGCCTTGGAGCGCTGAATCCCCGACTCTTTATGACGTTGAATATGAGTTAGTAGACCCAACCGGACAGGTAATCGAAATAACCACACAGAAAGTTGGCTTTAGAAGGGTTGAGATTAAGGGCAACGAGCTCCTTGTAAATGGCCAACCTGTCATCTTCTACGGAATTAATCGCCATGACTTCAATCGCGAAACCGGGCGAGTTCTGACAAGAGATCTAATGCGACAAGACTTGCTTGAGTTAAAGCGCTGGAATTTTAATGCGGTCCGTACTTCGCACTATCCAAATGATCCCGCTTTTCTTGATCTCTGTGATGAACTGGGTTTTTATGTTGTGAGCGAGGCAAATATCGAGTCGCACGCATTCCAATACACGCTTTGCGATGACCAGAAATATCTTGTTGCCTGGGTAGATCGAGTAGCCCGAATGATTCAACGTGATATCCATCATCCATCGGTCGTTATGTGGTCACTTGGCAATGAATCCGGCGCTGGGTTAAATCATCGCGCAGCTGCGCAGTATGCAAGATTCTTTGATCCAACTCGTCCGCTTCACTACGAGGGCGCAATCCGTGGTAATTGGACGATTAATCATAATTTAACCGATGTTGTCTGTCCAATGTATCCCGCGATTTCATCAATCATTTCTTATGCAAAATCCAAGAAGGCGCTTCGCCCTTTAATTATGTGTGAGTACTCCCATGCGATGGGAAATAGCAACGGCACCATTGCTGAGTATTGGGATGCAGTTCATGCTCTAAAAGGTTTACAAGGTGGATTTATCTGGGAGATGTGGGATCACGGATTAAATCAACGACTTGAGGATGGGACGATTCGCTCTGCGTACGGTGGAGATTACGGCGAAGCTCGCCACGATGACAACTTTGTATGTGACGGAATGTTTTTTCCCGACCGTTCACCAAAGCCAGCTCTTCAAGAGTTTAAGTCGATAGCGGCCCCCGTAAAAATTTCAGCTAAGAACTTAAAAACGGGACGTTTTGAAATCTTTAACAAGCAGTTCTTTAACGACTTAAAAGATTACAAACTTCGCTATGAAATCACAGTAAATGGCAAGGTTGCCCAGGTCGGAGATGTGAAATTACCTCGGCTAAAAGCTCGAAAGAGCGCCCTTTTCGCCGTGCCCGCCAAGTCCCTTAGGGCTGGCGAAGGAGCGGGCGAACGCTTTATTAATTTCACTCTCGAGTACGCAACCAGCAAACCTTGGGCGCATCTTGGAAGTGAAGTTGCCTCATGCCAATTCGCTCTTGCAAGTAAAGCACTTCCTAAAGCTAAGCCTTCAAAAGCAGCTAACGAATTTGTCTCAACCGATGGGCTGATTCATCTTCCTAACTGTGAAGTTGAACCGAAGCTGACACTTTGGCGAGCGCCAACTGATAATGATCGCATCGGACATATTGCTGAGAAATGGGAGAAGTGGGGGCTTAGAGACCTCACTCGCACCAATTCTCAAGTTTCGCGCAAAGGCGCTAATTCCCGGATTCTTACGGTTTGGAAGACCGCAGCCGGAATCTCAATTAAGCACACTCAAATTGTTGAGCGAGTTGAGGATGGAATTCGCGTTACCGAGAACGTGACTCTTCCAAAGCAATTAGATGATGTCGCTCGAGTAGGAGTTAACTTTGAACTAAGTGGTGATCTCGATCAATATGTCTATTTTGGAAGCGGGCCTTTTGAAACTATGCCAGATCGCTCCATTGGAAAGATTCATCGCTGGAGTTCAAAAGTCTCAGAGCAATATGTTCCCTATATCAAGCCACAAGAAAATGGCGGACATGTTGGCGTTAGATGGTTCTCGCTATCGAATCGCACAAATCATGGGATTTATATCCAATTAGATAAACCTCGGATGGTCACAGTAACGCCGTATCGCTCTACCGATATTGCCGAAGCAACTCATAATGTATTTCTAAAGGAGAGCGGAAATACAGTTGTCACAATCGATGCGATTCAACGTGGCGTTGGTACTGCATCATGTGGTCCTGATACTTTAGATAAATACAAAATTAAACCCGGCACTTATAAGTGGAGTTGGACCGCCCTTAGCTTCTAGCTACCTTTGCCTGAAAACGGCGCCGGAGATGGGTATTTAGCGCTTCTTCCATCACCTGATGACCGACCTCTTAGCCTTCGCCCCATCCAAGGAATCGCATACTTTCCAAACCAGTTTAGATCGATTTGTAACTTCTCAGCCAGGGTAATTGGTGCTGCTTTAGGTAAAGGCTTGCGCCAATCCTGATCGTGCGGAAGGTCAAATTTTGAGAGAACTGCCTGAGCGACCCGTCGATGTCCTTCATGATTTAGATGGAGCCGATCTTCATGGATAAATCTTGGATCGCGCCAGAACTCATCATTATTTGGATCAAAGAGAATGGCATCTACTGCGGCTGCGCGTCTTCTAACATTTTCGTTGAACTCTTTAAATCTCTCCTTCCAAACCTTTGCCGCCCTAGTCGTTGCACCGCTATCTTCTAAAACACAGAAGAGCATCAGCGTTGCGCCCGAACGGACTAATTCATCAACACCAAAGTTATAAGTTGAAATTGTTCTTGCTGGATCGTACTTGGGTCGAATAACATCATTAGCGCCAGCATGGAATGAAACCAGAGTTGATTTTCCTTGAACAAAATTCTTTGCTACTGGAATTTGCTCATTGACAACTTGCCCCACAAGTTTTCCACGAACCGCGAGATTTGCGTAGGTGAATTGGATCCAATTTGCAGACATCACTTCCGCAACTCGATCGGCCCAGCCGCGATACTTGCCTTCGTATATTTCATCCGACATGCCCTCAGTCATCGAGTCACCAAGAGCTACAAAACGGTTATAAGACATTCCGTTTCCTATCGACTGCGTACAGAGCAATCGACATCGCCACACTAGCGTTTAGTGATTCAACGGTATTGCTCATCGGAATCTTTATTAACAAATCACAGTTCTCTCGAACTAGCCTAGAAAGTCCTCGTCCTTCACTACCTACGACGAGATAGATTGGCTGGTCTGCAATCTCCATCGCCTCAACCGCAGTATCGGCATCCCCATCAAGACCCACAATAAAGCAGCCAAATTCCTTTGCATCCTGCATTGAGCGCACCAGGTTTGTAACTTGAGCAATTGGTAGCCGCGCGGCTGCTCCTGCCGATGCTTTCCATGCTGATGCAGTCAGCGGTGCATTGCGCCGCTCTGGAATTAATAATCCATCCGCGCCAAAAGCAGCGGCACTTCTTGCAATCGCTCCGATATTTCTTGGATCAGTAACGCCATCTACTGCTACAAAGAGCGCCGGCTCCTTTGCGCGAGCAAAGATTTCTTTTTGGGATGAGTATTGGAAAGGTTTAGCAACTAGAGCTATTCCCTGGTGATTAGCAATACCAGTCATATTCTCAATCTGGCGTCGTTCGATTTCGCGAATTCCAATTCCCATTTTCTGGGCTAAGCGAACGCTCTCTTCTAACCGCTCATCAATATCAACGCCAGTTGCAACAACTAATTCCTTTGCTGGAATTCCAGCACGTAGCGCTTCCACGACGGCATTTCTTCCGGCAACGGTGTCATGATGTTCGCGTGGCTCTCTGCGAAAGTCGCGCTTGCGATCGCTTCTTTTAGAATCTAGTCGCTTCCGTTCCGTTCGCTTTCGAGTTGAATCTTCACCACCGCGATAGCGCTTGTGGTTGGGGCGATTCTCAGCCTTTGGCGTTGGCCCTTTTCCGCGAAGAGCACGCCGCTTAGGTTGCTTTGCCATCTATTCCACGCTCCATCTAGCTCCATTTGCGGTGTCTTCAACGGTGATTCCCATTGAAGCAATTCGATCTCTTATTGCATCAGCTGCGGCGAAATCTTTGCGAACTCGCGCCGCCTCGCGTTGCTCAAGAAGTAGCGTGATTAAGCCATCTACCGCCTTATCCAACTTCTTATTTCCAGATTCCCCAAATGCGGGGTCAAATGGATCGCAACCAAGGATGTTGAGCGCACCCCGAATCTTCTTGGCCTCACGAACTGCGCTCTTTCCCGCGCTGATTGCGGTATTCCCAGCCCTTAACCACTCAGAGATATGGGCGAGTGCTTGTGGGACAGCTAAATCATCATCGAGTGCGGCTTTAAATTCAGGCGCAATCTCGCCCTGAAAGTCACCTTCGATTTCGCGCACGCGAATTAAGAAATTTTCAATTCGGCGAAACGCTCTTGCCGATTCATCTAGCGCCTCAAATGAGAATTCCAACATAGAGCGATAGTGAGCGCTGCCGAGATACCAACGAAGTTCGATTCCGCGCACCCGCTTTAGTACTTCCATAACGATGAGCGAATTACCAAGTGACTTGCTCATCTTCTCACCGCTCGTTGTAACCCAAGCATTATGCATCCAGCGCCGTGCAAACTTTTGACCGGCCGCTTCAGATTGGGCAATTTCATTTTCATGATGCGGAAATATGAGGTCAAGTCCGCCGCCATGAATATCGAACTCATCGCCAAGATACGCGCTTGCCATCGCAGAGCACTCAAGATGCCAACCAGGACGCCCTGGTCCCCATGGAGTTGGCCAAGAAGGTTCACCAGGTTTCGATGCTTTCCAAAGAGCAAAGTCTCTAGGATCGCGTTTAAAAGTATCTTCAGAATCACCTGCGCTCTGTAGATCATCTAACTTTTGATTGGAGAGCGTTAAATAGCGTTTCAATTTTCGAACCTCTAAATAGACATCACCATTTCCTGGTGCATAAGCCGCACCATTTGAGATTAGTTTCTCCATCAGCTCAATCATCTGGGTGATGTGACCAGTTGCGCGAGGTTCATAGGTTGGCGCCATAACATTTAGCGCTTTATAGGCATCAGAAAAGGCGCGCTCATATTTCATGGCAAGCGCCCACCAGGGCATCTCTTCATGAAATGCCTTATGAAGAATCTTGTCATCGATATCAGTCACGTTACGAATGAAAGTGACCTGATTTCCGCTGGCTTCAAGCCATCTCCGCAAAATATCGAAATTCACGCCACTTCTAATATGACCAATGTGAGGCGCTGCTTGAACAGTTGCGCCGCAGACATAGATAGAGACCTTGCCCGGCTCAATCGATTTGAACTCACTTACTTCGCGAGTTGCTGTGTCATATAGGCGAATCATCACGGAATCCTAATTCTTCTTAACTAATAGTGCCGTTGCGACAGCTGCTATTCCCTTACCTTCACCAGTAAATCCCAAACCATCAGTCGAGGTTGCTGAGACCGAGACTGACGCTCCATTCAATGCAGCCGATAGCGCAGTTATGATTTCAGCGCGACGAGTTCCAATCTTGGGCCGGTTGCAGACAATTTGAACCGAAACATTATTTATCTCAAATCCAGCAGCTTGAACTCTCTTTAAAGCTTCAGATAGCAATTGCGCGCCCGAAGCTCCCTTATATTTTGAATCTGAGGTTCCAAAGTTCGAACCAAGATCACCAATATTCGCTCCCGCAAATAAGGCATCGCATATTACATGGGACGCAACATCACCATCAGAGTGGCCATCTACTCCTATTTCATTTGGCCACAAAATCGCACCTAACCATAATTCGCGATTGGGATCATTTGAATATGCATGCGCATCAGTTCCAAAACCAACTCGCAGCTCTCTTGAATCTGGATTAAGTAGGCCAGCAGCAAGTGCGATATCTTCTGGATTAGTTACCTTCATTGCGAGCGCTTCACCTTGAATTGTTTTAACTTTAATTCCAATTGCCTCTACTAAAGCGGCATCATCAGTTGCATCTTCACTTGCCTCATGCGCGCGATTCAAAACCGAGAGTGCGAATCCTTGGGGGGTTTGTATCACTCGAAGTGAGCCTCTATCAGGTGTATTCCGAACAAATCCTTCGCTATCGACCTGCTTTATGGTGTCGACAACAGAAAGGGCTGGGATTACCGCCAACTCGCCCTTTTTAAGTTCGTTAAGAACTCGGCTTGCCAAATCGCTGGTGGCAAGGCCACGCGCTGCATCATGAACCAATACATATTCAATGCTTGGGGATAGGGATTTAAGAGCTAATTTAACTGAGTCGCTTCTAAGAACTCCGCCGGTTATTACCGTTGCAGAATCCCCCACGATTTTTCGAAACTCATCTGCAAAGCCATCCGGGGCGGTTATTACAATTTCATCTACAACTTTTGATAGCGATGAAAAGGCGCGTTCAACAAGTGAAACACCTTCGATTTGGATTAGCGCTTTCGGAAGTTCTGCGCCCAATCTATTTCCAAGACCCGCGCCAGCAATGATGGCAGCATATTTTGGTTGGCTCATGATGCGAGCCGATTAGGAGGCGAGCACCTCATCGAGAATTGATTCGGCCTTGGTCTCATCTGTGTTCTCAGCGAGAGCAAGTTCGGAGATCAAAATCGCGCGAGCTTTAGCGAGCATCCGCTTCTCACCAGCAGATAGACCGCGATCAAGATCGCGACGATATAGATCGCGTACAACTTCAGCGACCTTAATAACATCGCCAGATGCGAGTTTCTCAAGATTTGCTTTATAGCGACGTGACCAGTTTGTTGGCTCTTCTGTGTATGGCTGGCGCAGCACACCAAAGACGCGCTCTAGACCACTTGAGTCGACGACATCACGTACCCCAACTAGATCGACATTCTCGGCTGGTACTCGCACTGTGAGATCGCCTGCTGCGACCTTCAATACTAAGTAGATTTTCTCTTCACCTTTGATCGTTCGAGTCTCTATTGCTTCGATTAGAGCCGCTCCATGATGGGGATAAACAACGGTTTCGCCGACCTTAAATGTCATTTGGGGATTTTGCCTTTCGCTAGAGGGCGATTTTATCAGAGTTAAGGCGATGCGAAAAACCGGCCCAAGTGGGCGTAAAACAATAGGTTTCTGCCATTATTCACCCGTGATTTCTAACCGGTTAGCGCGCCACGTCGCCCTTTTTCTTTCTCTGCTCTTGACATCTCTTACTTTGACAGGTTGCGCTGCTGGTGGAAGCGCTGAGACTCGAAATATTAAGCAAGTAACAGATGGCGTTGAAAAAGACCTAAGCGATTTGAAAATTAGAAATATCAAGATCGTAGCTCTACCTGATGGCAGCGGAACATTGGTTGGCTTTATTGTGAATCATGGCGATGAAGTGGATCAACTAATTGGGCTAACAATTAATAACCAACCAGTTGAGTTAACAACTGAAGCAGTCTTAGCGAAAAATAAGCCGATGTATTTTGAAGGCGAGAATGCAAATGCCAAGGCAAAAGTCTTGGTTCTGGGCGAGAAACCTGGTTATCGTGTTCCCGTCACCTTGGTCTTTGCAAAATCTGGAAAGATTGATTTAAGCGCAATCATTGTGAAGAACGAAGGGGTTTACAGCTCCATCTTGTAACCAAGACCGCGCACGGTCTGGATTACCTTTGGATTTGCTGGATCATCTTCAATCTTTGCTCTAAGCCGTTTTACATGAACATCAAGCGTCTTGGTATCTCCAACATAATCACTACCCCACACTCGATCGATAAGTTGCATACGAGTAAGTACGCGACCGGCATTACGCATTAAGAACTCAAGCAATTCAAACTCTTTTAGTGGTAGCGAGGCTGGAATTCCATTTATGGAGACTTGATGGCGATCAATATCCATCCGAATACCTTGCACGGTTAGCACGCCGGAATCGCCCATTAGTCCTTCGCCGCCATTGCGCCTTAGTACCGCATTTATCCGTGCGACCAACTCTCGCGCTGAATACGGCTTGGTCACGTAATCATCAGCGCCAATTTCAAGACCCACAACTTTGTCGACCTCGGAATCTTTTGCGGTCAACATAATTATGGGCACCTTTGATTTAGCGCGAATTTGGCGACAAATTTCGGTTCCCGAAACTTCAGGCAACATCAGATCTAGTAGCACCAAATCGATACCGCCTTGATCAAATTTCTTAAGCGCCTCAGTCCCAGTTGCTGCAGTAACGACAGTAAATCCCTCTTTGCCAAGGAGAAATTCAAGCGCCTCTGAAAATGAGCTCTCATCCTCAACCACCAAGATTCTTGTCATCAGTTCTCCTCAATTATTGGATCTTCGTATTCAACTTCGGGAGCGACTGGAAGCAGAATTGAAAATGTGCTTCCAACACCTTCTTGGCTCCACACCTTTACATCCCCACCATGATTTAAAGCTACGTGCTTAACAATTGATAGCCCCAGCCCAGTGCCACCCGTTGCGCGCGAACGCGCTGGATCAACTCGGTAGAAGCGTTCAAAGATTCGTCCTAACTCTGATTCAGGAATACCGATTCCTTGATCTGCCACTTTTATCTCAATCAAACCATCTTTGAGTTGGGAAGTAACAGAAACTTTTGTATTTTCAGGTGAGTAATTAACAGCATTCTCAACCAGATTATGTACGGCTGCAATCAATTGATCGCGGTCACCAATCACGGTCGCCTCTTGGATTACTCCCGTTTCTACAGAAATTCGGCGCGACTCAGAACTTACTTGTGCTTGATTAATCGCTTCTCTAATTACATCTTCAATCTCAACCGGGAATGCTCGTTGTAGTGGGTCGCTGGACTGCAATCTTGAAAGATCAATGATCTCTTGGACAAGGTCTGCTAAGCGCTTTGCTTCACTCTGCATCTTCGTAGCAAAACGGACAACCTCTTCTGGTTGATCTTTAGCGCCAAGGATTGCCTCGCTGAGCAGTCCGAGTGCTCCGATTGGGGTCTTCAATTCGTGGGAAACGTTTGCAACAAAATCGCGACGTACCGCATCAATTCGGCGCGCCTCGCTCTCATCTGAGACCAATACGAGTATCAATCCATCTTCGGTGAGTGGCGTTACAGAAACCTTTAACTCGCGTTTTCCTTGCCCGATAGGTCCACGTGCAATTTCAATTGAGCCGCGCCGTGCTTCATTGCTACGTCGAACACCTCGAATAAGTGCAATTAAATCTTCACTTGCAATCCGGCCATCCTTAAGAACGCCAAAATTAACGAGACCTTCACTCTTGTGGAGAATTACTTCACCGGGAAGAACCAATAATGATTCCGATTCAAGTGAATCAAGCGCCCGAATTAATAACTCCGGAATCTCAAGTCGCTCATCTAAATCGCTCGCATCTTTGCGAAACCTCATGGCTCAATGGTACGAAAATCCATAGATGAGGTCACTTCTTACTGATTTACCGGATGTTTACCCGATGGCTAACTTAAGTTCACCCTTTGCGACGAGTGAGCGTGGCCATTGGAGCCTGGAGCAATTACTCTTCCCCAATGGGTTGGTTACGGAGCGCATTTCAGGATGAATTAGATGGCGTTACATCTACCCTGGTCGAACTCTCTTCAATAGTTTCTGGCGCTATCGATAAAGCAACCCATGCCCTACTAACTGCAAGCCTCGCAGAAGCTGAGGAAGTCATCGCAGCTGATGATCGAGTAGACAATCTTCAACATGATTTAGATGCGCGCATCATCGATATCATCGCTCGTCAGCAACCAGTTGCTTCTGATCTTCGCGCACTTGTAACCGCACTTCGTATGAGCGCTGACTTAGAGCGCATGGGCGATATGGCCCACCACGTCGCAAAAATAACTCGCCTGCGCCACCCAAATGCTGCTGTCCCATCAGAGCTCCTTCTAACAATCGAAGAGATGGGCAAAGTTGCAAAGTTGATTGCGGATAAAGCTGGCTCGGTTATTAATTCGCGCGATATTGATAAGGCACTTGAACTAGAGCGTGATGATGATGAGATGGATAAGTTGCACCGCAAACTTTTCACAACGCTTCTTGACGATAACTGGGCTCATGGAACCGAAACAGCAATTGATATAACTCTGATTGGTCGCTATTACGAAAGATTTGCCGATCACGCAGTCTCAGTTGCGCGTCGCGTTTATTTCTTAGTTACTGGTAAATTCTCAAACCAGTAAATATCTACTTCTTGCCCTGATTAGCAACGGCCTTTATCGCATCAGCAGCCGCAACAGGATCTAGATATTCTCCAGCCTTGATTGGTTTTAGATCCTGACCTAATTGATAGTGAAGCGGAATACCTGTTGGAATATTTAGCTCTGCAATCTCTTCATCGGAAATTCCATCTAAATGCTTAACAAGGGCGCGCAGGGAGTTTCCATGTGCGGCCACCAAGACGGTTGCGCCCGCCTTTAGGTCGGCCGAAATCGCGCTCTGCCAATATGGAAGCATGCGAGCGACAACATCTTTTAGGCACTCGGTCTTAGGCATGGAATTACCTAAGTCGAAATAACGCGGATCTTGGGCTTGTGAATATGGGTTTTGGTCATCAATTGGCGGTGGTGGAACATCGTAAGAACGGCGCCAAAGTTTGAATTGCGCTTCACCATATTGGGTGAGAGTTTCTGCCTTATCTTTGCCTTGCAAGGCTCCATAGTGGCGTTCATTTAATCGCCATGAACGTTGGACTGGGATCCAATGCCGATCACATGCATCTAGCGCCAAGTTCGCGGTATGAATAGCGCGACGCAGCAGTGAAGTATGAAGAACGTCAGGAAGTAGCCCACGCTCTTTTAGAAGCTCGCCACCGCGTTTTGCCTCAGCTTCACCTTTTTGAGAGAGGCGGACATCAACCCAACCTGTGAAAAGATTCTTCGCATTCCACTCGCTCTCACCATGACGGAGCAAGATTAGATTGAACATAGCCAAATTCTATTTCTAATTGATTACTGAACCAAATGCTCAAAGGCTTTGAGATTTGCGAGAGATTCACCGCGTGATACTCGCCAGGCCCACTCACGCCTAATCGCATTTGAATAGCCCAACTCTAGAAGTGGGTTAAAGGAAGAATCCGAGTATTGCAAAACCGCACCGATTACTCGATCTAATTCGCGTTCGGTAATCGAGCTGAAGGGCAGCCTGCCAACTAAATAAATATCGCCCAATTCATTTATCGCAAAGGCAACGCAATACATAGACGCGTTCTTCTTCAATAACCATTCATGTACTTGATCTGCATTCTCATCGGGCTTTCGAATCACAAAGGCGTTGATGCTGACCGAGTGATCGCCGACAACGAGTGCGCAATGTGTCTCGAGTTTGCGCTCGCCCGGAAGGGTCAATAAAAAAGAGTCATTAGTTCGCTCGTTATCGATTACATGCGAATCGAGAAATTCCTCGATGGTCGCAATTGCCATTGCGCGGGTACTCACTAGATCACACTTAGTTTTGCGTTCGAACCTTTGGAGAGAACGAAGTCATAGACATCAAGGATCCCGCGCGCTGTTGCATCCCAACCAAAGTGGGAGGCATGTTTCACCGCGCCCATAGAGAGCAGCACTCTTCGCTGTGGCTCCATTAAAAGGCGCATCAAAGTGGCTGACCAGGCCTTTGGATTATGGCCATCTACAAGTACACCTGAGATTCCATCAGCCACAGCTGCGCGAAGGCCACCAACAGCTGTTGCTACAACGGGTGTTCCACAAGCTTGCGCCTCTAGCGCAACTAAACCAAATGATTCTGAATATGACGGGACACATACTAAATCTGCAGCGCGATACCAATCAGATAGCTCTTCATGTGCAACAGGCGGAACAAATTGAATCATTTCGCTTACGCCTAAGAATCTTGCTAAGCCTTCTAACCGTTCGGGTTCAGTTGAGCCATTTCCGGAAGGGCCACCGATGATTACTGCGCGCAATTTACTTCTTAAAGTCGGGGTGTGTTGCAACATCTCGGCAACAGCGCGAATCAAAACTTCAGGTCCCTTATGAGGCTGGATTCTTCCCACGAATAAAAGAAGAAGTTGATCTTGCGCCATCTTCAATCGCTCGCGCGCAACACTCTTCCCGCCATTTACTTTATAAGTACGGAGATCAACGCCTGGAGAAACAACAAAAACATTATCCGGACAAGCATCATAAAGTGAGACCAAGCTCGCTGCCTCAGAAGCGGTGTTGGCGATCAAAGCTGAAGCGGCCTTAACCACTTGCTCTTCACCAATTGCGCGAGATTGTGGTTCTGGATTCTCGCCCTCGGCAAGTGATTGGTTTTTTACCTTGGCCATCGTATGCATCGTGTGTATTAGTGGAATGCCGTAGCGCTCTGAGACTAACCAGCCAAGTTGCCCAGAGATCCAATAATGCGAATGCACTAAATCGTAATAGTTAGGTACTTGTTGTAATTCATGGCGAAGATATGAGGACATCAGCGCACAAATTTGTGAGGGAAGTTCATCTTTAGTGACTGCGCCATAAGGCCCCGCCTCAAGGTGAACCACATTTACGCCCGCCGCAATTTCAACTTTCTCCGGCAAATTTGGGCGATTAGCGCGGGTGAAGATATCTACCTGCACTCCAGATTCTGCGATTCGCTTTGCGCTCTCGACAACGTAGACATTCATTCCCCCGGCATCACCAGTACCCGCCTGTTCCAGCGGTGAGGTGTGGAGCATCAATGATGCAATCCGGTTAGCGCGTTTAGCCATGGCGCACGAGTTTACTCGCGCAAATCTCTCCGACAACTTGCCCGCCGCCAAGGACCGTTTCTCGCTCGAAATCAAGATTAATTCCAAGATGCGAAAGGGTTGCAAGAGCGAGCGTCATCGAGCCGCGCTGCGATCCATCGCTCATCTTCCAAACAATAACTTCACCAGATTTCGTCGCCATAACCATCACGCCTTCTGCGCCATCTTTAACAAATAGTCCCTCAACTTTTGTCATCAAAATTGTTGGTAGTCGTCCAATCCCGGCAACCATAATTGGATTAGTGCGACAAGCATTCACTACTTCTTTATGAATCTTCTCCTCCGATCTCATGAGGTTTCTAAATGACTTAGCGATGGCGCGAAGAGAGAGTGCAAAGAGCGGCGCGCCACAACCATCCACTCCGACTTTTGTAATTTGCTCGCCCGACAATTTCTCAAACTCATCTTTAATGGCAACTTGTAGCGGATGAATTGGATCTTTATAGCTTGCAATATCCCAATTATTTGCGCTGCAGGTAGCCAACATTCCGGAGTGCTTACCGCTGCAATTCGCCGCAAGCGAGCTCCCGGGTTTATCTCCCCAAGCCAAGCGCTCGTTGGTTCCAAGCGGTTTATCAGGAGTATTTTTTAGATCGCCTTCGTTTAAACCAGCTCCCTTTAAAATCGATTGTGCAACTTCTAAATGTTCAGCACTTCCCGCATGGCTAGCGCATATAAGGGCTAGTTGTTTTGCTGAAACTTTAAGATTTGCGCGGAGCATCGCCGAAGCCTGGATTGCTTTGATGGCAGAGCGCGGATAAATTGGTGAATCAAGATCGCCCAACTCTAGAATCGAATTCCCGGAGCTATCTGCAACCAATAAGTGGCCAGAGTGAATCGACTCGACCATCTCATTTCGAACTACTTCAAGGAGTATCTCCCCTTGGCGCATCAGGAAGTTACTCGCGGCAGAGTTGACCAGACATGCGCTTGCAATTTCTTTCCGCCAAATGCCATGTCATATGCAAAGAAAAGTTCACCCTCAACAAGTCCATAAAGGCGCTGTCCTTCACTCACACTCTTTGCAGTTGGGGCGGCGTAGCCACTATCCATAACTAATTGGATCTTGGGTCCTTCGAATCTTCCGACCCAACCTTCAGCAATCCCAGTTGAGTGTGCTAGAACAACCTCAAGTTGATTATTTGGCTTTACTCGCCAGAAACCAGTTTCAGATGCCGAAGTACTAACAATCTCACTGTTGTCATCGATGATCCAGGTGCGCGAGAAATATGTAAGAAATGGCCGGCCATCGTGGCTAAAAGTTACTTCTTGGGCGAATTGAAATGAACTTGATCCGGGATAGTCACCATGTCCCTTTCCGCGCCAAGTTCCAACCATCCAAGCAAGCGGATTTAAATCGGGATGAAGTCCTTCAGGGATTTGAAAGGCCACTACTCTCCTCGTTTCAATTTACGCCACATCCGCGCGGCATAACCAAGTAACGCAAGTCCAAAGAAAAGGGTAGCGATTATCAATAGCACCGTTGTAATAATCTCCATTTAACGCCTTGCTCTAATCAATGGGCACCAGAATCTCTTGGCTTGCTGCGATATTTCCAGCCATCAAAGTTGCCTCACTTGGCGTTGTTCGCTTAATGAGTGCAAGTGCAATTGGTCCGAGCTCATAGTGGCGCGCAACCGAGCCCACAAAGCCAATCTCTTTGCCCGCAAGCGTTACGGCATCACCATGCTTAGGAAGATCAACCGCGCTGCCATCAAGATGTAGCAGAACCAAACGGCGCGGTGGGTGCCCTAGGTTAAACACCTTTGCAACTGTTTCTTGTCCACGATAGCAACCTTTATTCATATGAACTGATTTATTAAGCGCGCCAATCTCATTTGGAATCGATTTATGATCCGTATCAAGTCCTATTCGCGCTCTGCCCTTTGCAATCCGCTCTGCTTCAAGGGCCCAAGTTCCAACTTGTAAATTTGAAGAATCAAATGCCGCAATCGTTGCAGCCAGCTCAATCTTTGGAACTAGCGCATAAGGCCCACCGAGTTCATCGGTCTTCCCCGGCGCTCGCAAAATTGCGAATTGATCTCCACCATCTCTAACTTCAACTCTAAGCATGAACTTCATCTTCTCAAGGTAGGAAAGAAGTGAACCAACTCGCTCTTGATCAAGATGAATAAATACCGAATTCCCATCATCTACAAGGAAGAGTTGCTGCTCAACGCGTCCTTGTGGATCAAGAATCAACGCCTCTTTCCATTCACCCGGCTTTAGATTCTCAAGATGTTGTGTGGTTAAAGAATGCAACCAGGTAAGTCGATCTTCTCCACTTATTTCGATTACAGCGCGATGCGAGAGATCAGCCCAAGCTTTACCTTCAGCAAGCGCTCGTTGTTCCTTTGCCACTTCACCGAAGTGCCAAACCGCCCCCTTGTCAAGGCCTTCTTCTACGTATACAGCGGTCATTTCTTCGCGCAGGCCTGGCAGGTTCCATAAATCGCAAAGTGGGTCACATCAGTTTTAAATCCATATTCATCAACGAGTGTGTTAACAAACTGTGCTGCTATTTCAATCGGAGCATCACCGACTGAACCGCAATTGCCACAGACTAGATGTAAATGGGTTAACTCGTCCGCCGCGTAGTAAGTCGCACCGCCATGTCCAAGATGGGTATGTTGAACTAAACCAACATTTTCAAGAGTCTCGAGGTTGCGATAAACGGTGGAGAGATTAATTCCAGGGTGGGTTTTGCGAACCTTTTCAGCTACTTCTTCTGGGGTGGCATGGCCAAGTTCACGGACAGCGCTAAGAACTAATTCACGTTGCAGAGTTAACCGCAATCCTTTTTCGCGTAGCTCGTTCTCGCGCACTTTTTTCGCCTCTGCCACCCCGCAATTCTAGAGGCTAGGTAAGTTGTATGAATCTTCCCTAGTTTTGCGTGAACTAACCGCTGC
>VGAG01000013.1 GCA_016870835.1 Actinomycetota bacterium | reverse complement strand
CGGTCGCAGTCTCATTCCTATTTGCTCGTATTGATCGCGGTCCAGTCATCCGCACAACAATCTTGACCGGTTTACTTTCTGCTCATTTGATAGTCGTGGATAAGTTCATGCAGACCTGGAAGCCTTACATGGAAGATGGCGCTGTTAACTTCCGCCCTATTCCAACGCTCGGCCAGGCGAAAGAACTTCTACCACAGAATGAATTTTGGATTAGCACTCTGGATATCTTGATTCATCTCTTCTTGCCAACGATTGCCCTTACTTTAATTTCCTTCGCTGGCTACATCCGGTATTCGCGCGGAACCCTCCTTGAAGTTCTTAACCAGGATTACATTAGAACTGCGCGCGCTAAAGGATTGAATGAGCGAACCGTAATTATGCGCCATGCTTTTAGAAATACCATGATTCCTCTGACGACAATCATGGTAGTTGATTTTGCAGGAATTGTGGGTGGTGCCATTATCACCGAGCGCGTGTTTGGTTGGTACGGAATGGGAACTCTCTTTAATCGGGCTATCAACACTCAGGATCTGAACTTACTGATGGGCGTCTTTTTTATTACCGCATCGCTCGCCGTCATTGCTAACTTGATTGCGGACCTTCTCTATTCAGCACTTGATCCTAGAATCAGAGTAGGAACTGGTAAATGATTAAGCAAAAGAAGAAAGTAGAGGATTCACTTGTTGCCTCAGGCGAGAATGCAATTGCAAATAAAGAGGTTGAGGGTCTCAGTCAGGGCCAGATAATCGTACGTAGATTTCTTCGCCATCGAGCGGCCGTCTTCTCAGTTTTCTTTCTCTTCTCAATTATGATTTTGGTTTTCTCGGCTGTGGATTCGCAATTCGGTCCGATAAGAACAAATGGTTGGTGGAAGTGGAATCCGGACGATATTCCCGAACTTCGCTTCGGCGATTGCCCAAATGACACCATTGGCTGCCCAACTATCTCTGTAGTTCCGAAGTTTTTAGGAGGAGATGGCTTTGGGCTTGGGGATCATCCCTTTGGACAAGATGACATTGGACGCGACTATTTCTCACTTGTAATGAAGGGCTCACAACGCTCCATCCAAGTCATGTTTGTAATTGGATTCTTTGCAGCAACAATCGGAACGATAGTAGGAGCCGTAGCGGGTTATTTCCGTGGCGTTATTGACAATGTTTTGATGCGCTTTACTGATTTCATCATCACAATTCCTGCCGTTATCGTCGGCTCGGTTATCGGATCTAAGTTTGGAAATTTAGGCGCAATCGTCCTCGCGGTTTATCTTGGTTTGTTTGCATGGACTGGGCTATCGCGTCTTGTTCGAGGCGAGTTCTTAACATTACGAGAGCGAGAGTTCGTCGATGCCGCCCGTGTGGCCGGCGCATCCACTCGCCGGATTATCTTTAAGCACATTCTGCCTAATGCCGTTGGTGTAATTATTGTTGCGGTGACCTTGCTTCTTTCTGGCGCAATCTTGCTCGAGACGGCGCTCTCTTATCTTGGCTTCGGAGTTGTGCCTCCTGATGTATCACTTGGACTATTGATCAACCAATACCAAGATGCATTTACTACGCGACCATTCTTATTCTGGTACCCAGGATTCTTCATCATTTCGATCGCTCTAAGTATTAACTTTATTGGCGATGGACTACGCGATGCATTTGATCCACGCCAGAAGCGGCGAATCACAAAGAAAGAGAAGTTGGCTGCAAAGGTTATGAAGCGAGAGAGTGTCTAACCATGAAATTAAAGGGTAAAGAAACCCAAAAGCGCCGCAAAAGCAGTTATGGAGTACGCGATGAGCGAGATGTTGTGACTTTCCCACTTATGCTCGATAATCTCGCCTCGAACTTTTGCTCTGTCATCAATTCGGATCCGCGCAATATGAGCAGCAGCTCCCGAATCGGATTTGGGGGAGTCTGCAGCTTTGATTGCGAGGGAACCGCGCTGCATTTCCCGAAGGTCACCGGGATGGATTCTTCGATGTTGAGATCTAGAGGGTCCTACAGCAGCCCAGCAACGGATCGGACCATGCTTAGAATCGATAGTGAGAACGAACTTCGTCTCGAGATCATTCACATCGCTCCAATCAAGAACGATGGTGGAGAAGGGATTCTTGATTCCGATTCCGAGATCAGTAAAGAGAATGCTTGGTCTTTGAATACAAGCGAAAACCGAGAAGCTCAAAAAAGCTATGATTGCGGCGAGAGCAATATTGGCGCTAGCGGAGTAATTACTATCTACAAATGCGGTGTAGAGCATGCCAGCACAGAAGATGTAACCGAGCACGGTGTAAACAACAGCTCCTCGAGCGCGGAAGACTTCCGGGTTACCACCGTTTTGAAGAAGTCTTCGATAGGGGTTATCGCTCATGAGTAAGCCGATCCTAAAGGTAGAAGATTTCTCAGTCGACTTCTGGGTCGATGGAGTTTGGTATCCAGCTGCAGTAAAGATGAATTTCGAACTTCATCCTGGAAAAGTTCTAGCAATTGTTGGTGAATCAGGTTCAGGAAAATCGACCACAGCCCTTGGCTTGATGGACTTGCTGGCCACAAACGCTCGTAGAAGCGGAAGCGTTCTTGTAAAAGATGAAGATATGATCAAAGCGAAGGGCTCAGTCCTTCGTAAGTTCCGCGGCAAGGAAGTTGCCTACATCTTCCAAGAGCCGATGACTGCGCTAAATCCGGTTTACACCATTGGTTTCCAAGTCGTAGAGACGCTCCGTAATCACTTCGATATGGGACCTAAGACTGCTCGTGACCGCGCAATTGAACTTCTAACAATGGTTGAAATACCTAACCCAGAACAATCTTTTGATAAGTACCCACACCAACTATCTGGTGGACAACGTCAGCGTGCGATGATCGCCCAAGCACTTGCATGTGACCCAGGGCTACTTGTTGCAGATGAGCCGACAACGGCACTTGATGTGACCATTCAGGCTGAAATCCTTGATTTGATGCGTAACCTAAAGACCCGCCTTAATTCAGCAATTCTGCTTATTACTCACGATATGGGCGTTGTTGCAGATATGGCTGATGAGATTTTGGTTATGAAGGATGGATTCACTGTTGAACATGGATCTTCTGATCAAGTTTTTAATCGACCAACTCACCCTTATACAAAGGAACTTCTTGCAGCAGTTCCCAAGTTAGGTTCATCGCGTAAGCGCGAATTGAAGGTAGCGAGAGATGCGGCTCCAGTTATGAAGATGGAGAACGTCACTATTGAGTATCCAAAGCGTGGTCGTATTCCTGCATTTACTGCGGTCAAGGATTTCTCACTTGAGATTTTCCCCGGCGAAATTGTTGGTCTTGTTGGTGAATCAGGCTCTGGAAAGACCACTGTTGGTAGAGCAGCTATCGGATTGCTACCAGTCAAATCTGGCCGACTAGAAATTGTTAGCAAAGATATAACTAAAGCCTCACAAAAAGAACTCTTCCCAATCCGCCGCCACACTGGAATCGTCTTTCAAGACCCGGCCTCTTCGCTAAATCCAAGACTTCCAATTGGTGAATCAATCGGGGAGCCAATTTTCCTTGCCAAGCTGGCTAAAGGCGATGAGCTAAATCGCAAAGTCGAAGATTTACTTGAGCAGGTTGAGTTACCGCGCTCATATAGAAATAGATTCCCACATGAGCTCTCTGGTGGACAGCGCCAGCGCGTTGGTATCGCCCGAGCCCTTGCACTAACCCCAGACCTTCTGATTGCAGATGAACCAACTTCAGCTCTTGATGTTTCAGTTCAAGCACGTTTCTTAGATCTCTTGCTCGAGCTTCAAGATAAGTTGAAGTTCGCCTGCCTCTTTATCTCTCACGACCTTGCAGTCGTAGATATCTTGGCGCACCGGATTGCGGTTATGCAGGATGGAAGATTGGTAGAAGTCGGTGACCGCGATGCGATCTTGAAGAGCGCGAAAGACCCTTATACCCAGCGCCTCATCGCAGCCGTTCCTGTCCCAGACCCAGCCGAGCAGCGAAAGCGGCGCGAGGCAAGACTCGCAGCGAGGTAAAAATTGGCTACAAAAGCAGTATCTCTAGCTGAATTTGGGCTTTCCCCTGAATGGGGATACATGCAACATCAAGATCCAATCAAGTCTCTCTCACCTGGAAATGAAGCATGGGATGAGATGGCAAGGAATTTGCCGAAGTACTTAATGGCTTCCAATTTTAGAAAGCGCGTTGAGGAGCTACCTCCTTTTCAAGTTTCCTCACTTAAGGTTGAAGGTGAGATAAGAAGAGCGATGCTCGCGCTCTCATATATAGGAATGGCATACCAATGGTCTGAAGAAGTTGCGGCACAGACAATCCCTTCAGTCTTAGCAAAACCCTGGTATGAAGTAGGAAAGTTGGTTGGTCGGCCCCCAATACTCAGTTACGCCTCCTACTCAATTGATAATTGGTATCGGCTTCGCGCAAGTGATGGTGTTGAGTGCGGAAATATCGCGCTTCTGCAATGTTTTCTAGGCGGCCAAGATGAAGAGTGGTTCATAATTATTCACATTGATATTGAGAAGAAAGCCGGTATTGCGCTACATGCAATCGAATTGGCTCAAAAAGCGGTAGTTGCAAATGACGCCGATGCGCTCGATATTGCGCTGACCCAATTACGCGATGGAATTAAGTCTATGTACGACGTTTTAGCTCGCATGCCTGAGAAGTGTGATCCCTATGTTTATTTCCACCGCGTACGTCCTTATATTTTTGGATGGCGCAATAATCCAGCGCTACCTAACGGTGTCGTATACGAAGGAGTTTCTGATTTAGGTGGCAAAGGTATGAAGTATCGGGGCGAGACCGGAGCCCAGAGCGCAATAGTTCCCGCACTAGATGGCGTGCTTGGGATTGAGCACGAGAGAGATGAACTGCGCGAGTATCTAATGGAGATGCGTGAATACATGCCTCCGCAGCATGTGAAATTTATCGAAGCGGTTGAGAAAGGTCCAAGCGTTCGGGACTTTGTAACTAAGGTTGCAAGAGCCAAAACCTCCGAATTATTTAATCAATCGGTTGAGCTACTGGGTGATTTCAGGGCTATGCATCTTGAATATGCTGGCCAATACATACATGCCCAGGCTCAAAAAGCGCCCGGAAACCCCTCAGCTGTGGGAACCGGTGGAACACCCTTTATGGTTTATCTGCGCAAACATCGAGATGAGACTCGAGCACAAACAGTTACCAAATAGCTACTTGCTCTTCTTTGGGCATAAATAGCGAATCGCCTGCTTTTACGCCGAAGGCGTTATGAAACTCGGGCAAGTTCTTCAAGATCTGATTACATCTAAATTCACCTGGTGAATGTGGATCGGTTGCAATACGAACTTTCATCGCTTCACCGCGCATCTTGCCCCGCCAGACTTGGGCGTAACCGATAAAGAATCGTTGGTCACCTGTTAGTCCATCAATGACGGGAGCGCTACTGCCGCCAAGAGCAATCTTGTAGGCCTTATAGGCGATAGTTGCGCCGCCAAGGTCTCCAATATTCTCACCGATAGTAAGTGCGCCGTTTACATTCACATCTGGCGCTTCTTCTGGCGAAAGTGCGTTGTATTGAGCTATCAAACTTGAAGTTCGCTTCTCGAATTCTTTGCGATCTTCATCAGTCCACCAATTCTTCAGATTTCCATCGCCATCGTAGCGAGAACCTTGATCATCAAAGCCATGTCCAATCTCATGTCCAATCACTGCTCCGATTCCGCCATAGTTCACGGCGCCATCTGCGCCTAGATCAAAGAATGGTGGTTGCAAGATTGCGGCCGGGAAAACAATCTCATTTAGCAAGGGGTGGTAATAAGCATTAACCGTCTGTGGCGTCATTAACCACTCAGATTTATCTACTTGCTTGCCAACTTTGTTGTACTCATAATCGCTGCGGAACTTTGAGATGCGAGCTAAGTTTCCAATTAGATCGCCGCGTTTGATCTCTAGTTTTGAATAGTCACGCCACTTATCGGGATAACCAATCTTGGGCGTGAACTTTGATAACTTCTCAAGCGCTTTCTTCTTTGTCTCATCACCCATCCAGGTAAGTTCATTAATGCTCACGCGATATGCCTCAATGAGATTTGCGACCAGCTCACTCATCCGGGCCTTTGCCGCGGGAGGGAAGTGACGTTCTACATAGAACTGGCCAACTGCTTCTCCGAGGGCTCCTTCAACTAGAGCGACTCCGCGCTTCCAACGCTCTTTAAGAACTGGGATTCCAGTCAAGGTCGTGCCATAAAAGGCGAAGTTTTCATTTACAAATTTGCTACTTAAGTATGGAGCGGCACTTGAGAGTAAGTGCCAGGTCAACCAAGAGCGCCACTTCTCAACTTCGAAGCGAGTTAGCATCTTGCCAAGGTTCTCGATGAAGTCGGGTTGGGCAATAACAACGCTCTCAAGAGCCACCATCGGCACCCCAGCGTTCTCGGCCCAGAGCCGCCAATTGAATTGGCCAATCAAGGTTTGAATCTCAGCAAAGCTCTTCTTGTTAAAGGTAAGAACGGCATCACGGCTTCTTACCGTGTCCCAATGATGTGAAGCAATCTCACTCTCTAACTCCATAACCCGACGGGCATGAGCTGGGGCATCTTTGATTCCAGCATGGCTAAACATCCGCTCGATATGAGAGATTAATTCGGTTCTGACTTTCGAATGCTGCTCTTCCCGGTAATAAGCCTCATCCGGAAGACTCAATCCGCCTTGATAAATGTAGCCAATGTTTGTATTTGGATCAGAGGCATCTGCGGTTACCCAACCGTTGAAAAATCCACCGAGACCACGGCCTTCAAATTCACCGAGGGCTTTAGTGAATTCATCTAAGTTGGAAATGGATTGGGCTCGCTCTATCTCCTTGGCAATTGGTGAGACGCCCAGTTCCTCAACCTTGGTTTCATCCATGAAGTCGTTGTAAAGAGCGGCGATTTTTCTCGCGTTTTCACTTGCGCCGCCATTGCTGGCGAGCTCTTCGATGATGGCCCGAACGCTTTTTTCAGAGTCATCTCGCAATTGATAGAAGGCGCCATCGGCAGCCCGATCGGATGGGATCTCGGCTTTCTCCAGCCAAGCGCCATTTACATAGCGATATAGATCATCTTGAGGACGAACCGTTGCCTTGAAATTACCTTTAAAAATGCCGCTTTTTTCGCTCATTCCGCGACTTTAGCGTTCAACTTTCCGGTGAGCCAAATAAAGAGTGGAATCAATAAGACCGAGACGCTAGCAGCTGGTCCCCAACTAACTTCGGGGGTGAGATAGAGGCTCGCTGAAGGCAGGGCTGAATCGGCGCTAGAAACCAAGAGTCCAGCAACGATGTTATTTGCTGCATGAGCGCCTACTGCAAGTCCCATCGACTTATCTCGCATAGTTACCCAGGTCAACATGAATCCGGTTGAGCCGTATCCAATTACGGGAAGGATTAAGGAGCCGCTCACCTCTGGGTTTGCGAGGTGGGGAAGAGCAAATAGGAGCCCGCCAATTGTTGAAACCAGCCAGATCGATCGGCCGGACTTTTCAAGCCGTTGCTGAATCCAACCCCGGTAGAAGACTTCTTCTGCGGTGGTCTGCATCGGTATAAGTAGAAGGGCAACAAGTAAGTAGGGCAAGAATTTTGAGAGGTCAAAGGACCACTCATAGTCCGAATTGTTGAAGATGAAGTCGGGGATTCCTGTGGCTAGAAGCAGCGCGGTCATTACAAGCGCGCCAATTTGAACCTCACTTCTAAAGCTTCGGGTTGAGCGAGTAAAGAGCTCTTTTACTTTTCCTTTAAGCAGATAGCGATGGAGCAAGACGGGGGCAACTAGCAGAGGTAGAAACGAGATTAGAACGGCGCTGGCGGCCTGCCACGGGGCGTAGCTGCGGACAATGGCGAGGCTCTCTTTATCGGTGCCGGCGAGGGCAGCTAAGTCCAGATTAAAGAGGGAGGCGGCAAGAATTGTCAGGGCGTTTCCTGCGACCAGCCAACTAATCAGAATAAGAAAAGTCCCAAGTATCCAGCGCCAGAGCTTTGGGCGCTTCTCTACAAATTCCTCGGAAGGCGAAGTTGGCGTGCCATCAAAACTCATCGATGCTCCTTAACTCTTGTTGGCAAAGGTTAGTAGAAAGTGCTGACTCCGCGGTGAAATTGGTTCAACTTTCAACTATTTCATTTTTCGCGTACCCTTCACTTATGCCTGCAAAAAAGAGCCAAACTCGCTGGTTAAACAGCCGCGAGATGAAGGCCTGGCGCTCATACATAATCGCATCGCGCAGATTGTTGGAAGCGTTAGAAATAGATTTGGTGGGACATAATCTTTCGATGGCAGATTATGAAGTCATGGCCCAGCTCTCAGAGGCCCCGGGCCGCCGCATGAGAATGAGCGAACTTGCAGAGGTTGCGATGCTCTCAAAATCTCGCCTCTCTCACCGAATGAAGGTGATGGAGAAAGCAGGTTGGATTAAGCGAGAAGAGTGTGCCGAAGACCGCCGTGGTAATTGGGCGGTGATGACTGAGAAGGGCCGGCGGGCGATTGTGGCTGCAGCGCCAGATCATGTTTCAAGTGTGCGCAAGCGCTTTATAGATCAACTCTCGGCCAAGGAGCAGGAGAGCCTCACCTCGACCTTTGCTCATCTCACAGATGAACTTCGAATCCAGTTTATTGAAGAGCGCGATTAGGGTCTTAAACTAAAGAGAAAAGCCCGGCGCATATGCAGCCGGGCTTTTTCTGTAATTCTGGCGCTATATTACTTAGCAGCCTTCTTACGACGACGACGCTTTGGGGCAGCCTTTGCAGCAGCCTTCTTACGACGACGACGCTTTGGGGCAGCCTTTGCAGCAGCCTTCTTACGACGACGACGCTTTGGGGCAGCCTTTGCAGCAGCCTTCTTACGACGACGCTTTGGTGCTGCCTTTGCAGCTTTCTTACGACGCTTTGCAGCCACGTAGTGTTCCTTTCAGAATGGTTCGATCCGTCACCGAACCGCTTCGAGGCAAATCGTGACACTTATTTCAATAACTTTCCACTATTTTCATACAAATGTTAGGCCTGCGTGTCGCGGAAAAAATTACTCATTTATTAACTTTTTTGAATTGTTAACATCTCAAAAGACGCCATTTTTACGCATAAAAAACTGCTTTTTCAATAAGTTACCGAAATTCTTGCTCTAAGTTACTCGCAAGTTAACTTGAGTAGCGAAAAAAGATTTTTTAAGATTTTTCGCGTTTTTTGCGGATTTCTGCCTCTTTGACTGCGAATTCATTAGTTCTGACATCGTAGTTACGAAATTGCGGCATTAGCGATGCGATAGCAAAAACAAAGCCAATACAGAGTAACCCGCCGCCAACTATGGAAGTTCGAAGCGATGTCATAGCAGCCATTCCACCAGCCCGGGCTTGGCCCCCTAGAGGACCGAGAAGATAGGAGAGCATCTCAATTCCAGCCAACCTTCCCCTCAACTCATCGGGTATGGATTGGTTCCAGATAAATCCTCTAAAGAGGGCGCTGACTTGATCGAATGCTCCCGCAATTACTAAGCAGGTAATTACTACGAAAAGTGAATCGGTTGTTCCAGCGACCACAATCGCCACACCCCAGCCAAAAGCCCCGAAAACAACGGCTTTTCCATGGTGGGGGTAGTTACGCATCCAACCACTCGACAAGGTAACGATCACAGCGCCGGTGGTGATTGAAGAGTAGAAGAGTCCAAGCGCCCATGGAGCACCAATTGCATCCGCCCAAAAAGGGAAGAGCGCCATTGGCATCGCAAGGAACATGGCGGCAAGGTCAACGACGTAAGTTCCAAGTAAGTCCTTACGTCCAAAGGCGTAGCGAAGTCCCTCCATCAAGCTCTGCAGCGAAGGTGCGGTCCGAGTAGTTAAAGGTGGGACGCTTTTGATTCTTGCCAACAAGGCAAGTGAGATTACGAAAGTCAGGCAATCAACAAGGTAGCCGGTGGAAGCGCCGTAACTTGCAACTAATAACCCGCCAACGGCAGGTCCCACGATTCCACCAAATTGCCAGCGCAGACTCATCAGAGCGCTCGCACTGGGAAGGTCGGCATGGTTCACGAGCCTGGGCAAAATTGCATCTTGGCTAGGTCGCTTTAGCCCGCTTAAAGCAGCGAAAATCGCTGCGATTACAAAGATCAAGATTACGCTGGGCTTATCCCTGAGGGCATTTAAAAAGAGGATAAAGGTGGCAATCAAAGTCCCAAATTCAGTCACCCAGATCATCTTCTTACGGTCTACGTGATCGGCAAGAACCCCGCCATAAAGTCCAAAGATAATTAGCGGGATTATCTCGACTACTCCGATGAGACCGACCATCCAATACGAGCCGGTCAACTCCTTGATTTGAAAGGGCAGTGCCACAAAGGTGATCATCGAACCGAAATAGGAGAAGAGCCCGGCGGTGAAGATGAAGCGGAAATCTCGATACTTGCGAAGCGGCGTTAGATCAATTGCCAGATTTCGCATAGTTGAGAGTCTAGTTAGTGAAAGCTCTCGGCCTCACTTGGGAATCGTCCAGATTCAACATCATGTAGCCATTCCTTTACGCCACCTGAAATCTCACTTCTTAGGTCGCGATAGGCCCGAGCAAATTTCGGCGGGTTAGGGGTTAGACCCATCAAGTCGGTCCAGACAAGAACCTGGGCATCGCAATTCGCACCGGCTCCAATGCCAATAGTTGGAATCGAAAGTTCCTTAGTGATCCGCTCTGCTAATTCAGCCGGCACGAGTTCGAGAACGACCGCGAAGCATCCGGCCGCCTCAAGTGCTTTGGCATCTTCAAGAATTGCATCGCCCTTTTCATTTCGCCCTTGGACTTTAAAGCCACTAAAGGCATTTACTGATTGTGGGGTCATGCCGAGATGGCCCATCACCGGGATTCCATATTTAACGAGCGCTCGAACTTGTTCGACTACACGAACGCCACCTTCTAATTTCACTGCCTGGACTTTCGCTTCCTTTAAAAATCTAATTCCAGTTTCGAGGGCTTGGGCTTCACTAATTTCATAGGATCCAAAGGGAAAGTCAGCAACTACAAGAGCCTGCTTTGAGCCATTAACTACAGACCGCGCTAAGGAGACCATCTCATCGAGAGTTACCGGGATGGTGTTCTCTTCTCCGAGGAAGTTGTTTCCGGCGCTATCGCCAACCAATAGAACAGGCACGCCCGCCCCATCAAAAACCGAGGCTGTAACGCTGTCATAAGAGGTGAGCATGGCAAAGCGCTTGCCCGCCTTTTTCCAGGCAGCAAGGTCTGCGATAGTGAATCGCTTCATCTTTTCCTTTCCTCGAGGCCGATAACGGTCCCCGGGATCTTCGAATTAAGTCTATAGGTACTCTTGAACCATGCCCAGGTCGCAAGAGAGCGGAACAATTCGCCTCGCTTGCGCGCAGGTAAACCCTGTAGTTGGAGATATCAAGGGCAATATCAATTTGGTTATCAATTCAGTTAAAGGCGCGAAAGCAAAAGGCGCCCAGGTCGTCCTCTTTCCAGAGATGGTTGTGACTGGCTATCCAGTCGAAGACTTAGCCCTTCGCCCTGCCTTTCGGGCGGCCTCAACGAAGGCGGTTAAGGAACTTGCAAAGACGCTTTCTACATTGGGCCTTGGGGATGTTTTAGTTGTAATTGGATTTCTCGATGATGATGGACGACCACTTAATTCGGTTGCCTTTCTTCATGGCGGTGAGGTCAAGGCAAAATATGTAAAGCGCCATCTTCCAAATTATGGGGTCTTTGATGAGTTCCGAAACTTCGTTGCGGGTGAGGGAACGTTGGTAGTTCGCTTTAATGGACTTGATATCGGTATTGCAATCTGTGAAGACATCTGGCGCGATGAGGGGCCGATGCAAGAACTCGCCGCGCGAAACCCAGGACTTGTTCTTGTCCCAAATGGCAGCCCATATGAGCGATCAAAAGATGATTTAAGGCTTGAATTAGTTAGAAAGCGGGCCACCCAAATCGGAGCGCCCCTTGTCTACACCAATATGTTCGGTGGTCAAGATGACCTCGTCTTTGATGGCGATTCGATGGTGGTCGCAAAATCGGGAGAGCTTCTAGCGAGATCGCCACAATTTAAAGAAGACCTACTTATTGTCGATATCGAAGTCGAAGCTTCAACTGCAAAACCTGATTTAGTGATTTCGGAAAAATTGAGCGCGCCAAGTGGTCAAGTCCAAAGAGAAATTGCTGCGCCGCTTGCTGAGACCGAAGAGATTTATTCTGCTTTAGTTTTAGGGCTCGGCGATTATGTCGGAAAAAATGGCTTTAAATCAGTAGTTCTGGGCTTATCGGGAGGAATCGATTCGGCGCTGGTTGCAACCATCGCGGTAGATGCGCTCGGCAAGGATCGAGTTTTTGGAGTAAGCCTTCCTAGTAAGTACTCATCGGATCATTCAAAGAGTGATGCCGAGGCGCTGGCAAAAAACCTCGGTATTCAACTTCGGACTATTGAAATTGAGAGTGTGGTTCAAGGATTCCTAGCTGCGACCACGCTTAAGGGTCTGGCTGAGGAGAATGTCCAAGCCCGAGTTAGGGGCTCGCTATTGATGGGGCTATCGAATCAAGAAGGGCACCTAGTTCTTGCGACTGGAAACAAATCTGAGTTAGCCGTTGGCTATTCGACTCTTTATGGCGATGCGGTCGGGGGATACGCCCCGATCAAAGATGTATTTAAAGTTGATGTCTGGCGATTAGCAAAGTGGCGCAATGAGAGCGCAACTAAAGCCGGAGCAACTCCGCCTATTCCCGTAAATTCAATTGAGAAAGAACCGAGCGCCGAGCTTCGCCCGAGCCAGAAAGATAGCGATTCAATTCCTCCGTACGATCAACTTGATCAAATCCTTGAGCTTTATGTTGATAAGGGCGGAGATGCCAGCGCCATCATCGCAGCCGGATTTGAACGCTCACTTGTTGAGCGGATTATTGGATTGGTGGACCGCGCCGAATATAAACGGCGCCAATACCCGCCTGGACCGAAGGTAACGCCAATCGCCTTTGGTAAGGATCGCCGTCTACCGATGACATCTCGTTGGAATGAATCCACATTCCGTGAGGGCAATTAGTGCAAATCATTTGCGATTAGCGCATTTTCTTCAGTTGAGTAAAATTCGCACCATGTTTTCGATTCCGAATTGGCACTTCACTCGCCGTCGCGTAATCGACTTTGGCCGCGCAAATTCTTGCGGCTGCTGTAAGTAATCCCGCGCTAATTCGCGCAATACGCCTCCCGTTTTTACCCATGCCCAAATTCAATTTTTAGGAGATTAAAGTGAAGATTTACAACGATATAACAGAGGTATTTGGAAACACCCCGCTGGTGAAGATAAATCGAATTACCGATGGGGCAAAGGCAAATGTTCTAGCAAAGCTTGAGTTCTATAACCCAACTAGCACCGTTAAAGATCGAATCGGTATCGCGATGGTTAATGCGGCTGAAAAGAGCGGGCAATTAAAGCCGGGTGGCACGATTGTTGAGGCGACTTCAGGGAATACCGGAATTGCTCTTGCCATGGTTGGAGCAGCGCGCGGCTACAAGACCATTCTCACGATGCCAGATTCCATGTCTAAAGAACGTCGGACCTTACTTCGAGCATTTGGCGCCGAGCTAGTTTTAACTCCAGCCGCAGAAGGCATGAAAGGTGCGATTGCCAAAGCTGAAGAGTTGGGGGCAAGTGGCGCTGTCTTGGTGCGCCAATTTGAAAATGAAGCCAACCCTGAGATTCATCGCAAGACTACCGCCGAGGAAATCTGGCGCGATACCGATGGAAACGTTGATGCGATTGTGGCTGGGATTGGTACTGGCGGAACGATTACCGGTATCGGACAGGTTCTAAAGGCGCGCAAACCATCGTTAAAGATTTTCGCGGTTGAACCCGCAGCATCTCCAATACTCAACGGTGGCAAACCCGGTGGACATCCAATCCAAGGAATTGGCCCAAACTTTGTTCCTCCGATTTTAGATCGCAGCGTCTATGACGAAGTGATAGATGTCGAAGCTGATGATGCAGTTAAGTATGCAAGACGCGCTGGGGCTGAAGAGGGAATTCTCGCTGGAATCTCAGCCGGAGCCGCGCTCTGGGCTGCCTCGCAAGTTGCGAAGCGAAGTGAATTCGAAGGCAAGAACATAGTTGTAATCATTCCTTCGTTTGGAGAGCGCTATCTCTCAACAATTCTCTATAAAGATTTAATGGATGCTTAAGTGATGAGAAGAATAATTGAAGATCTCGATACCGCGTTGCAGAGAGATCCGTCAGCGCGCAGTCGACTAGAGGTCGCGCTCAGCTATCCCGGCGTCCACGCGGTCTGGGGTTACCGAATCGCACACTTCATTTGGCGAGTTAGGTTAAAACTCTTGGCGCGACTTTATGCGAACTGGGTTCGAACTGTGACCGGTATCGAGATCCATCCCGCCGCAAAGATCGGAAGAAGATTCTTTATCGATCACGGCATGGGAGTTGTGATTGGCGAGACCGCAATCGTGGGCGATGATGTGATGATCTATCACGATGTAACTCTTGGTTCGACCCGCTTCATGCATGGAAAGCGCCACCCCACCATCCAAAATTCCGTTGTGATTGGAGCGGGCGCGCGAGTTCTTGGTCCAATCACTGTTGGCGAGGGCGCAAGAATTAGCGCTAATAGCGTTGTAACGCGCGATATTCCGGCCCGTACTAACCAGGATGAGGGTGAGCTCTTCGCGATTTAACATCGCCGTAACGAGGCTAGGGCAGTATCTCTGCCATGGTTCCCCAAGATTCCTCAAGCGGTGCAGCGCTCAATAAACAAGAAGAGTTCGTCCTTCGCACCTTGGAAGAGCGCGACATAAGGTTTGTACGGCTCTGGTTCACAGATGTCCTTGGCTATTTGAAATCTGTTGCTATTGCCCCACCTGAACTTGAAAATGCTTTTGCAGAAGGAATTGGTTTTGATGGTTCAGCAATTGAAGGCTTCGCTCGCGGAACTGAATCAGATATGTTGGCAAAGCCAGACCCTTCAACTTTTTCAGTACTTCCTTGGCGAACTGCAAAACCGGGAGCTGCCCGAATTTTTTGTGACATCGTCCTTCCAGATGGAACACCTTCGCCATCAGATCCAAGAAATGTTCTAAAGCGTGTTTTAAAGCGAGCTGCTGATTTGGGTTTCACTTGTTACACCCACCCCGAAATTGAGTTCTTCCTCTTTAAAGAGGCGCCAGTCCCAGGAGTAAAACCAATCCCAATTGATTCCGGCGGTTATTTTGATCAGACCCCAGCAGCACTTGGCCATGATTTTCGGCGCCAGGCAATTACTCTGCTAGAAGCGACTGGGGTATCGGTTGAATTTAGCCATCATGAAGGCGCACCTGGCCAACAAGAGATTGATCTTCGTTATGCCGATGCGCTAAGCACTGCAGATAACATCATGACTTTCCGCCACATCATTAAAGAGGTGGCACTTGATCAAGGTGTCTTTGCATCATTTATGCCCAAACCCTTCACAGAGTTTCCGGGTTCTGGAATGCATACCCACTTCTCGCTCTTTAAGGGTGAAGCGAATGCCTTCTATGAAGCAGGGCGCGAAGATCAACTTTCTGATGTAGCGAGATCCTTTATCGCCGGCGTAATTACACATGCACCTGAATTGGTAGCGGTCACAAATCAGTGGGTTAATTCTTATAAACGACTTCATGGTGGCGGAGAAGCGCCCGCTCGAATCAATTGGGGTAAAGAGAATCGTGACGCTCTAATTCGCATACCGATGTACAAGCCAAAGAAAGAGAATTCAACACGTATTGAATTTCGCGCCCCAGATTCGGCATGTAATCCATACCTAGCTTTTGCAGTAACTATTGCGGCGGGGCTGCGCGGAATTGAGCGTGGGTACAAGTTGGAGAAGGGCTCAAATACGGCGCTGCCACGCGATTTAAATGAGGCGATATCTGCGATGGAAAAAAGTGAGTTAGTCCGAGAGATTCTCGGTGAGCATGTCTTTGAATACTTCCTCCGTAACAAGCGGGCCGAGTGGGAGGACTATCGCCGCCAGGTCACCGCATACGAACTAGATCGGTATTTGCCAGTCCTTTAAGGCCGGGCTAACCTTTCACTCATGTTGCGCAGCGAAAACTCAACTCTCGTGCTGCTTCTGGGTGCGCTCCTTCTTCGCTGCCGCGGCGAGGCCTACTAGTCCGGTCTCCTCGCTGCGGGGTTAGTCGCCACCGGCACAAACCAAATCCGAGCGAAGGAGAATTTAAAAGTGAGTTTCCCGAAACAAGTTTCATCCTCGATGCCTAAGCATCGTTATTCATCATTTGTCCCAATTGATTTACCGGACCGAACCTGGCCCGCAAAGAAGATGAGCAGAGCGCCTAAGTGGTGCTCGGTTGATCTAAGAGATGGCAATCAAGCCCTGATTGACCCGATGGATGTGCCACGTAAGTTGGCGATGTTCAAACTATTAGTTGAGATGGGTTATAAAGAAATCGAAGTCGGTTTTCCCAGCGCATCCCAAACTGACTTTGATTTCGTAAGAAAGATTATTGATGAGAAGTTGATTCCTGATGATGTAATCATTCAAGTTTTGACCCAGGCGCGGGAACAACTTATTGAACGTACCTTTGAAGCTATTAAGGGTGCTAAGCAAGCAATCGTGCATCTATATAACTCGACCTCAACTTTGCAACGTCGAGTGGTCTTCTCTATGGATAAAGAGGGAATCAAGGCCATCGCTGTCGAGGGTGCAAAGATCTGTAAGAAGTTGGTAAATACTGTTCCGGATACAAAGGTCTATTTTGAGTACTCCCCAGAGTCCTACACCGGCACCGAACTAGATTTTGCACTCGAAGTTTGTAACGCGGTAAACGATGTCTGGCAGCCAACTCCTGATTGGAAGACGATCATCAATCTTCCTGCAACCGTGGAGATGGCTACACCTAATGTCTATGCCGATTCAATCGAGTGGATGCATCGAAACCTTAAGTATCGCGAGAGCATTGTGTTGAGCCTTCACCCACATAACGATCGCGGCACCGGAGTAGCAGCTGCTGAACTTGGATATCTTGCCGGCGCAGATCGGATTGAGGGAACGTTATTTGGAAATGGTGAACGGACTGGAAATGTCTGCTTAGTGACGCTGGGCTTGAATCTATTGAACCATGGAATAGATCCGATGATTGAATTTAAGGATATCCCTGAGATTCGAAGAACCGTTGAGTATTGCAATCAACTGCGAGTCCCAGAACGCCATCCATATGGAGGCGATCTTGTTTTCACTGCATTTAGCGGCTCACATCAAGATGCGATCAAGAAGGGCTTTGATCATCTCGCCAAGGATGCGGCAGCAGCCGGAAAAGCAGTAGATGATTTCACCTGGGCCGTTCCATATCTACCGATTGATCCAAAAGATATTGGTCGCTCATACGAAGCAGTTATTCGAGTCAACTCGCAATCTGGAAAAGGTGGAGTTGCATACATAATGAAGACGGAGCACCAATTAGATCTGCCCCGAAGACTCCAAATTGAATTTAGCAAGGTGATTCAAAATAAAACAGATTCACAAGGCGGGGAGGTATATCCAGATGAGATGTGGAAAATCTTTGTTGATGAATACCTACCCTCAGAAGATGATCCATGGGGTAAGTATCGACTCGAAGGTCTCACCCAAACTTCCTCTCCAAATAAGAGCGTCGAGCTAATTGTGGATTTATTGGAAAATCAAAAGCCAATTACATTAAAGGGTTCTGGTAATGGTCCGATCTCTGCGTTCTGCCATGTAATGCAAGCCCAAGGAGTTAATGTTCAAGTTGCGGATTATTACGAACACGCGATGAGCGCTGGTGGCGATGCCAACGCTGCTGCATATTTAGAGTGCACTGTTGATGGTGGAACTTATTGGGGTGTGGGAATCGACCCATCAACGACAACTGCTTCACTAAAAGCGGTGATTTCAGCGGTCAATCGCGCACTTCGACAGTAGTAATCACTACCTTTGACCCGTGGCGTTGTATCGGGACGAGGCGGTTGTTATCCGTACCCAGAAATTGGGGGAGGCGGATCGCATCATCACGCTATTTACAAGAGAACATGGTCGCGTTCGAGCGGTCGCAAAAGGTGTGCGCCGGACAAAATCGAAATTTGGCGCTCGCCTTGAACCGGGGAGCTTGGTCGATATCCAGCTTTATGTGGGAAAAACTTTCGATGTAGTAACCCAGGTAGAAAGCTTGGAGAACTTCGGTGATGCGCTCGCTGCCGATTATCAAAAGTGGACAATAGCCTCCGCAATTCTTGAAGCAGCAGAGCGTTTTACAAATAATGAGGGTGAGCCGGCGCTCCAACAATTTCTACTTCTTATCGGTGCGCTAAAAGCCCTCGCTTATGAATCCCATGAGCCATCCCTTGTTCTTGATGCCTACCTTTTACGTTCACTCTCCATTGCGGGCTACGCACCCTCAATGACGATTTGTTCAAATTGCCAAGCTCCTGGGCCACATAAATATTTCTCATTAGTGGGCGGTGGCTCGGTATGTGTCGAGTGTCGACCATCTGCATCTGCAACCCCTTCACAAGAAACTTTGCAATTAATGTCTGATTTACTGACCGGAGATTGGGAGAGCGCTGATGCAAGCGAACCGAAACATCGACGAGAGGCCTCCGGCTTAGTCGCTGCATATCTGCAATGGCATCTTGAGCGTGAACTTAGAAGTCTTCCTATGGTGGAGCGAACTGCAAAGTGAAACCGCCCAATATTTCCAAGGATCGAGTTCCGCATCACGTTGCATTGGTTATGGATGGAAATGGTCGCTGGGCAAAGAAGCGCGGTCTGCCTAGAACAAAAGGGCATGAAGCAGGGGAGAAGGCTCTATTTGATGTTGTCCAAGGCGCAATTGAAGTTGGCGTAAAGGAGTTATCTGCTTATGCATTCTCCACCGAGAATTGGCGGCGCTCACCAGATGAAGTGAAATTCTTGATGGGTTTTAACCGTGATGTGATTAGAAGACGGCGCGATGAGATGAATGAAATGGGAGTACGAGTCCGCTGGGTCGGCCGGCCACAGAAGCTCTGGAAATCTGTCATGCAAGAGTTAGAAATTGCCGAAGAGATGACTAAGAAGAACAAGGTCCTTACATTGAATATGTGCGTCAACTATGGCGGACGAGCCGAAATCGCCGATGCTGCCGCGCAAATCGCTCGCGATGCAGTACGCAAGAAAATCAAGCCTGATGCGATTAACGAGAAAGTCTTTGCAAAGTATTTAGATGAACCGAAGATGAGCGATGTAGATCTCTTTCTTCGCTCCTCTGGTGAGCAACGAACTTCTAACTTCTTGATCTGGCAATCTGCATATGCAGAGATGGTATTTCTAGATGTATTGTGGCCAGACGTGACGAGAGAGACGCTCTGGAAAGCAATTGAAATCTACGCTGAGCGCGAACGACGCTTTGGAAAGGCTTAATCATGGCTAAGCAGAAGGCTGGTTTCTGGTTTGATCCTTTATGTCCCTGGGCGTGGATGACATCGCGCTGGATCTTGGAAGTAGAGAAGGTGCGTGATGTTGAAATTGAGTGGAACCTCTTCTCGCTGGCTCACTTAAATCGCGATAAAGATGTTTCTGCTGAGTATAAAGAGAAGTTAATCCGCTCTTGGTCTTGCACTCGCGTTATCGCGGCCGCCCAAAAGGTAAAGGGCACCTCTATAACTCTCCCGCTCTACACCGCAATTAGCTCGCGAATCCATCTAAAGAAGATGGAGGTTGGTGAAGCGCTATTTAAAGAGGCTTTAGCCGAAGTTGGACTTTCCCCTGATTTATCAAGTTCAATGAACGATGAATCACTTGATGCTGTAATTATTGAAAGTCATGAAAGCGGCTTAAAGATGGTTGGAAATGATGTAGGAACGCCGATTATCTCGGTGGGCGATATCGCATTTTTCGGTCCCGTTATCTCACCTGCACCAAAGGGTGAGGAAGCTGGAAAGCTTTGGGATGGAGTAATTGGTGTTGCCAGCTATGAGGGATTCTTTGAGATCAAACGTTCTCGCAACGTCGGCCCAATTTTTGATTGATGTTAAAACTTGAAGGCGACTTTCTTCGCTATGATATGAACTGGCTTGAGAATGTTGGCGCGTTTAGCCGCGATCCCAAGGCAAGAATCTCAAGTTTGCAGTCAGTAACTAGACATCAAAATCCCTGGACCGTCGAGGTGCTCCGTGGAATCCGTGCCCCTGGTACTGGCTTCCCATTTCTAATAATGCTTGGAACTATGTGGCATAGACGCGGTAGAGATTTCTGCGTGGTTTACAAACGAAAGCCCGTATTGATTCTTGAATTTAATGGACCTGGGTTCAAGCGCTGGGTAATTCCAGATACAAAAGAGAATTTAGAGGTCTTGAAGGGCGCTAGGCCGCAGGTAAATCTTCCGGAGTAGGCGCGGTCAAAAGCGCGCCGCATTCGGAGCAAGTTGCGTTATCAAGAAGATACATCGATATCTCGTATGAATCTGGATCAAATTTCACTGTAATAGTTATCAAATCTGAGTGGCAGAAAGGGCAGATTGGGGTTGGAAGTCCGCGAATGTCACCCATGGTTAGCAGCTTGGACAGATTCCAAAGACTTCTGCGAGATGTCCAACTTCTCGGTAGCCATGCTCCTCGGCCATAGCTTTCGCCCACTTTTCAAGTGCGGTGGCTACGGCGGTGATTGCGGAGAGGATAATGGCTGTATCCATGGCAGGACCGTAGCACAAATGAGAATGATTTTCATTTTCTTAGGGAGGGTGGTTTTGAGCGTGTCTCAATCTAAAATTTACCCCTGCGCCCAGCTCAAAGAGCTGCGAACGGTGCGCACCGCCGACAGCCAGCCGGATGGAGAACGCCAGGTGGAAAAGTAAATGGCCCAAGATCGACTCGACACAATTGTTAGCCTCGCAAAGCGACGCGGATTTGTTTATCCCTCATCTGAAATTTATGGCGGTCTTCGCGCCTCTTGGGATTACGGCCCACTCGGAGTAGAACTAAAAAACAATGTCAAACGCCAATGGTGGAAATCAATGGTGATGGAGCGAGAAGATGTTGTGGGTCTCGACTCCTGTGTGATTCTGGCGCGTGAAGTTTGGGAAGCATCCGGTCACGTCGAAACCTTTACTGATCCATTAACTGAGTGCACCTCTTGCCATAAGAGATTTCGCGCCGATCACTTAGAGGAAGCATTTGAAGCGAAACATAATCGCAAGCCGGCAAGCCTGGAAGAAGTGAATTGCCCGAACTGTGGCAATAAGGGAAAGTTCACAGCGCCACGCCAATTCTCAGGGCTATTAAAAACTTATCTTGGACCTGTTGAAGATGAGTCTGGCCTTGCTTACATGCGTCCAGAAACTGCGCAAGGAATTTTTATTAATTTTCAAAATGTTGCAACTACTGCTCGAAAGAAACCACCTTTTGGTATTGGTCAGATTGGTAAATCTTTTAGAAATGAAATTACTCCTGGCAATTTCATCTTTAGGACGCGTGAGTTTGAGCAGATGGAGATGGAGTTCTTTGTAGTCCCAGGAACCGATGAAGAATGGCATCAAACATGGATTGATACGAGACTTGCTTGGTATAAGAACCTAGGAATTAATCCCGATCGTTTGCGTCTCTTTGAACATCCAAAAGAGAAGTTGTCGCATTATTCAAAGCGCACAGTCGATATTGAATATAAGTTTGAATTTACTGGAACTGAATGGGGCGAGTTGGAAGGTATTGCTAACCGGACTGATTTTGATTTGAAGGCTCACTCCGAGAAATCGGGCAAGGATCTAACCTGGTTTGATCAAGAGGCCAATGAGCGCTGGTTCCCCTACGTAATTGAGCCTGCGGCCGGCGTAGATCGCTGCACTCTGACCTTCTTGATGGATGCCTATACCGAGGATGAGGCTCCAAATTCGAAGGGGGAGATGGAGAAGCGCACTGTGCTCCGTCTTGATCATCGCCTTGCCCCAATCAAGATTGCGGTCTTGCCACTTTCGAGAAATGCAGATCTCTCACCAAAGGCGCGCGACTTGGCCACAAAGTTACGTAAGATCTGGAGCGTTGATTTTGATGATGCTGGAGCTATCGGACGGCGCTATCGCAGACAAGATGAAGTGGGAACTCCGTTTTGTATCACCGTTGACTTTGATTCATTAAACGATCAAGCAGTCACGATAAGAGAGCGTGATTCGATGAAACAAGAACGAATTTCTATAGACCAGGTTGAAGCATGGCTAGCGCCACGGCTATTGGGTTGTTAAAAACTAAACCGCTACATCTGCCGATTCGAGATGGTGGGCTGGACCTAACTACTCCGGTCGTACTTGCACCGATGGCCGGTATCACCAACGCCGCCTTCCGGCTTCTATGTAGAGAGCAAGGGGCTGGACTCTTTGTCTCTGAGATGGTCACCGCTAGAGCACTTGTTGAAAGAAATGAAGAAACGCTTCGAATGATTATTCCAGGCGAGGGCGAGAGCCCAAGATCCGTTCAGCTCTACGCAACGCAGCCAAATGATCTTGCCCGAGCTGTTGAGATGATTGGCAAAGAAGATCTTGCAGAGCACATTGATTTGAATTTTGGTTGTCCCGTTCCAAAAGTAACTCGCAAAGGGGGAGGAGCGGCACTTCCTTACAAGAGAAGGCTGTTCGCAGAATTAGTTAGGGCTGCAGTTGATGGTGCAGCGAAATACAAGATTCCGGTAACAGTGAAGATGCGAGTTGGAATTGATAGCGCTCACGAGACTTATTTCGATGCAGCGATGATTGCAGCAAATTTAGGAGTTGCTTGGGTTGCACTTCATGCACGAACCGCAGAACAGTTTTATGAAGGAAAAGCCGATTGGAGCAAGATCTCAAATTTGGTAGAGCATCTCGCCCCTACGGGCGTTCCAGTCCTTGGAAATGGCGATATTTGGTCAGGAAATGATGGGTTGCGAATGATGCGCGAGACGAATTGCGCAGGGGTTGTTGTAGGCCGTGGTTGTCTTGGAAGACCATGGTTATTTGCTGATTTGGTTCGAGTCTTTAATGGCGAAAGCGAGCGACCACTACCGACTCTCTTTGAAGTCCGTGAAGTTATGTGGCGTCATGCCCAACTTCTAGTCAATTACTTCGATAGCGAGGATCGGGCATGTAGAGATCTGCGCAAACATATGGCTTGGTACTTAAAAGGTTTTAGAGTTGAAGGGGAAATTCGACCAAAACTTGGAATGGTTGGATCGTTAAAAGAATTGAGAGGACTACTTGATCAATTAGTCGATCAGCCATATCCGGAAGAAGTTGGAGATGCTCCAAGGGGTCGACGTTCGCATGGTCGCTCGGTATCGCTTCCACAAGGCTGGCTCGATGATCCAGAAGAACTGGTGAGCGTTGATGGTCGCGATTCTGGCTCGGGTGGCTGATGTTTCTCTTTCGCTTCTTTTTCAAATTTCTAACATTTCTCCTTGTACTCGCTTTAGCCATACCCACCTTTGCCCTTGCGCGAGTCTGGTATTCGGCCAACAATGAAACGATTAGAAAAGCTGATGCGATTGTTCTTATGGGGGCAGCGCAACTAGATGGCAAACCTGGGCAAGTCCTCGAAGCAAGGCTAAAGGAAGTCTTGCGGATATATGAAAAAGATTTTGCAGATCAAGTATTCACATTAGGAGAGGGCGCCCCTGGAGATAGATTTACCGAGGCGGGAACTTCGCGCGAGTGGCTAGCGCGAAACGGGTTGGGTTGGAAATCAGTAACAGCAATTAAAATTGGCCGCGATAGTTATACGAGCATTGAAGCGCTCGCAAAGAATATTGATAAGGATGAATACAAATCGATAATTATTGTTACAGATCCTTATCACTGCTTTCGCTCAGTAACTATTGCAAGGGACTTTGGTTTTGATGCAACTTGCTCGCCGGTGAGAACTGGGATTGCAAGCCTTGATAAGGCTGGTTTTCGCTATCTTTTACGGGAAACTGGTGCCTATCTCGCTTACATCACCTTAGGGCGACGGGGAATTCACATTAGCGACCATGTCGCGTGGAAACTGTAGCCTTACGAACTATGGCGCTTCGAGAGGCGAAAGAGCACGAAGGATATTCGGGTAGCGATAGAGAGCGCTTTCTTGATGAACCTGCGAAACGAAAAGGCCGTACTGAATTCGCGCGCGACCGAGCTCGAATCATTCATTCCTTTGCTCTAAGAAGATTGGCAGCAAAGACTCAAGTCGCAGTCCCTTGGGCAAGTGACTTTCCTAGAACACGACTTTCACACTCACTTGAATGCGCCCAAGTTGGAAGAGAGTTAGGCGAAGCACTTGGCGCAGATCCGGATTTAATGGAGGGCGCTTGCCTTGCTCATGATCTAGGTCATCCGCCTTTTGGACATAACGGCGAGAATGCACTTGCAAAGTTAGCCGAACCTTGCGGAGGTTTTGAGGGAAATGCTCAGAGCTTTAGATTATTAACAAGAATTGAAGCCAAGACAGTTGATGAAAAGGGAATTTCGGTTGGATTAAATCTCACCCGCGCATCACTTGATGCTGCAACAAAGTATCCCTGGAGCTCGCGAGAGAACTCAAAAAAGTTTGGTGTTTATAGTGATGATGAAGAGATTTTCAATTGGGTCCGAGAAGGTTCACCTTTCAAGCGGGCTTCGATGGAAGCTCAAATTATGGATTGGTCTGATGATGTTGCATATTCAGTTCATGATCTAGAAGATGCGTTAGTAACCGGGCACTTGAAACTCGAATCGCTAGAGAGTGACCTTCCTAATTTATATAGAGTTGCAAAGTCTGAGTATTTATCTGATTTGACTGAGAGTGAGGCGCGCGCTGCACTTAAATCTCTACGAACGCTTTCATGTTGGCCAAAGGAATTTGACCGAAGCCATAGACAACTGGCGCAACTAAAGGATCTAACTAGCCAATTAATAGGTCGATTTGCACTTGCAGCCGAGCGTGAAACGCGCGCTCACTTTGGCGATGGCAACCTCACCAGATACGCGGCCGACCTCTTAGTCCCACGCGCACAACGCGTTGAAGTTGCGATGCTTAAAGCGATGCCCGGTTACTACATCATCCTGGCTGAGAAGTCCCAAGAGTTGTACCTGCGACAGCGAGAGTTGTTGGCCGAATTAGTGGCCGCAGTAAGGCAGCGCGCGCCTGAATCGCTAGAGAGTTTCTTCTTGCAAGAGTGGTATCGAGCAAGTACCGAAAGTGAGAAATTACGTGTAGTCATTGACCAGGTCGCATCCTTAACTGACCCAGGTGCCTATGCGCTACACCGTGAACTTACTGGCAAGAACCTAGAGACCAATTACCTAGAGGCCTAGGATTCCAATATGTCAGGTCGCATACGAGATGTAGATGTGGCTCACGTGCGCGATCGCTCGCCCATCGATGAAGTTGTGGGCGAGTATGTTCAACTTAAGAATGCAGGTGGGGGACAACGAAAAGGCTTATGCCCATTTCATGATGAGAAGACGCCTTCATTTCATGTAACCCCAAGCAAAGGCTTCTTCCACTGTTTTGGCTGTCAGACCGGTGGGGATGTAATCGCATTTGTAATGAAGATTGATCATTTAACCTTTACTGAGACGGTAGAGAAGTTAGCTGATCGAATTGGATATCAACTTAGCTATGAAGCTGGAAGTGCTTCCGCGCAACCTGCTGGTAAGCGCTCTCGTTTAGTTGCCGCAAATGCTTCTGCAGCCAAATTCTTTCAAGAGCAACTTAAGAGTCAAGATGCCATTATCGGCAGGGATTTTCTAGAAAAGCGCGGCTTCAACGGAGAAGCAATAAAGAGTTTTGAAGTTGGTTACGCGCCAAAAGAGTGGGATAGCTTGACCAAGGCGCTACGTGCAGAGGGATTTACTTTAGAAGAGTTAACAATTGTGGGGCTCTCAAAGGAAGGCCAAAGAGGCCCGATAGATAGATTTAGAAATCGATTGATTTGGCCGATTCGTGACATAACGGGAGATGTTGTTGGCTTTGGCGCCCGAAAACTTGCAAGTGATGAGGAAGATAACGGTCCGAAGTATCTAAATACTCCGGAAACCCCCATCTATAAGAAGAGTCAACTTCTCTATGGGTTAGATCGAGCTAAGAAAGAGATTGCAAAACAGCGCCAGGTCGTAGTTGTAGAGGGCTATACCGATGTGATGGCAGCTCACCTCGCCGGTGTCACTACGGCCGTTGCTACCTGTGGGACCGCATTTGGCGATGACCACATTCGAATCCTTAGACGTTTGTTGATGGATGATGATTCGTTTAGAGGCGAAGTTATCTTTACCTTTGATGGTGATGCTGCTGGACAGAAAGCTGCACTTCGAGCATTTGATGATGATCAGAAATTTGTCACCCAGACTTTTGTAGCAGTAGAGGCAAATGGTCTTGATCCTTGCGAACTTCGTCAAAAGAGCGGTGATGCCGCGGTACGAGATTTGATTGCAAGGAGAGTCCCACTCTTTGAATTTGCAATTCGCACCCAACTTAAGAATTTTGATTTAACTATTCCTGAGGGTCGAGTTGCAGCATTAAATGCAACGGCGCCACTCATTGGAAAGATTCGTGATGCTTCATTAAGGCCTGAGTATGTCCGCACATTAGCTGGTTGGCTTGGTATGGATGTAGAGGTAGTGAACTCTGCAGTTAAAAAAGTTGCCACAAAATCTTCGCCACTGAAAGTGGAAGATGCTCCTGTTAGTAATTGGCGACCTGATCCGAATGAACCGCGTCTCGCTTTGGAACGTGAAGTATTAAAGGTACGCCTTCAAATGCCGGCGCTGGCGCGAAACTGGCGAGAGATTGAGCTAAACGCTTTTTCTCATCCGGCTTATGAGAGATTGCGTTCTTATATCGATACCCAAAGGGATTTTGAGGCCATTGATATAGAGAAAATAGAATCGGAAGAACTTCGTTCATTTGTCACGGAATTGCTGGTGGAGCCGGTACGAACCGAGGGTGCAATCACAGATAAATATGTTTCCAGCATCACCGCTCGGCTAAATGAAGTCGCGCTCTCACGCTCGATTGCTGAAATTAAATCTTCGCTACAAAGACTCAACCCAGTTGAAAACGAGAAGGAATATGGCGAGATTTTTGCCAGATTGGTCGAGATGGAGAGTAAACGTCGCTCGCTTCGGGAATTGGCGTTCGGCGAAGGCTTGTCGTAGAGTCTGCCGAAGTTTTTAAAAGCCGATCCCCGATAGCTCAATCGGCAGAGCAGCCGGCTGTTAACCGGCAGGTTCTTGGTTCGAGTCCAAGTCGGGGAGCTTTTCATTTAGACTCACCTCTATGGCAATGGTCCGTATTCGCGTAGCTCTTCCTGATCGCCCAGGTTCTCTTGGCGCCGTCGCTTCTGCAATCGGTTTTGCCGGTGGCGATATCCGAGGCTTAGTCGTTCTCTCTTCCGAAGGCGGACGCGGCATCGATGACATTACTGTTGCATTCCCCGGAAATGATCCAGCCGATCTGATTAATGTTCTTAATGCGATTGGCGGAGTTGAAGTTATATCTGTAACCCCAGTCAGTTAATTTAGGACCTGCGCTCCGTCACTCGGTAGCGAATCGAAGAATCTTGGAGTTGTAAAACCCGCGCTTTGAAATGCGCGTTCAATATTTGACGCAACTTTTCCAGCATCGCCCTCTCGGATAAGAGCAATTGCGCTTCCACCAAAACCTCCGCCCACCATCCGTGATCCCAGCGCACCGCAATTAAGTGCGGCATCGACTGTGAGGTCTAGCTCAGCGCAAGAGACGTTGTAATCATCACGTAAGGAAATGTGTGACTGGTTGAGGAGTTTGCCAAACTCTTCGAAACTATCGGCTTCTAGCGCCTTAACAGCAAGTGATACTCGTTCAATCTCGGTCACCACATGCCGTGCTCGCTTGAAATTAACTTCGGGCAACTTCATACGTGCAATTTCTAACTCACCAATCGTTACATCACGAAGCGCCTTAACCCCAAGTGTTTGAGCTACCGCTTCACATTGGCTGCGTCGTTCGGCATAACCGCCATCTACGAGTGCGTGATGAGCCCTGGTATCAATAATTAGTAGTTTCAAACCAAGGTTTGCAAAGTCAACTCTGATTTGGCGAGTTGAGAGATCTCGACAATCAAGGAGAAGTGCGTGACCGCTCTTGCCCATCAAAGAGATGGATTGATCCATAATTCCGCAGGGAACTCCGACATACTCGTTCTCGGCGCGCTGCGTTAATCGAGCAAGCTGCGGAAGAGATTTATTTAGCGTAAAGATTTCATTTAAAGCAATGGCAACGGAGCATTCGAGCGCAGCAGATGAAGAAAGGCCAGCCCCCGAGGGAACTTCGCTATCAATGAGTATTTCAACTCCGTTTTTAACTTCAAGAGCCCAGATGACGCCGAGGATATAGCGCGCCCAATTTGGGCCAGTTAGTGGCTTTAATTCAGCGAGTTCAGTCTCGTAGATTTCCCCACCAGCTTGTTTCGAGGCGATTCGAACCCGAGAATCCTCACGAACTCTAAGGGCGCAATAAGTACGAGCATCTATTGCAAACGGAAGGACAAAACCATCGTTGTAATCGACATGCTCACCGATGAGATTAACTCGCCCGGGAGCGGCGGTTACTAAATCGGGAACAAGTCCAAAGAGTTCGCTAAATGCATTGCGGAGTGACATTTTCTATTGCAACTTAGATCCGAACATCACGAAGTTGTTGGGCGGATTGCTCCGGCCAGACATCCATCATGAATGCACCAAATGCTGATTCTGAGCCAGCTAGATACTTAAGTTTGCCGGGTGCTCGGCGCACACTTGTGATCTGCCAATGTAGGCGCATTACATCTCGCCCAACTCGAACTGGTGCTTGGTGCCAAGCCGCGATGTAAGCCATCTTCATATCAAAGACACCATCGAGTCTCTGTAATACTTCCTTGGCAATAGTTGGAAAGGCTTCACAGGCCTGTTCGTCAAGCTCGGCGAGATCGGTTACAGAGCGCTTTGGTGCGACATGAATCTCAAATGGATACCTAGCGGCATAAGGAACATAGGCGACCCACTCTTTATTTTCAGCAACGATTCGCACCTTGTCGCTTAACTCCCGCGCTACGACATCATCTAGAAGTACGCGCCCGGTGCGCTTTTTATGTGCAGTTGCTACTGCCAGCATCTGTGTGGTCTTAACCGGAAGATTTGGATAGGCGTATATCTGGCCGTGAGGATGTGCAAGAGTTACGCCAACTTCTTCGCCACGATTTTCAAAGGGCGCAATATGCTCGATGTAATCCACCTTGGATAACTCTGCAACGCGATCGCGCCACGCTTCAAGAACAGTACGGATTTGGTTTGGGGAAAGATCTTTAAAAGAGGCATCGTAACTAGAGGTAAAGCAGACAACTTCACATTTGCCGGCAGCTGGAACCGGCGGAGTTTCAAGAGTTAGTTCGGAAGGGATCTTTTCGGGTGCATCAGTATCGCGAAGTGAGGGTGAGCGATTATCAAAGACCACAACTTCATAATCACTTTCAGGAATCTCAGTTAGGAATCCGGGGCGACTTGGGGCGAGCGGATTTAACTCTTTAGGCGGTAAGAAAATTCGGGTTTGGCGGTGAGCGGCCATAACAACCCATTCATTATTAAGTGGATCAAGTCGCATCTCACCGATTTTTGGTTGTGTCTCGGGTTCGCGCTGATCTACTGCATTACGTTCTTGACCTTGGGTGTCGTAATAGCGAATCGTTCGGCCATCCATTAACAGACGGTCGGTTCTTACAACCCCTGCGCCTAGTTTCTTGCCCGACATGATGACCATTACTCTACCGGCATGTCATCTCATGCGCACTTATCTAATGGCGGGGTTGATATCTATCTCGAGGTAATCGATGGCGCACTCGCAATTCGTTATTGGGGAAAGAGCGTTCACGGCGACCCATCAAAGATCTCATTTGCGCGTTCGATTCCAAATAGTGATTTTGACGAGATAGCCACTCCCGGAGTTATGCGCGAGCACTCACGCGGTTGGTTGGGTTATCCAACAATTGCAGGACATCGTGACGGAAAATCCTGGTCTACAAAATTTGAAGTTAAGGAATTGAAATCGAGCAAAGAGTCGTTTACGGCAACTCTAAAAGATGACTCAGCAAGTTTGCAGTTATCGATATCGCTAAGACTCGATCAATATGGTGCGGCAAGAATTGGTTATCAACTTACAAATCTAGGAGAGCGATACACGCTAAATGAACTCGCTTATTGGCTTCCTCTAAGTGATAAAGCGGTAGAAAGCTTAGATTTTGTTGGTCGCTGGTCGAAAGAACGGACCCCGCAACGCAAATCAATAGATATTGGGCGCTGGGTCCGTGAATCTAATGAAGGAAGAAGTGGTCATAACTTTACGATTGGTGAGATTGCGCTCACGCATGAGACGAATTTTGGATCTGGAGAAGCTTGGTCGGTCGCTTTGGCATGGAGCGGGGACACCCGGTATTACATTGAGAAGAATTATGAGGGAGTTAAGTCAATTGGCGCGAGTGAGGTACTTGCTCCTGGCGAAATGATTTTGGAACGAAATGAGAGTTACACATCCCCAGAACTAATTGCCTGTTATTCAAATCAGGGGCTAGATGGTGTAGCTAAGGTATTTCATAGACATCTCCGTTCACGTACCCATCACCCGAAAAAGGCGCGTCCAGTTACTTTAAATATGTGGGAAGCAATCTACTTTGAACATAACGAGGAGCGGGTAAAAGCGTTAGTCGATGTTGCTGCTCAAGTTGGCGTTGAGCGAGTAGTACTTGATGATGGTTGGTTCGGTTCAAGGAGAAATGATCGAAGTGGGCTAGGGGATTGGCAGGTAAGTAAAGATGTATGGCCATCCGGGCTTAGCGCGCTCTCTGACTACATCGCCAGCAAAGGTATGGAATTTGGGCTCTGGTTTGAAGGCGAGATGTTGAATGCTGACTCGGACTTGTACCGGGAGCATCCTAATTGGATTTTAAGTGAAGCGGGCCGCGTTCCACCAACATGGCGCCATGAGTTAGTTCTAAACCTCTCGAATAAAGCTGCATTTGATCATGTCTTAAATTCAGTAACTAAAGTAATCAAAGAGAACAAAGTTAAGTACATCAAATGGGATCACAATCGAGTCCTGGTAGATGCTGGATACCTCGGAAAAGCTGCAATTCATAATCAAACTAAAGCTATCTATCAACTCTTTAGAGAGCTAAAGAGAAACTGTCCGGGCCTTGAAATTGAGTCATGCGCATCGGGAGGTGGGCGAATAGATCTTGGTGTTATTGATTATGTAGATCGCTTCTGGGTAAGTGATAACAATGATGCTCTAGCTCGCCAAGAAATTCAGCGCTGGACTACGCAATTCATCCCGCCGGAACTCTTAGGAACTCATGTTGGTCCGACTCCTTCTCACCAAACAGGTCGCCAACTCTCACTTAGTTTTAGAGCTACCACCGCGCTCTTTGGACATGCCGGCATCGAGTGGGATATCTCTAAATTGAGTTCGGCCGAACTTGATACTTTACGTAACTGGATTGACTTCTATAAAGCAAAGCGCTCATTACTTCATAGCGGTGAGGTTGTAAGAGTTGATTATTCAAATGATGACCACTACTTGTATGGGGTTGTTGGCAAAGATGAGGCCCTCTTTGCCTTTGCCCAATTACGTCCAACAACTACATCCCATTCACCAAATCTCCGTTTTCGCGCTCTTGATCCAAAGAGGAGTTACAGAGTTGAACCTGTTTATCCAGCTGGCAAACCAGGGATGATGTTGATTAAGCCACCTACGTGGCTAAAAGATGGCGTTACAACAACCGGTGCGATTCTCGAAGAGATTGGCCTTCCGGCGCCAATTCTTCAACCAGCTGAAGCTTTACTAATCGAAGTAAAGGCTATTTAGCCCAATCTAAAGTCCGCTCAATCGCGCGCTTCCAATCCTTTAATCCCGAAGTTGCAAGGCGTGAATTGCTATTTGGTTTCCACCTTTTAGCCTCTTTCCAATTCGCTTTGAGTTGCGCAGTATCTTTGTAGAAACCAACCGCGAGTCCTGCGGCATAGGCCGCGCCAAGTGCTGTGGTCTCAATTACCTTCGGGCGTACAACATCAATCTGCATTATGTCGGCCTGCATCTGCATGCATAACTCATTTGCAGTTATTCCGCCATCAACTCGCATCTCTGGCAATTTATCGCCACTATCGGCCGACATAGCATCTAAAACATCGCGCGTTTGATAACAAATCGCCTCAAGGGCAGCGCGCGCAAGGTGTGCTTTTGTAGCAGCGCGAGTCAAGCCAACGACAACGCCTCGAGCATCATTTCTCCAATATGGAGCAAATAGTCCTGAGAAAGCTGGAACAAAATAGACCCCGCCGTTATCAGGAACACTCGCTGCCAGGCTCTCTATCTCAGGAGCGCTATTAATAATTCCTAATTGATCTCTCAACCATTGGACAGCCGAGCCGGTAACAGCGACTGAACCTTCAAGGGCATAACGCGCCT
>VGAG01000012.1 GCA_016870835.1 Actinomycetota bacterium | reverse complement strand
TATCGCGCGCCATTCAAGGTTCATTTGCGCCAGCTTCAACTTTCAAAGTGATCTCACTTTCTGCTGCGGTGAGTGCGAATTACAGCATGCAGAAGAGATATGACTGTCCGGCCACAGTCCAAATTGGTGACCGTGTTTTCAAGAATTTCGATAGCAAGCCTGCCGGAAAAATCTCAATGACGACAGCGATGGCTATTTCCTGTGACTCGATTTGGTATCAAATTGCTTATGATGAATGGGTTCGCGATGGCGGTCTTAAGCCCAAGAGTTCCCCAAACGACCACTTTTTTAAGGCTGCAGAAGGTTTCGGAGTGGGAAAGAAGACTGGAATCGACCTTCCTTCAGAGCAGAAGGGACGGCTACCAAATCGGGCCTGGAAAATTAATTGGTATGAGAACTACCGAGATTTCTACTGTAATTATGAGGAACGCGCCAAGAAGTCCCAACGAACCGCCTACTTGATTGAAATCGCACGCGAAAATTGCCTTGATGGCGACAAGGTCCGCGCCGGTGACATGGTTAATTTCTCGATCGGACAGGGTGATGTTCTCATGACTCCGATTCAGATGGCAGTTATGTATGGAGCAATTGCAAATGGCGGAAAGTTAATGGAACCTAAAGTCGCGCGCGCGATTGTTACTCCCACAAATAAGATTGTTGAAAAATTTGAACCAAAAGTTAATGGCCAACTTCCAGTTTCAAAACCAACTCTCAAGTTTCTTAAGAACTCACTTCGCGCCGTTGTTACATCAGGAACTGCGTGGGGAGCATTTGCCGGCTTGAAGACTGAGGTGAGTGGTAAAACTGGAACTGGCCAAGTCTTTGGTTTGAACTTAGATGGATCTGCGAAAGATGACACATCTTGGTTCGCATCATATGCGCCCAGCAAGAAACCAAAATATGTTGTTGTGATGATGGTGAGTCAAGGTGGATTTGGCGCTACTACAAGCGGACTTGGTGTTAGAAGAATTTACGAAGACATTTTTGGCGAAAATGGGAAAGAGGCAATTTTCCCAAGTGGTCCAGCCACAACAATTCCCACAATAAAAAGCAGCATCGGTAAAAAACCATGAGAAGCGCAGCTAAGACTCGGAGCGAGCGGAGACGCTTCCTCGTAAATAGCGATCCAACCATCACCATCTCAGTCCTTCTTCTCTCTGCTATGGGAGTGGTGCTTGTCTATGCCGCTACGCGCGATTGGTTCGCTGTAAATAACCAAGATCCCGAGTACTACTTAAAGCGCCAGATAGTTAATGTAATTATTGGTTTAGCTCTTGCTTATGGCACAACTCTTGTTGATTATCGCCTGCTGCGCGCCTACACCCCAGTTCTCTGGGGAATTGGAGTGCTGGGATTAGTGGCAGTTTTGATTCCTGGCCTAGGAAGCGTTGTGAATGGCGCTCGTTCTTGGATTTCACTACCTGGCGGTTTTCAAATCCAGCCGGCTGAGTTGGCGAAGTTAACGATTATCGTTGGTATGGCTCTCATCTTGGCCGAGCGAGAGGCCGGAGATCGTGGGCCGAGTGATCGCCAAGTTATTTATGCGCTTGGCGTTGCCGCGTTACCAATTCTTCTTATTGTGCTCCAACCAGATCTTGGAACTGTTCTAATAATTTCGGCTGCAGTAGTTTCAATTGTCGCAATATCAGGCGCCAGGCTTCTTTGGGTGATTGGTCTTTTAGTAACAGGAGTAACTGCTGCTTACTTAGCGGTTGCAAGCGGCGCTGTAAATGACTATCAACTAAATCGACTTCGATCCTTTATTGATCCTTATGCTGATCCACAAGCAACTGGTTACCAATTACGACAAGCAAGAATCACAATTGGGTCTGGTGGATTTTTTGGTAAAGGCCTCTTTGATGGCCCGCAGACAAATGGAAGATTTGTCCCAGAACAACAGACCGACTTCATTTTCACAGTCTCTGGGGAAGAACTTGGATTTCTTGGTTCATCAATAATTTTGTTGTTGTATGGATTTATTTTGATGCGCGGATTCTCAATTGCAAAGCGCACCAACGATCTCTTTGGCCGACTCGTTACAGCTGGAGTTGTCGCATGGTTTGCATTTCAAATCTTTCAAAATATAGGAATGACCATGGGATTGATGCCGATGACGGGAGTTCCACTCCCATTCCTCTCTTACGGTGGATCGAGTATGTTCGCAAACATGATTGCGATTGGTTTACTCCAGAACGTCTATCAACGCTCCAGATAGCTTTTTTACGCGTAATTAGGCGCATGCCTTTCTCTATGACATACTTTCCCTGCAATCGCCTCGGAAATACGAGGTCGCCAGACCGCTCTTTAGGTGCGGTCGGCTGATCCGAAAAGAATGAGGCGCCACCGAAGTTTTTTTAGGAAACCGCCCTTTGGGGCGGAGATTAAGGATTTTTGTTATGGCTTATGAGCCAAAAAAGACGCGTAAGCGCGTTGTCAGAAAAGCTTCCAACACAGAGAACAAAGCGAAGGAAGCAACACCGAAAGAAGAGAGCAAGCCGGATAAGAAAGCTAAGTCGGCAGCTGTAATTCCAACGCCAATATTTCAGGCCGCACCAGTTGCGCCTACGAAAGCTAAAGCATCGGCAAGACCGACTCCAGATAAAGATAAAGATGAAGATGGAGGAGATGGCGAACGCGGTCGCCGCCGCCGCCGAAGGGGTGGAAGAGGTCGTCGCCGCTCAGAGCGCGATGAAGTTAATGAGAGCTCAACCGAATCAAGTGATGAGAATTCAAAGAAGAAAGAATTTGTTGTTGCTGGCGATCCAGTATTTAAGAAGCGTCGCCGCCGCCGCCGATCTGGTTCAGATGGGGTAGTACCCGGTGAGACTGTTGAAGAAGATGGCGTAGTAACAGTTGTAAAGGTTCGCGATAAGAAACCTGTAACTGAACGGCCAAGAGAGCCAAGGAATTTTGAACGAAAAGATCGTCGCGATCGTTTCCGCGACCGAGATAGAGATCGAAACCGTGATCGGGATAGAGATCGCGGGCGGGATAGAGGTCGCTTCGGTGATTATCGCGAGAACCGCCGCCGCGGCACGATCCTTACTGATGCTGAATTTTTAGCACGGCGCGAATCCGTAGATCGCAAGATGCTAGTGCGCCAACAAGGTGATCGCACTCAAATCGCAATCTTGGAAGACAATATTCTTGTTGAGCACTATGTAAACAAGAACAGCAATATTTCTTATGTTGGAAATGTCTATCTTGGAAAGGTACAGAACGTACTTCCCTCGATGGAGGCGGCCTTCGTTGATATTGGTAAAGGACGAAACGCAGTTCTTTATGCTGGTGAAGTTAATTGGGATGAATCAGGTCTTGCCGATAATAAAGAACGGAAGATTGAGCGAGTACTAAAGACTGGGCAATCAGTATTAGTACAAGTTACTAAAGATCCAATCGGCCAAAAAGGCGCTCGCCTAACAAGCCAGATCTCACTTCCTGGTCGCTACCTTGTTTATGTGCCTGGTGGCGGAATGAGTGGAATCTCAAGACGTCTGCCAGATACTGAGAGATCGCGTTTGAAAGAGATCTTGAAGGGTCTAATAACTGATGAAGAGGGCGTAATCGTCCGCACCGCTGCTGAAGGTGCATCTGATGATGAGTTAACAAGAGATGTTGTCCGCCTAAAAGCGCAATGGGATGACATTAAGAAGAAGTCAGAAACCTCTTCGACCACAGCTCCAACACTTCTTTATGGCGAGCCCGATATGACTATCCGCGTTATCCGCGACATCTTTAATGAGGACTTTAGAAAGCTGACTGTTCAAGGCGGCGAAGCTTGGGATGACATCAATAACTATCTTGGCCACATCGCACCTGAGTTGATGACAAAGGTTGAAAAGTGGAGCGGTAGTCGAGATCTCTTCACCGAAAACCGAGTTGATGAACAACTAGCAAAGGCTCTTGATCGCAAGGTCTATCTACCTTCGGGTGGATCACTAGTTATTGATAGAACCGAGGCGATGATCGTTATCGATGTCAACACCGGTAAGTTCATTGGCAAAGGTGGAAACCTTGAAGAGACGGTTACGAAGAACAACCTAGAAGCGGCCGAAGAAATTGCAAGGCAACTTAGATTGCGCGACTTAGGTGGAATTATTGTTATCGACTTTATCGATATGGTTCTTGAATCAAACCGTGAGCAAGTTCTTAGAAGGTTAGTTGAATGTCTAGGACGCGACCGCACCAAGCATCAAGTCGCTGAAGTAACTTCACTTGGGTTAGTTCAAATGACTAGAAAGCGGGTCGGCCAAGGTTTGATTGAAGCTTTCTCAACAACTTGCGAGAGCTGCGCGGGTCGCGGAATTCATGTTCATATGGAGCCAGTTGATAAGCGCAAACTTGATCGTGAAATCAAGCCGAGTGGAGCGGTTGAAAGCCAGGAATCCGAAGCCGCAGCATCTGTGGTTGAGGAGAAAGCGGAAGAACTGAAAGCGGAGTCTGATCAACAGGGTGACTCAGAGAAGCCAAAGTTTGGTCGCCGGCGCCGCCGGGCCTCATCCTCAGGCGTGCTGACCCCAAACTCCTAAGCCCGGTTTGACCCCCACTACGCTCAATCCGTAACCTATGTCCCTGCTAAGAACTCTCGAAGGAATCTGAGGAAGGTTAATCGTGTACGCAATTGTTAAGGCTGGCGGGCGCCAGGAAAAGGTGGCCGTTGGTGACACGGTATTTGTCGATCGGATTGAGGCTGCGCCTGGTTCGACCGTTACTTTCCCTGCCGTTCTAGTTGTTGATGGCGATGCGGTTACTTCTGATCCAAAGGTTCTCTCTGGAGTAAAAGTTACTGGCGAAGTTGTCTCTGAAGTTAAGGGACCAAAGATTCGTATCCTTCGTTACAAAGCAAAGACGGGCTATCGCCGTCGTCAAGGTTTCCGTTCAAAAAATACTCGTGTGAAGATCACCGCAATTAACGGTGTGAAGTAAGGAGATAAAAAGAAATGGCATCCAAAAAAGGCGTCTCCTCGACACGAAATGGTCGCGATTCGAATCCACAATTTCTCGGAATCAAGCGCTTCGGTGGTCAAGTAGTCAACAGCGGCGAAATTCTTGTTCGTCAACGTGGCACAAAGTTTCACCCAGGTAAGAATGTCGGAATCGGCAAAGATGACACGCTCTTTGCACTCGCCTCTGGCGCAGTTGAATTTTCAAGCGCACGCGGTCGTCGCGTCGTAAATATCGTTCCGGTTTCGTAACAGACGGACTTTAGAGGGACGGGTCCGTTGCGACGGGCCCGTTTTTCGTTTTCTAGGAGAGGAGCGTTATGGCTACATTCGTAGATCGCGTGACGCTTCATGCTGCCGCTGGTAAAGGCGGCGCTGGATGTGTCTCGGTACACCGAGAGAAATTCGTTCCACTTGGCGGCCCAGATGGTGGAAGCGGTGGTCGGGGCGGAGATGTAATTCTTGTTGTTGATTCAGATGTAACAACTCTGCTCGACTTTCATCACTCTCCTCATCGCAGCGCAACCTCAGGTCGACAAGGACATGGCGCGCTAAAAAACGGTGCGGATGGTGAAGATCTAATCCTTGGTGTTCCAAATGGAACCGTTGTCCTTTCAAAAGATGGAAAAGTTCTAGCTGATCTAATCGGAATCGGTACTCGTTTTGTTGCCGCAAAGGGTGGCCAAGGTGGACTTGGAAATGCAGCGCTCTCATCATCAAGAAGGCGCGCACCAGGATTTGCGCTACTTGGCGAACCTGGTGAAAAACGAACCCTTGTTCTTGAACTTAAATCAGTTGCAGATATTGGTCTGATTGGTTTTCCTAGCGCTGGAAAGTCCTCGCTTATCGCATCAATCTCGGCAGCACGCCCAAAGATTGCGGATTATCCATTTACAACGCTCGCTCCAAATCTCGGAGTTGTGCAAGCAGGTGATTCGCGCTTTACCGTTGCAGATGTTCCTGGACTAATCCCTGGTGCATCCGAAGGTAAAGGTCTTGGCCTCGAATTCCTAAGACATGTTGAGCGATGTGCAGCACTCGTTCACGTTCTAGATTGTGGAACTTTAGAAACAGATCGCGATCCACTTAATGATTTTGAAATTATCGAACGTGAACTTAAGAATTACTCGGCTGACTTAAGTGATCGCCCCAGAATCATCGCTTTAAATAAGGTTGACCTACCAGATGGAAAAGCAATCGCAGACATGGTCGAACCGCAATTTAGAGAACGTGGTTATGAGGTCTATCAAATCTCAGCTGCTGCACGCATTGGATTACAAGAACTTCTTTATGCGATGGCTCGCACGGTAAAGGAATATCGAACTAATCAGAGTCTCGAAGAGAAGACCCGGATTGTTCTTCGCCCAACCCCCGTCGATGATCGCGGCTTTAAAGTTCTTGCAAATGAAGATGGTTCATTCACTGTAATTGGAGCGAAACCAGAGCGCTGGGTTCACCAGACTAATTTTGCGAATGCAGAGGCAATTGGTTATCTCGCCGATCGCCTAGCGAGTCTCGGCGTTGAACGTGAGTTATTTAAATTAGGCGCGAAGGCTGGCGATGAAGTGAGAATTGGAAGTGATGAAGATTCGGTTGTGTTTGATTGGGAGCCAACGATTGAGGCCGGCGCTGAATTGTTATCAGGGCCACGTGGAGATGACATGCGCATTCCTCGCGGTTGGGAGAAGTTTGATGAGGAAGCAGTTGATCAATTAGATGATGAGGAACTAGCCCAACAATGGGAGTACCAAGTCAAAGATCCAACTAGCCCAAGGATTGAAGGTGATGCGAGATGAGTAGGCGAGTAGTAATAAAGATTGGCTCATCATCGCTAACTGGGGCTGATGCACAAGGTTTAGATGCAAGTGCCGTAGACCAACTCGTTGATGCGGTTGCTGCGCTTAAGAAATCTGGCGCGGAAGTTGTCATTGTTTCCTCCGGAGCAATTGCTGCCGGTCTTTCGCCATTAGGACTTAACTCCCGCCCAAAGGATCTTGCCACACAACAGGCAGCAGCTTCGGTTGGCCAAGGCTTATTGGTGCATCGTTATACCGAATCACTTGCGCGCTATTCGATAGTGGGCTCACAGGTTCTACTTACTATCGATGATGTTGTTCGCCGCTCCCACTACCAAAATGTGCAGCGCACCCTTACAAAGTTATTACAACTCGGAGTCGTACCTATCATTAATGAAAACGATTCGGTAGGAACCCAAGAAATTCGATTTGGCGATAACGATCGAATTGCCGCTCTTGTCTCACATCTAATCGGCGCCGATTTACTTATTCTTGTAACCGATGTCGACGGGTTATACGACGCGCCTCCTTCGCAACCAGGAGCAAAAGTAATCGCTGAGGTAAGTGATTTAGATTCACTCTCATCGCTAGAAATTGGTGGCGCCGGATCGAAAGTTGGAAGCGGTGGCATGCTCACAAAGATTGAGGCCGCTCGAATTGCAACTGGCGCCGGAATTCCAATGTTGCTTACCTCCCTTGCCAAAGTTCAAGCTGCAATTGCGGGCGAGAAAGTTGGAACGCTCTTTAAAGCGGTAAGTGAGAAGAAACCATCTCGTTTACTCTGGTTAGCTCACGCTTCAACTCCACATGGGGTTTTGCAGGTTGATGAAGGTGCCGCGAAAGCGCTCTTGGAACGCGGGGTTTCATTACTTCCCGTTGGCGTTACAAAAGTTGAGGGTGAATTTAGCGCCGGAGATACCGTGGAAATTCTTGCGCCAAACGGCAAAGTCATTGCACGTGGCCTGGTTGGCTTTGATTCAAATGAAATTCCGATGATGTTGGGCCGCTCTACTAAAGATATAGCACGCGAACTCGGTCCAGAGTTTGAACGCGAGCTAGTTCATCGCGATGATTTGGTCCTCCTGTGAATAACGATCAACTCATTGCAAAACTAGCCGATCAAGCTCGCCTTGCTGCGCGCTCCCTTCGGGCTAGCGATTACATCACCCGAAAATCAGCCCTCCTTGCAATTGCTGATGAGATTGAGAGATCAAGAGTAGAAATCCTTGCGGCAAATAAGGAAGATGTTGAGCGTGAGCGAGCAGCCGGTCTAAATGAATCGCTACTTGATCGCTTACTTCTAACCGATTCTCGTATTAGCGGAATCATCGGGGGAGCGAAGAAAGTTGCTGCGCTAGCTGATCCACTCGGAAGAGTCATCAACTCTAGAAAACTAGAGAATGGATTAGAGCTAACCCAAATTAGCGTCCCATTCGGAGTCGTTGGCATGATCTATGAGGCGCGCCCAAATGTGACTGTCGATGCAGCGGTCATTCTTCTCATCTCTGGAAATGCTGCACTCCTAAGAGGATCGTCGACTGCAAAAAAGAGCAACGAGGTTCTTGTTGAAGTTATTAAGCGTGCACTTTCAAAAACTTCCATCTCGAAAGATGTAATCCAATTAATTCCTTCCGATGATCGAGATACTGTGCGCGCGCTTCTGCATGCGCGTGGCAAAGTCGATCTTGTAATTCCAAGAGGCTCAGCTGCATTGATTCGAATGGTGGTCGATGAAGCTCTTGTTCCAACGATTGAGACTGGAGCTGGTGTCTGTCACGTTTATGTAGATAAAGATGCCGATTTAGCGAAGGCGCTTCCAATCCTCATTAACTCCAAGACTCATCGCCCATCAGTTTGCAATGCTGCCGAAACCCTCCTTGTTCATGAAGAAATCGCAACCAAGTTTCTTCCTATAGCGCTCAATGCACTTAAAGATGCGAATGTGAAACTGCATTGTGATTCAAATTCCCTCAAAGTTGCCTCCGGTTTAGGAGTCGAAGCCGAACTTGCTAGTGAAGCGAATTTCTCAACCGAGTACGGAGTACTAGAGATGAATGTCGCAGTCGTTAAAGATGTGGATTCGGCTATAGATCACATAGCTAAATACGGCACCCAGCACACCGAATCCATTGTTACTGAGAACACCGATACAGCTAATCACTTCATAGCACTTTCAGATTGTGCCGCCGTAATGGTAAATGCTTCTACTCGCTTTACCGATGGCGAAGAGATGGGCTTTGGCGCTGAGATTGGAATTTCAAATCAGAAGTTACATGCACGAGGTCCGATGGGTCTCGAACAAATGACTACGACCACTTGGATTGTGAAGGGAGATGGCCAAATTCGAAAGTGATTAACTTTCGGCTAAGGTGACCTACATGTCAAAGATTACGCGCGCAGATGTTGCTAATCTCGCTCGGTTAGCGCGAATTGAAATGACTGAAGATGAACTTGATCATCTATCTAGCGAGCTCTCAGTAATCCTTGATGCTGTCGCACGCGTTCAAGAAGTTGCCGGAAAAGATGTTCCACCAACTTCACATCCACTACCTATGACAAATGTATTTCGCGAAGATGAAAATCGACCCAGTCTTACCCCGGATGAAGCGCTATCAGGAGCACCCGCTAAAGAAGAGCAACGCTTTAAGGTGCCGAAGATTTTGGGTGAAGAGTAATGATTGAAAAAAGTGCTACCCAGATGGCAGCCGCGCTGCAAAGCGGTGAGTTAACTTCAGTCGAATTAACTAAAGCGCACCTGGCTCGAATTGATGAGGTCGACGATAAGGTAAAAGCCTTTCTTCATGTCGATAAAGAGGGCGCGCTAAAGCAGGCAGAGAACGTTGATGCGCGGAGAAAAGCAGGAGAAAAACTCTCACCACTTGCGGGTGTGCCTCTCGCACTTAAAGATGTAATGGTCCAAAAAGGAATTCCAACTACATGTGGCTCAAAGATGCTTGAAGGGTGGCGTCCACCATATGACTCAACCGTTGTTGCGCGACTAAAGAGCGCCGGCATAATTATTTTGGGTAAGACAAATATGGATGAGTTCGCAATGGGATCTTCCACAGAGAACTCGGCATGTTTCCCAACGCATAATCCTTGGGATTTAACGCGTATCCCCGGAGGCTCAGGTGGTGGTTCATCAGCAGCTCTTGCTGCATTTGAAGCGCCGCTTGCGATTGGAACAGATACCGGTGGTTCAATTCGCCAACCTGCCGCAGTAACTGGAACCGTTGGCGTTAAACCTACTTATGGCGGGGTATCGCGCTATGGATTAGTCGCTTTCTCTTCCTCGCTTGATCAAGCCGGACCTTGTGCGCGAAATGTTTTAGATGCTGCATATCTTCATGAAGTTATCGGGGGATATGACCCACTTGACTCAACTTCAATTAACGCGCCACTTCCACCTCTTGTTCAAGCCGCGAAGAACGCTTCCGTAACAGGAATGAAGATTGGTGTAATCAAAGAATTACAGGGCGAGGGATATCAAGCCGGAGTATTAAAGCGATTTAATGAAGGGCTAGAGGAGTTAGCAAAACTTGGTGCAGAGATCGTCGAAGTCTCATGTCCAAACTTTGAGTATGCCCTTGCCGCTTATTACTTAATTGCGCCAAGTGAATGCTCTTCAAATCTCGCTCGCTTTGATGCGATGCGTTATGGAATCCGCACCGGTGAAGGTTCTGCGGAAGAGGTAATGAACGCAACCCGGGAACTTGGATTTGGTAAGGAAGTTAAGCGAAGAATCATTCTTGGTACCTATGCCCTCTCAAGTGGTTATTACGATGCTTACTATGGCAGCGCCCAGAAAGTACGGACCCTAATCTCGCGCGACTTTGAGCAAGCATTTACTAAAGCAGATGTCCTCGTGTCGCCGACTGCGCCCACAACTGCCTTCAAGATCGGCGAGAAATCAAATGATCCAATCGCTATGTATTTAAATGACATTGCAACTATTCCAACAAACCTTGCTGGGGTATGCGGTATCTCAATCCCATCCGGTCTTGCCGAAGAAGATGGACTTCCTGCTGGTTTTCAAATCATGGCTGGTGCTATGAAAGATGATCTCCTCTATCAAGTCGGCGCTGCCCTTGAAGCGGCCTTGCTTTCAAAGTGGGGCGCTCCGATTCTCTCTGGCGCTCCAAAGCTAGGAGCGAAGTAATGTCGCTTACCTATGAGAAGTTAATTGATAAATACGAACCAGTTTTAGGTCTTGAAGTACATGTTGAATTAGGCACGAAATCAAAGATGTTCTGTGGCTGCTCGACAGTTTTCGGCGCAGAACCAAACACCCAAACGTGTCCCGTCTGCCTAGGTCTTCCGGGCGCTCTCCCGGTTGTTAATGCCAAAGCGATTGAATACACGATTGCGATCGGACTTGCGCTCAACTGTTCGATAGCTCCATTCTCTAGATTTGCTCGGAAAAACTATTTCTATCCTGATATGCCCAAGAATTTCCAGACCTCGCAATATGACGAGCCGATCTGTTTTGGTGGCTATCTTGATGTGAAAGTTGATACCGATGAAGGTGTAAAGGAATTTCGAATTGAAATCGAGCGAGTACATATGGAAGAGGACACCGGAAAGTCACTCCATATGGGTGGCGCAACCGGGCGAATTCATGGCGCTGATTACTCGCTACTTGATTACAACCGAGCTGGAATTCCGCTTGTAGAGATTGTTACCAAACCTGTAGCCGGAACCGGCAAGTACGCACCTGAAGTTGCTCGCGCATATGTCTCAGAACTTCGCGACATCTTGCGCTCACTTGGAGTTAGCGATGTAAAGATGGAACAAGGCTCGCTGCGTTGTGACGCCAACGTCTCGCTACGTCTTATTGGCGCTGAAAAATTAGGAACTAGAAGTGAGACGAAAAATGTGAACTCACTTCGAAGCGTTGAGCGGGCAGTAAGAAGTGAGATGCTCCGTCATGCTGCTCTACTTGAAAAAGGCGAGCGGGTAATTCAAGAGACACGTCACTTCCATGAAGACACCGGCGATACGACCCCAGGTCGCTCAAAAGAGCAGGCTGAGGATTACCGTTATTTTCCAGAGCCAGATCTAGTTCCAGTCGCGCCCGCTAAAGATTGGATAGAGAAGATTCGAGCAACCCTTCCAGAGAAGCCTTCAGCAAGACGTACTCGATTGCAGGAGAGTTGGCAGGTCCCGGATAAAGAGATGGCGGCGATGATTAACGCCGATGTGTTAGATCAAGTTGAGCAGACTGTGAACTTAGGCGCTGATCCGACCCGAGCCCGAAGTTGGTGGCTAGGTGAGATAGCGCGAATTGCAAATGAGAGAGAACTTCCTGCTTCATCACTTCCGATTACCCCAAATGATGTCGCAGAAGTTGTTGCGCTAATTGGTAAGGGTGAGCTAACCGATAAGTTGGCCCGCCAAGTTGTAGAAGGTGTAATAAATGGCGAAGGTCGGCCACGTGAGATTATTGAAAAGCGTGGCATCAAAGTTGTATCAGATGACTCTGCTCTTATGGCTGCGATTGTGAATTCAATTAAAGCCCAGCCTGAAGTTGCTGAGAAAGTTAGGGGCGGACATATCCCAGCCGCTGGGGCGCTAATCGGCGCAGTTATGAAAGAGACCAAAGGTCAAGCCGATGCCGCTAAAGTAAGGGAACTACTACTAAAACATTTAGGACAAGCATGAAAAATCCAATGAAGCCCCGTTCCTATCTTGTAACTGATGGCTTAGAGCGTGCGCCCGCTCGCGGAATGCTTCGCGCGGTTGGCATGACTGATGCTGATTGGGTCAAGCCTCAAATTGGAATTGCTTCATCTTGGAATGAAATCACCCCATGTAATTTGTCACTCGATCGCCTCGCTAAAGCATCAAAGCAAGGTGTGATTGATGCCGGTGGTTTCCCGATGCAATTCGGAACTATCTCCGTCTCAGATGGAATTTCTATGGGACATGAAGGAATGCATTTCTCACTCGTTTCACGAGAGGTAATTGCTGACTCAGTTGAAACTGTGATGGAAGCAGAACGCCTTGATGGCTTAGTTACCTTTGCAGGTTGCGATAAGTCACTTCCAGGAATGATGATGGCGGCAGCGAGGCTTAATGTTGCAAGCGTTCTCGTATATGCCGGTTCGATACTTCCCGGAAAAGTAGATGGCCGCGATGTAACGCTGATTGATGCTTTTGAAGCAGTAGGAGCTTGTGCCCGAGGACTTATCTCGCAAGAAGAAGTAGACAAGATTGAGCGCGCGATTTGCCCCGGTGAAGGTGCATGCGGCGGTATGTACACCGCAAATACGATGGCATCGATTGGCGAAGCGCTTGGCCTCTCACTTCCTGGCTCGGCTGCGCCACCTTCGGTTGATAGACGACGCGATGCTTACGCTGTTAAATCCGGAGCCGCAGTCGTTGAATTAATTCGCCAGGGAATTCGCACCCGCGACATTTTGACTAAGCAAGCATTTGAAAATGCGATCACAATCCTCATGGCACTCGGCGGTTCCACAAACGCCGTTCTCCACTTACTTGCACTCGCCCATGAAGCAAAAGTTGAGCTAGAGATGAATGATTTCCATCGCGTTGGTTCAAAGGTGCCACTCCTTGGTGATTTAAAGCCATTCGGAAAATATGTGATGAGCGATGTCGACAAGGTTGGCGGCGTTCCTGTAGTTCTACGCGCGCTCCTTGATGCAGGACTAATTCATGGTGATTGCTTAACAGTTACTGGCAAGACTATGAAAGAGAATCTTGCCGAGCTTTCACCCCCTGATCCAGATGGCCAGATTTTGAAAGCAACCTCTTCACCTCTTGCCGCAAGTGGTGGAATCACAATCCTCTCTGGCTCACTTATTCCAGAAGGTGCAGTAACAAAAGTTGCTGGAGTTGGCGTTGATTCATTTGAAGGTCCTGCTCGAGTATTCGAACGAGAGCAGAGCGCGATGGAAGCGCTTGAAAATGGAACAATCCAAGCTGGCGATGTAGTTGTAATTAGATATGAAGGTCCGAAAGGTGGACCTGGAATGCGCGAGATGTTGATGATTACGGGCGCAATCAAAGGCGCTGGACTTGGTAAATCAGTATTGCTAATTACTGATGGCAGATTCTCAGGTGGCACAACTGGTCTATGTGTTGGCCATGTCTCACCAGAAGCTGTTGATGGCGGTCCAATTGCACTTGTTAAAAATGGCGATCGCATCCGTATCGATATCAAAGCGCGCACTCTTGATTTGCTAGTTGATGAGAAGGAATTGGTTGAGCGCCGTAAATCGTTTAAGCCACTTCCTCCGCGATACACATCCGGCGTTCTCGGTAAATATGTGAAGTTAGTGGGTTCAGCCTCGCGGGGAGCGGTCTGCGACTAGTTCCAAATCCTGAGATGAGCATCTCAGGGGTTGACTACACCCATTTCGTGACGGAATAATTCTGCCCATGTCAACGAACACCGTTCTCTCTTCAGTGGTGGTGATTCGTTGCGCGTGATCTAAATAGAAGATCACGCGCACCCTCAGGAAACTGAGGGTTTTTGCATTAATAGGGCGCGAAATATTTAAGGAAAGGAGTCAAACATGAGCAATGAAATAACTGGGGCCCAGGCCCTAGTGAAATCACTTGAGCGTGCAGGCGTTGATGTCATGTTCGGCATCCCAGGCGGAGCCATCCTTCCGGCATACGACCCAATTTATGATTCAAAGATTCGCCACATATTGGTTCGCCATGAACAAGGCGCCGGCCACGCAGCTACTGGTTATGCGCAAGTCACTGGAAAAGTTGGCGTCTGTATCGCAACTTCGGGACCGGGAGCTACAAATCTTGTAACGCCACTTGCTGATGCACATATGGACTCAGTTCCCATGGTTGCAATAACCGGCCAAGTCCCAGGTCCTGCGATTGGAACCGATGCGTTTCAAGAGGCAGATATCCGTGGCATCACAATGCCAATAACAAAACACAATTATTTAATTACAGATCCACTCGATATTCCTAAAGCGATTGCTGAGGCCTTTTACATCGCCGGCTCTGGTCGCCCCGGTCCAGTTCTTGTTGATATTGCAAAAGATGCCCTACAGAAGATGACAACCTTCACTTACCCAAAGCGCGCTGAACTTCGTGGTTATCGCCCGCAACTAGAACCAGATTCAAAGTCGATTCGCGATGCGGCAGCTCTAATTGCTGAATCAACTAAGCCAGTCTTTTATGTCGGCGGTGGAGTCATTAAGGCAAATGCCGCAAAGGAACTACTTAAATTAGCTGAAGTTGTTGGCGCACCAGTCGTAACAACTTTGATGGCGCGCGGTGCATTCCCAGATTCGCACCCGCAACATCTTGGTATGCCGGGCATGCATGGAACAGTTGCTGCTGTTACTGCCTTACAAAAGGCGGATCTCTTGATAACCCTGGGCGCTCGTTTTGATGATCGAGTTACCGGAAAGCTAAGTACTTTCGCTGTAAATGCAAAGATCATTCATGCCGATATCGACCCAGCTGAAATCGGTAAGAACCGCTATGCCGATGTCCCGATAATTGGAGATCTCGCTCCCATCATGCGTGAACTTGCCCCGGCCGTTGAGCAAGAATTTAAAAAGCGCAAACCAGATCTAACAACTTGGTGGCGCCAGATGAACTCACTTCGTTCTACCTATCCACTCGGCTATAACGAACCAAGTGATGGATCGGTCTCGCCCCAATATGTAATCGAAAGAATTGGTCAATTAACTGGCCCGGATGCAATTTATGTTGCGGGGGTCGGACAGCACCAGATGTGGGCTTCGCAATTTATCAAGTATGAAAATCCAAGAAGTTGGTTGAACTCTGGCGGACTTGGAACTATGGGTTACGCAGTTCCTGCTGCGATGGGTGCAAAAGTTGGCGCCCCAGATACCCCGGTATGGGCGATTGATGGCGATGGTTGCTTCCAAATGACCAATCAAGAATTAGTTACCTGCGCGCTAAATGATATTCCGGTCAAAGTTGCAATCATTAATAACGAGAGCCTCGGCATGGTGCGTCAATGGCAGACCTTGTTCTATAAAGAGCGTTACTCAAATACCGATCTTCATTCAAAGCGGATCCCAGATTTTGCAAAACTTGCCGAAGCGATGGGTTGCGTGGGATTAAGGTGCGAATCCAAGGGCGATGTTGATCGCATCATCAAAGAAGCTAATTCAATAAATGATGCACCAGTCGTTGTTGACTTTAGCGTTCACCGCGATGCGATGGTCTGGCCGATGGTTGCAGCTGGAACTTCTAACGATGACATCATGATTGCCAAAGAGATGGCGCCGGATTGGGATTCACAGGAACTATAACCATGGCCCAGCAAACACTTTCGGTACTTGTAGAAAATAGCCCCGGCGTTCTCGCCCGCGTAGCTAGCCTCTTCTCGCGTCGCGGTTACAACATCGACTCACTCGCTGTTGGTCCAACTGAAGATCCACAAGTATCGCGTATGACAATCGTGCTAAATCTTGACGGCCATGCCCTTGATCAGGTAAGCGCCCAGCTTTATAAATTAGTAAATGTGATCGGTATCCAAGAGATGACTGAGAGTATGGCTCATCAAAGGGAGCTTTTGCTTCTCAAAGTCACTGGAAAATCAGCAGATATTAAGCCCAGCCTCGCCGGTTTGGCTGCTGAGATTGTCGATGAACGAGATGGCGTCTGCATTATCCAAGCCGTTGCCAGCGCGAAAGATTTAGCTGAGATGGTAAATCGTCTTTCGAAGTTTGGCATAAAGGAATTGGTCCAATCAGGTTCGATCGCATTAGAGCTCGGCGCGAAGACTCTCGCCGAACAGACTGCGATTGAGACTGGACTTGCAACATCTGAAAGTCATGAGCAGACCAAGGATTACCAGAACTAGTAGAAGTACTAGTCGGAGAAAAGAAAAGAGGAGATAACGTGGCAACGATCTATCATGAGGAAGATGCAGATCTTTCAATCATCCAAGGAAGGAATGTCGCTGTCATCGGTTATGGCTCACAAGGCCACGCTCACGCACTTAGCTTGCGCGATAGCGGCGTTGATATCCGCGTTGGTCTTGCCGAAGGATCAAAGTCACGCGCCAAGGCAGAGGAAGAAGGGCTTCGCGTTGTAACTGTCGCGGAGGCTGTTAAAGAAGCAACAGTAATTATGTTGCTCGCCCCGGATCATAAGCAGCGCCACATCTATAAGGAATCTATTGAGCCAAACTTAAAACCTGGAGATGCGCTCTTCTTCGGACATGGTTTCAATATTCGCTTTGGTTACATCAAGCCACCTGCAAATGTTGATGTCTGCATGGTTGCGCCAAAGGGACCAGGACATTTAGTTCGCCGTGAGTATGTTGCCGGAAGAGGTGTGCCCGATATCGTTGCAGTCGAACAAGATGCAACTGGTAACGCCTGGCCGTTAACGCTCTCTTACGCAAAGGCGATTGGTGGCCTTCGCGCTGGCGCAATCCTCACCACTTTTAAAGAGGAAACTGAGACAGATCTCTTCGGTGAACAATCCGTTCTATGTGGCGGCGCTTCCCAATTAGTTATGTATGGATTTGAAACTCTAATCGAAGCGGGCTATCAACCAGAAGTTGCCTACTTCGAGTGCCTTCATGAGTTAAAGCTAATCGTTGACCTTATGTATGAGGGCGGAATCGCAAAGCAGAGATGGTCGGTCTCAGATACCGCTGAATATGGCGATTACATCTCAGGGCCACGCGTTATTGATCCGAGCGTTAAAGAGAATATGAAAGCTGTCCTTGCAGATGTCCAAAGTGGCGCATTCGCAAAACGCTTTATTGAAGATCAAGATGCCGGCGCGCCGGAATTTAAGGCGCTTCGTGCAAAGGGCGAGAGCCACCCAATTGAGAAAGTTGGACGCGATCTGCGTGCGATGATGTCATGGGTTAAGTCATCAAATAAAGATGATTACAAGGAAGGTTCTGCAGCGCGTGAGTAAACCAATCGTTCTAATTGCTGAAGAGCTAAGCCCAGCAACGGTAGATGCGCTCGGCCCAGATTTCGAGATTCGAAATTGTGATGGCGCTAATCGCACTGAGCTACTTGCTGAGCTTGCTAAAGGCGTTGACGCCGTCTTGATCCGCTCTGCTACAAAGATGGATCAAGAAGCAATCGCTGCAGCTAAAGGACTTAAAGTTATTGCGCGCGCCGGAGTCGGTCTAGATAACGTCGATATCCCAGCTGCAACAACAGCAGGTGTGATGGTTGTTAATGCGCCGACTTCCAACATCGTAAGTGCAGCTGAACTTGCAATCTCACTTCTACTTGCATCTGCAAGATTTGTTGTCCCAGCAAATGTGGCCCTGCGCGGTGGTAAATGGGCCCGCTCTAAGTTCACCGGCGCTGAGCTATTTGAAAAAACCCTTGGCATCGTTGGCTTTGGAAGAATCGGGCAACTTGTCTCGACTCGCATGCAAGCCTTCGGAATGAACGTGATTGCTTATGATCCATATCTACAACCATCACGAGCTGCTAAACTTGGCGTTGATCTAGTCTCGCTAGATGAACTTTTGAAACGCTCTGATTTCATAACAATTCATCTTCCTAAGACAAAGGAAACTGCCAACTTAATCGGAGTCGATGCGCTAAAGAAGGTAAAGCCAACTGTGCGCATCATCAACGCTGCGCGCGGTGGGGTACTAGATCAATCGGCCTTATTTGACGCTCTAAAAGAGGGTCGAGTTGCTGGCGCAGGTCTTGATGTATTTGCAACCGAACCATGCACTGATTCACCGTTATTTGCACTCGATAACGTTGTTGCGACCCCTCACCTTGGGGCCTCAACCGATGAAGCGCAAGAGCGAGCCGGAATTGCGGTTGCAATCTCAGTTCGCAAAGCACTTGCCGGTGAATTAGTTCCTGATGCAGTAAATGTTAAAGGTGGCGAGATTCATCAAGAGATTCGCCCATCACTTCCACTTGTTGAAAAACTCTCCCAAGTTGCAACTGCTCTCGCCGATGAACTTCCAGTCTCTGTCGAAGTAATCGTAAGGGGAGAGGTGAGCGAGTATGACTGTTCCATCCTTGCTACATCTGCTCTTAAAGGTGCGCTTGTTACAACTGGCGCCGAAGATGTCACATATGTAAATGCCCCAGGTCTTGCCCAAGAGCGTGGATTTACCTCAACTGTAACTACTGATCCGGTTAGCCCTGAGTATCGCAGCATGATCTCACTTAAAGCTGCGTTTAGTAATGGCACTCATATAACGGTTGATGGAACGCTAATGGGAATAAAGAAAACGGAGAAGATTATTGCGATTGATAAATTTGATCTAGATCTTCCGCCCACAGATCACCTCTTGTTCCTTCGCTACACCGACCGCCCAGGCATTGTTGGAGTTGTTGGCGAAACTCTTGGAAAGTCCGGAATAAATATCGCAAGTATGCAAGTTGGGAGAAGTTCAGCTGGCGGCGAAGCGTTGATGGCTATCACTGTTGACTCCGCAGTCCCAAGTGCAATGGTTGAAAGCGTTGCTAAAGCAACTGGCGCAAACCTTGCAAGGACGGTCTCATTAAAAGTATGAGTTCCTTCAAACTTGCAGTAATCCCAGGCGATGGCATCGGACCCGAAGTCGTCGCTGAGGGTTTGCGCGTACTTGCCGCGGTAGAGAAGAAATACGGACTTTCGTTTAATAAGAAAGAATTTGAACTAGGCGCACGGCTCTGGCATAAGAGTGGTGAGACCCTTCCCGCCCCAATTCTTGAGGAATTAAAGGCTTTTGATGTGATTCTCCTTGGCGCAGTAGGTGATCCAAGTGTTCCAAGCGGGGTACTAGAGCGCGGACTTCTGCTAAAACTTCGCTTCACTTTTGATCACTATGTAAATCTTCGTCCAGCAAAGTTATATCCAAGCGTTAAGAGCCCACTTCGCACCGAATCCCAAATAGATTTCATAGTTGTACGAGAAGGAACCGAAGGTCCTTATGTTGGCGCAGGTGGCGTCCTTGCCGAAGGAACTAGCGCTGAAATTGCAACGGAGGAGAGCCTTAACACTCGCCGAGGCGCTGAGCGCGTAATTCGCGATGCCTTCGCCCGTGCGATGAAGCGACCACGAAAGAAATTGACGCTTGTTCACAAAAATAATGTTCTCGTGCGAGCTGGAAGTTTATGGACCCGTACCTTCAACGAAGTTGCAGAAGAGTTTCCAGAAGTAAGTACAGATTATCTCCATGTCGATGCGGCCTCGATGTTCTTTGTTACTAACCCAGAACGCTTTGATGTTGTAGTAACAGATAATTTATTCGGAGATATCTTGACCGATATCGCAGCTGCAATATGCGGCGGAATTGGACTTGCTGCATCTGGAAATATAAATCCAGAGCGAAAATTCCCATCAATGTTTGAACCAGTCCATGGCTCAGCCCCCGATATCGCTGGTAAAGGAATTGCTGATCCAACAGCAACTGTAATGTCAGTTGCCTTGATGCTCCGTCATCTTGGCCATGAAGATGCTGCCCTTGATGTTGAGCGTGCGGTTGAAAGCGATTTAGCAACAAGGGGCGATAAGAAACGTTCCACAAGTGAGATTGGCGCAGCGCTCGCCGGAGCAATCAAATGAAAATTGAAATAAAGCGCTCTCCAAATCCGGTCCCAGATGCAACTAGAGATGGCTATGTTGCTGAACCTGGTTTTGGAAAGTACTTCACCGACCATATGGTTCTTGCCGAATGGAGCGCCGCTAACGGTTGGCAAGATGCGAAGGTATGTCCTTATGGACCGCTCTCTTTAGACCCGGCAACCATGGTTTTTCACTATGGTCAAGAGATTTTCGAGGGGATGAAGGCCTACTCACAACCAGATGGCTCAATTGCGCTATTTCGCCCAGATGCAAATGGACTTCGCTTTGCCAAGAGCGCCGCGCGAATAACTCTTCCTGAATTACCAGTCGCCGACTTTGTTTCGTGTGTTGAAGCGCTAGTTCGCGAAGATGCGCCGTGGGTTCCCAAGAAAATCGGTGAATCTCTTTATATCCGCCCCTTCATGATTGCAACTGAAGTTGGACTTGGAGTACGCCCTTCAAATAAAGCTCTCTTCTCCGTGATTGCAACACCAGCTGCTGCTTATTTCAATGCCGCTAAAGCGGTAACGGTTTGGATCTCAACTGAATATGTCCGCGCTGCACTCGGTGGAACAGGCGAGGCAAAGTGTGGTGGTAACTACGCCGCTTCTCTTCTTGCCCAACAGCAAGCAGCGACTAAAGGTTGTGATCAAGTTGTTTGGTTAGATGCAATCGAGCGTCGCTGGGTTGAAGAGATGGGCGGAATGAACCTTTACTTTGTAAAAGGAAAAGGCAGAGACGCAACTATCTTTACTCCTAAATTAACCGGAACTCTTCTCCCCGGAATAACGCGCGACTCTGTTCTAACCGTTGCACGAGATCTTGGCTATAAGACCGAAGAGGGAATGATCAATATCGATGAGTGGCGCGATGGCGTTGCCAGCGGTGAGATCTCTGAAATCTTTGCCTGTGGAACCGCAGCTGTAATCGCTCCAGTTGGAACCGCAAAGAGCGCAGCCGGAACATGGATTACCGGCGATGGAACTCCGGGCACTATCACCATGGAGATCCGTAATCACTTACTTGGAATTCAACACGGAACAATCGAAGATAAACATGGCTGGATGAAGAAAGTCTGCTGATGGCACTTTCTGATTCATTCCACGTTTATGACACCACACTTAGAGATGGAGCCCAGCAAGAAGGCTTAAATCTCTCAGTTCACGACAAATTAACTATCGCCCGCCACCTAGATGACCTGGGGGTGGGTTTTATTGAAGGTGGGTGGCCTGGGGCTAATCCAAAAGATACTGAATTCTTCCAATTAGCTAAGCGCGAATTGAAATTAAAGAACGCAACCTTTGTTGCCTTCGGTGCAACCCGTCGCCCAAATGTAAAAGCCGAAGATGATGCGCTACTTCGAGCACTCGCCGACTCGGGCGCCCCAGTTGTAACTCTTGTTGCTAAATCTCACGATCGCCATGTCGAACTCGCACTTCGTACCTCACTCGATGAGAACCTCGCCATGATTCGCGACTCAATTACATTCTTACGCAGGAACGGTCAGCGCGTATTTCTAGATGCCGAACATTTCTTTGATGGCTATTCTTCAAATGCAAATTACGCTCTTGAAGTTGTCCGAGTCGCAGCAGAATCCGGAGCTGATGTAATTGCGCTCTGTGATACCAACGGCGGAATGCTGCCTGATGAACTCTCCCAAGTTGTACATGAAGTGCTCGGAAAGAGCTCGGCTCGCCTCGGAATTCATTGCCATAACGACACCGGCTGTGCCATCGCCAACTCACTTGCAGCTGTTGCTGCCGGTGTGACTCATGTCCAAGGAACGATAAATGGTTACGGTGAGCGGACCGGTAATGCTGATCTCGTCTCAATAGTTGCAAATTTGCAGCTAAAGAAGAATAAGCAAGTTCTCCCTGAAGGTAAGTTAGAAGAAGCTTTTAGAATCTCACATGCCGTTGCTGAAGTTACGAATGTTTCTCCGAGCGCGCGCCAACCTTATGTAGGTGTCTCTGCCTTTGCCCATAAAGCCGGACTACATGCCTCTGCAATAAAGGTCAATCCAGCTATGTATCAACATGAAGACCCAGAAAGCGTTGGAAACGATATGCGAATGCTCGTTTCAGATATGGCTGGAAGGGCTTCTATTGAATTGAAATCACAGGAGCTAGGAATAAAACTTGGCGACGATAAAGCGATTCCAACAAGAATTGTTGAGCGAGTAAAGGAGTTAGAGTCAAAAGGTTTTACCTTTGAAGCCGCAGATGCCTCCTTTGAACTCTTACTGCGCGAAGAAGTCGAGGGTAAGCGTCCTAAGTACTTCACCATTGAGAAGTGGGAGACCACTGTCGATCAAAATCCAGATCAAAGCGTCACCTCAAGAGCAAGCGTTGTTGTAATCGCTAGGGGTAAGAGAATTGAGTCTTCTGGCTCCGGGAATGGTCCAGTTAACGCAATCGATAATGCGCTTCGTAATGGTTTAGAAAGTATCTTCCCTGAGATAAAGGGACTTGAACTAACCGATTACAAGGTTCGCATCCTGGAGGGAAGACTCGGCACCGGAGCTGTTACGCGAGTTCTTGTTGAGACCTCAGATGGCCAAGGCGAGTGGAGCACAGTCGGAGTCCACGAGAATGTAATCGCCGCCTCCGCGATGGCACTTGAAGATGCCCTAACTTATGGTTTGCTTAGGAAAGGCGCACAACCCGAGTAGGAGATGAGATGGCGAACGCGTACAAAAGAGGTTCGCGAGTTTCAGCGCAAGAGAGCGCAGAGTGGTTACAAAAACGGATGCGTGAGTTGGGATTCTCCGGCTTGGGAGAGTTACAAGAGAAGACCGGGATAGACAGGGGCTCGCTCTCGCGGTACTTCAGACAAGAGCGGACCCCTGGGATTGATGTGATTGCACCTCTTTGTGAGGCGTTAGAAGTTTCTCCCGAAACTCTTTTGATAGCCCTCGGCGCCCTTAGTCGTCGCGGGAAGTAATAATTAAATTTGGGCCTTCGCGCCGAAAATTTCGCGGAAACTCATCATCAGACCAGAGTTTATGAACATGAGCAATCTCATCATTACTTAAGTTACCGGCGCAGAGATCGAGGATGTCATCAAAGTCATTCTGAATACCTATTAAGACCCTAACAAGTCCTTCAACTTTTGTTAATTGGGGGATAAGGCAATCGTCACTCACGACTAACTCAATCTTCAACTTTGCTCCATTCAATGTGTGCGCATTACCGCACTCACTTCTGACAAAGAGCGGGATTCAATCCACAGTCTCTGAAATCAGCTTGGCTCTAGTGTTGCTTATTAGCAACGCTGTGTCTATTAACCCCCAGCCATAAAGACGAGTAACCTTTTGCTATGTCGCTTGACCAAGATCTCGAGCGCGCGTACGGAGAGCACCTTCGAACCGAGCGAAATCTCTCGGAAAATTCGGTCCGTGCATATTTGGCTGATTTAGAGTCCATGCTTACCCATATAAATGAGTTGGGCATCACGGAATTCTCACAATTAGAACTCAATCATCTCCGCTCCTGGCTAGCTAATCTTCAAGTTCGTGGAGCAGCGAGAGCCTCAATTACTCGTCGCGTTGTTTCAATAAGGGCCTTTACATATTGGGGCGCAAAACATGGGTGGCTTGCGAAAGACATCGGGCGAGATTTAGTTGCGCCAAGACCTGAACGCGCTCTTCCAGAAATCTTGGATATCGATAGCGCATCCGAAGTAATCGCATATCTTGAGCAGCGAGCATCGGAAGATGAGTCTCCAAATTCAATTAGAGATCTTGCGATAGTAGAAGTCTTGTATGGAAGCGGAATCCGTGTCTCAGAGCTAGTTGGACTTGACCTTGGCGATGTTGATCGCGAGCGGTGCACTCTTCGCGTAATCGGAAAAGGTAATCGAGAGCGCATTGTTCCTCTCGGGCTTCCCGCTTTACGCGCAATCGATAGATGGCTAAATGAGGCAAGAGCTAAGTTGGCAAATTATTCAAGTGGGGCTGCACTTTTTCTTGGCTCGAGAGGAAAGCGAATTGATCAACGCGTAGTGCGAGATGTTGTCTATGAGGCAACTGAAGCGATTGGACGTGATCTAAGACTTGGGCCACATGCACTTCGCCATTCAGCCGCTACCCATTTACTTGAAGGGGGTGCTGATTTAAGAACCGTACAGGAGATTCTCGGCCACTCCTCTCTTTCAACTACCCAGATTTACACTCATGTGACCGAAGAGAGATTGAAGAAAGCTTACGAACAAGCCCATCCAAGAGCTTGAACCAAAAGAGTTTAACTAAACGAGCGGGTGCTCGCTATATATCGTTCTAATTGTCTTCGATCTTGAACGCATCACTAAAGAATTTGATTCGATATGAGTACTTGTGTAACGGATTCCCGAAAGTAATTCGCCATCCGTAATTCCGGTTGCAGCGAAGAAGACATCTTCACCTTTCACTAAGTCATTCGTTTGTAAAACCTTTGTCAGGTCAAACCCCTTATTCGTTGCATTTGTCCGCTCTTCATCACTTCGAGGATGCAGGATTCCTTGGATCTCGCCCCCAAGGCATTTCATGGCACAGGCCGCGATAATTCCTTCGGGTGTGCCTCCAATTCCCATCAGAACATCAATACCAGTTCCTGGCCTGGCCGCCTCTACCGCACCGGCAACATCACCATCGGTTATAAATTTAATTCGGGATCCAACGGCGCGGATTTCTTTTACTAATTCATCATGACGTGGCCGGTCAAGCAATACGACAGTTAGCGATTCGACATCTAAACCCTTGGCCTTAGCAATCTTCTTTAGGTTTACATCTGTCGGCGCAGTTATATCTATTACCCCAGCAGCCTCCGGACCTACGGCGATCTTTCGCATATAGAAAATTGCAGTGGGATCAAACATGGTGCCGCGTTCGGCAAGTGCGATGACGCTAATTGCATTTGCCATTCCCTTTGATGTGAGTGTGGTTCCATCTATGGGATCTACAGCAACATCTACTTTGGGTCCGGTTCCATCGCCAACGCGCTCACCGTTATAAAGCATCGGGGCTTGGTCCTTCTCTCCCTCACCAATCACGATGATTCCATCCATAGCGACGGTGTTGATCATCTTGCGCATGCCATCGACGGCGGATTGATCAGCTTCATTTTTATCGCCCCGGCCGACCCATCTTGAGGCTGCGATTGCGGCAGTTTCAGTTACCCGGACAAGTTCCAAGGCGAGGTTTCGCGAGGGAACTGCATTTGCCATGCCTTCAATCTACCCAGGTAGTATGCGCTCCGCACAGAGCAATCTGTGACTTCACGCGTCTACCTCTCCTCGCTGCTCGCGAGATAAAGAGGAAGCCATTTCGGTCCGGCTCTAATGAGCCAGTCGGTGCCAAGACGCTAGAGAGTTAGCAAAGCGCTAGCTCACCAACCGAGGCGAACGAAAAAAGTTCGCATGAAGGAGCGTGCCGCCATGGCGGTTGTAACAATGCGAGAACTCCTCGACAGCGGTGTTCATTTCGGACACCAGACTCGTCGCTGGAATCCAAAGATGAAGCGCTTTATTTTCACCGAGCGCAACGGTATCTACATAATCGATATCCAACAGTCACTTGCACTTATTGATAAGGCATATGACTTTGTTAAAGATACAGTCGCAAAGGGTGGAAACATCCTCTTTGTCGGCACTAAGAAACAAGCACACGAACCAATCCAGACCCAGGCAAAGCGCGTTGGTATGCCATACGTGACTGAGCGTTGGCTCGGTGGAATGCTCACAAATTTCCCGACTGTTTATAAGCGCGTTCAGCGTCTAAAAGAATTAGAAGCGCTAGAAGCTTCAAATGATCAAGTATTAACTAAGAAGGAATTGCTCTTGCTCCGTCGTGAGCGCGAGAAGCTAAATAAGAACCTCGACGGTATTCGCAATATGACAAAGTTGCCTGCGGCTGTCTGGGTTGTAGATACAAAGCTTGAGCACCTCGCTGTTGCTGAGGCGAAGAAACTCGGAATCCCAGTCATCGCAATCCTTGATACTAATTGCGACCCAGATGAAGTTGATTTCAAGATTCCTGGAAATGATGATGCAATCCGTTCAATCCAACTTTTAACTCGCGTTATTGCTGATGCGATAGCCGCTGGACTACAGGCGCGCTCTGCCAACATCGCAAAGGAAGCGGCCGAAGCCGCAAAGGCTGGAGCGGAAACTGTTGCAGCTGGTGAACCTCTTGCAGATTGGGAGAAGGATCTACTTGGAGCGCCAGCAACTGAAGGCGCAACTGAAAGTGCAGGTTCCTAAGTGGCTTACACAGCAGATGATGTAAAGCGTCTTCGCGAGGTAACTGCTGCCGGAATGCTCGATTGCAAGAAAGCACTCGATGAGACTGGTGGCGACTTTGATAAGGCAATCGAAGTTATCCGTGTAAAGGGCTTAAAGGGCGTCACAAAACGCGAAGGGCGAGCAACTTCAAACGGGCTAGTTACTGCAAAGTCCGATGACGGGGCTGCGGTCTTGCTTGAGTTGAATTGCGAAACAGATTTCGTTGCTAAGGGCGAGCGCTTCCAAGCTGTGGCAGAAGAGTTGGTCTCACATCTTTTCGCTTCAAAGCAATCTGATTTAGCGGCATTTGTTGCCTCAAATCTGCCTAATGGGAAATCCGTCCAGGCCGCGATTGATGAAGCGAATGCAACCCTCGGTGAGAAGATTGAACTTCGCCGGATTGCTGTGATTGATTCAAGCGCAAATGCACTTTATCTACATCGCACTAGCCCCGACCTACCACCACAAGTTGGCGTTATTGTTGGTATGAACAAAGCAAATAGCGAAGTTGGAAAAGATGTGGCCCAACATATTGCCGCCTTTGCGCCAACGTACCTACAACGCGATGAGATACCTGCTGATGTAATTGCAAATGAGCGTCGCCTGGCTGAGGAGACTGCTCGTAATGAAGGTAAGCCTGATGCCGCGATTGCAAAGATCGTGGATGGTCGCGTGACTGGCTTTGTGAAGGAAGTTGCTCTACTTGAGCAGGCCTTCGCTAAAGACCAGAAGAAGAGCGTCCAACAGGTAGCAACCGAAGGTGGCGTTGCAATAACAAAGTTCTATCGCTTCCGCGTAGGACAGTAAGGTAAACGCAACCAAAGAAGTAGAATTAGGTCTGGAAGGAGCACTCGGATGGCTAATGAACGTAAGAGCTATAAACGAGTGCTCCTTAAACTTTCTGGCGAAGTATTCGGTGGCGAGAAAGGCCTCGGTGTTGATCCCGATGTTGTAAATGATGTCGCAAAACAGATCGCAGATGTTGTCCGCTCCGGGGTAGAAGTCGCAATCGTCGTCGGTGGCGGTAATTACTTCCGTGGCGCAGAGTTGCAACAGCGCGGAATGGATCGCGCTCGCGCTGACTATATGGGCATGCTCGGCACAGTAATGAACTGCCTTGCGCTTCAAGATTTCCTTGAGAAAGAGGGAATCGATACCCGAGTTCAAACTGCAATCACAATGGGTCAAGTTGCAGAGCCTTACATCCCACGCCGCTCAATCCGCCATCTTGAAAAAGGTCGAGTTGTGATCTTCGGCGCTGGAGCAGGAATGCCATTTTTCACAACCGATACCGTTGCCGCCCAGCGCGCACTTGAAATTGGCGTTGATGCGCTGCTTCTTGCAAAGAGTGGCGTTGATGGTGTTTATAACGCAGATCCAAGAAGAGATAAAAGCGCCAAAAAGTTTGATTACATCTCTTACGACGAGGTCTTAAGTAAGTCGCTAGCAGTTGCCGATGCAGCCGCCTTCTCGCTCTGCCGTGAGAATAAGTTGCCGATTGTGGTCTTTAATTTGCTTGAGAAGGGCAATATTGCAAGAGCCGTTCGCGGTGAGAAGATAGGGACCTTGGTCAACTAATTGTTGATTGAGATAACTCGGTAGATAAAGGGAGCGACATGACAACTCAACCAGTACTCGCAGATGCGAATACCAAGATGAATAAAGCTGTCGATGTCGCAAAGGAAGATTTCGCCGCTATTAGAACCGGACGCGCACATCCTTCGATGTTCGCAAAAATTATGGTCGAGTATTACGGAACCGCAACGCCGCTCTCACAACTTGCAACCGTCCAAGTCCCTGAGGCTCGCCTTGCTCTCATTACCCCTTATGACAAGGGCGCAACCGCTTCGATTGAGAAAGCTATTCGCGAATCCGATCTCGGGGTAAATCCTGGGGGAGATGGAAATGTTATCCGAGTTAATTTCCCACAATTAACCGAGGAGCGCCGTAAGGAATTTATCAAGATTGCAAAAGGAAAAGCGGAAGATTCACGGGTCGCAATCCGCGCTATCCGCCGTAATGCAAAAGATGCGATGGAGAAGCTTGAGAAGGATGGCAAGATCGGAAAAGATGATTTAACTCGTGGCGAGAAGGAACTAGAGAAACTTACCTCGGATCACGTCGCAAAAATCGATGATCTACTAAAGCATAAAGAGGCAGAGCTACTCGAGGTCTAAAGCCTCGCTTCCGCTATGAGCGATCTACACTCTATTAACGAGGCGATAAATAAGAAGGCCGGTCGCAAGTTAATTCCGTCGATAATTGTTGGCCTAGCTCTACTTGCAATTATTTTTACCTCAATCGCCTTCGTACCAATTCTTTTCGCGGCCTTTGTTCTTACTGCCGTATTACTTGCGCTCCACGAATTGAGCACGGCATTTAACGCTCGCGAGATAAAAGTTAATTTCCCACAACTACTTATAGCCACAACGGCGATGATTACGAGTGCTTGGTTCGCTGGCCTTCCCGGGCTCACTATCTCCTTTGTTGCCTCAGTAATTGTTCTGTTTTTCCTCCAATTACTTCGAGGAACTGAAGGGTTTGTTAAGCAAGCAACTGGTACCGCTTTTGCACTTATGTACCCAGGTTTTATCTCTGGCTTCATATTCTTACTTGCAAGATCTGGAGATGGGTTTGCCTACATATGTGTCTTGGTCTTCATTGTCGGTCTTAATGACACCTTTGCTTACTTAACCGGGGTACTAATTGGAAAGCATCCGATGGCCCCAAAGATTTCTCCTAAGAAGACTTGGGAAGGTTTTATCGGCGGGCTCTTATTTACCGCGCTCGGAACGGCGCTCACCTTTGATTATTGGCTTGAGCGTGATTATTGGATTGGAGCCCTTGCCGGAGTCGCTGGCGTGCTAGCGGCAACTGTTGGTGATTTGATTGAGAGCGCAATAAAGCGTGACCTTGCTCTTAAAGATATGGGCACAGTTCTTCCCGGACATGGCGGAATGTTGGATCGAATCGATTCGGCGCTAATTACAGCGCCAGTTTTCTGGGGCATCATCGAAGTTCTTAAGCGGTTCGGATGAGTAAAGGAAAGGCGCCCGAACACTTCTCTGATATCCCAGCCGAGCAACGGCGTGAATGGGTTCAAGGCTTTGACCTTCCGGCATTTCGTGCCAACCAGATTGCAACCCACTACTTCACGCATTACAACGATGATCCGGACTCATGGAGTGATTTCCCGGCAAGCGCAAGAGAACTAGTTAAATCGAAGATTCTTGCTAAGTTAATAACTTTGGTGCGCTCAATTTCCTGTGATGGCGGCACTACTCGCAAAGATTTATGGCGTCTTCATGATGGCGTTTTAGTTGAGTCAGTCCTCATGAAGTATCCCGACCGAGCAACAGTTTGTATTTCTTCCCAAGCCGGTTGCGGAATGAACTGTCCTTTCTGTGCAACAGGTCAAGCAGGGCTAACTAGAAATTTAAGCGCTGCTGAAATTACGGCACAAGTCGTTGCTGCATCTGGTGCATGTGCAAGAGGTGAGATGCCCGGTGGTCCGATTCGACTTTCCAATATTGTCTTTATGGGAATGGGAGAGCCGCTTGCTAATTACAACGCTGTCATACAGAGCCTAAGAAATATAACTTCGCCCCAACCAGATGGGCTTGGAATCGGAGCGCGCTCGGTAACTCTTTCAACCGTTGGTTTAGTTACTGGAATTGAGAAGTTAATTGAAGAGCAAATTCCAGTCACGCTCGCTGTCTCACTTCATACTCCGGATGATGAACTGCGCGACACCTTGGTTCCAATAAATACAAGATGGAAAGTGAAGGAAGTTTTAGCCGCCGCCGATAAATACTCAGATATGACCGGAAGGCGCTACTCAATTGAATATGCACTGATAAAGGATGTAAACGACCAGGCGTGGCGAGCCGATCTTCTCGGTAGATTGTTAAAAAACCGTAACGCCCATGTAAACCTGATTCCACTTAACCCAACTCCAGGTTCGAAATGGACCGCCTCTCGCAAAGAGGATGAACGCGCTTTTGTTCGAACCTTAGAGAACTACGGGGTTCCGGTAACGGTTCGTGATACGAGAGGGCGCGAGATTGATGGGGCATGTGGCCAACTAGCGGCTGCTGAGAAAATTAAGGATGACACCTTGATGATCACTAGCCCAAATAACTAGACTCCAAACCTTAAATCCAAGGCAGCGGAGGTTTGCGTGAAGACGCTACAGAATTTCATCAATGGCAAGAGCGTTCCTTCTTCATCAGATAAGACTCAGGATCTAATTAATCCTGCAACTGGTGAGGTATTTGCAAAAGCGCCAGTCTCTAACGCTTCCGATATCGATAAGGCAATGAACGCCGCCCAGAGCGCCTTTGAAAGTTGGCGCGATTCGACTCCCGGTGAGCGCCAGAAAGCAATAAACAAGATTGCCGATGCAATCGAAGCTCGCGCGGAAGAGTTGATAAAGATTGAATCAGAGAACACAGGTAAACCAATCGCTGTAACTCGCGCCGAAGAGATTGGCCCGATGCTCGACCAGATTCGTTTCTTCGCTGGCGCTGCCCGTCATCTTGAGGGTCGTTCTGCTGCCGAATATTTCAAAGGCCATACATCTTTTATTCGTCGCGAACCAATCGGAGTTTGCGCGCAAGTAACTCCTTGGAACTATCCAATGATGATGGCGGTATGGAAATGGGCTCCGGCAATTGCTGCTGGAAATACCGTCGTCCTTAAGCCGAGTGACACGACCCCAGTCTCAACAATTTGGATGGCAGAGTTGATGCAAGAGTTTCTACCTGAAGGTGTAATAAATGTTGTAACTGGAGATCGTGAAACTGGAAGATTGTTAGTTGATCACGAGATTCCACAATTTGTATCTATCACTGGTTCTGTCCGCGCTGGTATGGAAGTTGCAAAGGAAGCTTCGAAGGATCTAAAGAAAGTTCACCTTGAGTTAGGCGGCAAAGCCCCAGTCGTAATCTTTGATGATGCAAATCTTCAAGCAGCATGTGAATGGATAGCAGTCGCTGGCTACTTCAATGCCGGCCAAGATTGCACCGCTGCCACACGCGTCATTGTTGAGGCCAGCGCTTATGAAGATGTAGTTGCGCTGCTTACTGAACAGGCAAAGAACAACATCAAAGTCGGTATGCCAGATGAGGATGTTTTGGTTGGACCAGTAAATAACGCCAATCAGCTTGCTCGCGTAGAAGGATTCCTAAGTCGAGTCCCATCTCATGCCCGCGTTACAGCAGGTGGCAGCAAAGTAAATCGCCCCGGGTATTTCTGGACCCCAACTGTTGTAGCTGACCTAAAGCAAGATGATGAAATGATTCAAAATGAAATCTTCGCTCCAGTCATCACAATCCAAAAATTCACCGATGAAGCGGAAGCCGTCCGCTATGCAAATGGCGTGAAGTACGGACTCGCCTCAAGCGTCTGGACTAAAGATCATGGTCGAGCGATGCGCATGGCAAAGGCTTTTGACTTTGGCTGTGTCTGGATAAATACCCATATCCCGATGGTGGCTGAGATGCCTCACGGTGGTTTTAAGCACTCAGGTTATGGCAAGGATCTATCTGGCTATGGCTTTGAGGAGTACACCCGCATCAAGCATGTCATGACAAATCTCAACGCTTGATGGTTGGTAGATTTCCCGCACTTCCCTCTGGTCTGTCCCTACTAGAAAAGAAAGAAAATCAATGAACAAAGACTTTGGATCTATAGCTCCAGAAACGCGCGCTCTTATTCGCGCCCAGATGACTCGTCGTTCACTTCTAATTGGCGCCGGCGCAGTTGTCGGAGCAGGAACGCTAGCTGCATGCGGAACTGGTGGGACTAGTTCGCAGGGCGAAGGCGTCGTTGATGTAAGCGATGACGAGAAAATTGTTCGTTGGGCAAATTGGCCGCTCTATCTAGATTTTGATGAGGACAAGAAGGAATACCCAACACTTAAGAAGTTCGAGGCTGCAACTGGTATTACCGCGACTTATACCGAAGATATCGACGATAACAATTCTTTCTATGGCAAAGTCCAAGGCCAACTCGCAATTGGTTCTGATATTGGTTACGACATTGTCACTCCAACAGATTGGATGGCAGCGCGCTGGATTGAACAGGGTTACGCCCAAGAACTAAACGCTGAGAACATCCCAAATAAAGCGAACATCCGCGAAGTTCTCGCAAACGTTGGATTTGATCCAGGCCGTAACTACTCACTTACCTGGCAATCAGGATTTGCTGGTTTCG
>VGAG01000011.1 GCA_016870835.1 Actinomycetota bacterium | reverse complement strand
CCATATGCAACTTCTTCCGGAGTTCCCATCTTGCCGTCGAGTTGGCGCGCTTCCATCATCTTTCGGCGCGCAACTGGATCTGGATCATCAGCAAGGATTCTTCCAATCCAAGTTGAATCAACAGTCCCCGGGGCTATCGCATTAATGCGGATACCTTCCATTGCATGATCTGCTGCGATGCAGCGTGTAAGTCCAACAACTGCGGCCTTTGATGAGCAATAAGCAACCCGGTTCTTCAATCCAACTAGAGCGCCAGCGGAAGCAACATTGACAATTGCGCCACCGCCACGAGCAATCATCTGAGGGACGATGTGCTTACAGAATAAGTATTGGGCGCGGATATTTACCGCAAAGGTGAGGTCCCACTCATCAAGAGTGGTCTGGGCAACGGTGCGGGCAAAGCCCAAGCCCGCATTGTTTACCAGGGCATCTACCTCGATTTTCTGCAATAAGTCGATGATTGCTCCTTCGGTAGCTACTGCATCAGAAAGGTCAAGCGCCAAAGATTCAACTTGCCTGCCGCTCTGCTTAAGTTCGCCCAGAGCAGTAGCGAGATTCTTCTCATCCTTATCGATTAGAAATAGGTCATAGCCATCTTTTGCGAGTTGGCGCGCAGTTGCAAGACCAATCCCGTTTGCGCCCCCAGTTATTAGAGCTAATGGAAGTGTTGAACCTTTAAAGCTCATCTGCAATTACCCTTACTTCTCGGCCTTAACGGTGTTCTTCAAGATTCCAATCTTTTCGATTTCGATCTCGATGACATCCCCTTCTTTCATAAAGATTGGAGGGTTATAGAAAGTACCAACTCCGTGTGGAGTTCCAGTAGTAATCACATCGCCCGGCTCGAGTGTGACTCGTGCGCTGATGTAGGCAATCAAGAATGGAACATTAAAAACGAGATTGCTGGTGTTGCTTGACTGCATCGTCTTTCCATTTAGTCGAGCTTCAATCTTCAGATTGTGTGGGTCGCCAATTTCAGAGGGCGAGACGATTCGAGGACCGATTGGACCGAATGTGTCGTATGACTTGCTCCGTACCCATTGGCCATCTTTGGATTGAGCTTCCCGGTCTGTTACATCGTTCATACATGTGTATCCCGAGACGTAACCCATAGCCTCACTTTCTGAAACTCGTGAAGCACGCTTTCCAATAACAACTGCGAGCTCAGCCTCCCAATCAGTTTGGGTTACGCCCTTTGGAATGATGATTGATTCGCCATCTCCAATTAGTGATGTAGTCCACTTAGTAAAGAGGACTGGAGTTGTTGGAACGGGAACATTTGCCTCTTTGGCATGGTCTCGATAATTAAGTCCGACAGCTATGACCTTATTTGGCCTTGGTAGTGGAAGTGGCACGAGTTCAACCTTTCTCGGAAATCTTTCACGAAACCCTATCTATAACCGCTCGGATTGTATACAGTAAACGCAGTTCGATTAGGAGGGGCATGAAGCTCGCATTTGGAACCGGCACTTCTAGTAGCACCACTTGGGTAGCAGATCTCTCCAAGGAGCTGGGTTTTACTTATCAAGAGGTCGATACCGAGACCGTGGAGTCACTCGTTGCTGGAACGCAAGGTTGCGATGCGATTATCGTCGCGCTGCATAAGTTAACCGCAGAGAAAATTGCAGCACTTCCATCATCGGTAAGGTGCATTGGTCGACTAGGCGTTGGCCTAGACAACATTGATCTTACTGCTGCTGAAGCAAGACGCACTCCGGTCATCTTCCAGCCGACATATGCATTTAATGAAGTGGCAAATCACGCGTTATCGATGATTATGGCTCTACATCGTGGCTTATTTCAGGCCAATAAAGGTATTCAGGCCGGTGAATGGATTCCGGCGCCAAAGACTGCACGTATTACTTCATTGCAAGATACAACTTTAGGAGTTGTTGGATGTGGCCGAATTGGTCAATCGCTAATTGAGAAAGCCAAACCACTCTTTAAAGAAATTATTGGTTTTGATCCGGCAATCAAATCACTACCTGGTGTGGATCTAGTTTCAAGCCTTGATGAATTGTTAAAGCGCTCTGAAATAGTTTCACTTCATGCGCCATACATGAAGAGCACACATCATATGATTGGTGCAAATGAAATAGCGACGCTTCGCCAAGGAGCAATCTTGGTAAATGTTTCGCGAGGCGGCTTGATTGATGAGGATGCCCTCGCTGCCGCTTTGAAATCAGGGCACCTTGATGGTGCCGGGCTTGATGTATTTGAAAAAGAGCCGCTCCAGGCTGATTCACCGCTTCGCTCTGCCCCAAATTTGATTATGTCGCCGCATATTGCTTGGTACTCCCAAAGCGCCGGTCCCCGGTTGATGGCTTGGGGCGTTAAGGATGTTCTTGGTTATTTGAGCGGCAACACAACTTTAAATGGCAAGTTCGCAGTAGGTCCCTTCTAGAGCAAACCCGGAGGAAATATGGAAGAGGTATTCGTACCAGCAGTCGGAATGGCGATGGATAACGCCGTCTTACTTGAGTGGCAGAAACAACCTGGCGATCAAGTAAATGCCGGAGATGTAATTGCCATTATCGAAACCGATAAGACAACGATGGATCTGACCTGCGAAACCTCGGGCACCTTAGGTCGCCACAGATATGCACCAAATGATGAAGTCCCTGCTGGTAACACAATCACGGTCGTCCTTGGCGCAGGAGAGAGTGAGTAGAAGATGAGCAACGATAAAGAATGGAAACGCAAACTCCTTCGCGACATGGTCGTGATTCGAACCTTCGAAGAGACTGCAGATAAATTGACGCTCCGTGGAAAAGTTGCTGGTGGTATGCATAACTCTTCTGGCCAAGAAGCTGTTGCTGTGGGAACTATGTCAGCCCTTGATCCAAAAGATGTAATAGCGACAACGCATCGAAGCCATCATCACACCCTCGCCAAAGGTATGGATCCAAAGCTTGTTATGGCTGAATTGTTTGCAAAGGCAACCGGCTGCTCTAAGGGTCGCGGCGCATCGATGCACTTAGCCGATGTAGATAATGGAAACTTTGGTGGAAATGGAATCGTTGGCGCTGGCGTAGGTATCGCGATGGGCGCGGCGATGGGAATCAAACAATTAGGCCATAAGAAAGTATCGGTTGGCTTTGTTGGCGATGGCGGCATGAATACTGGACGTACCTGGGAAGCGATAAATATGGCGGTTGTAAATAAGCTTCCATTTATCTGCCTAGTTGATAACAACCAATACGCGGTCGAGACCTTTATCGACAGAGTTACCGGTGGACGCGACATCGCAAAACGCGGCGCCGGCTTTGGTCTTCCATCTTTCACAATCGATGGTCAAGATGTCCTTAAAGTTAATCGCTATGTGAAAGAGGCGCGCGATCGCGCTCTTGCTGGCGAAGGACCAACTCTTATCAATGCACTCACCTATCGCTATTACGGCCATAACGTCGGTGAAAAGGGTCAATATCGGACTCAAGAAGAGATTGCTGATTGGCGAGATAATCGCGATCCAATCGATCGATTCTCAGCACAGCTAATTTCTGAAGGTCTCTTGAGCCAAGATGAATATGTTGCGCTACATGCAGAAGTAACTGCCCAGATAAATGCAGCGGTTGAATTTGCTGAGCAATCCCCTTACCCAGATCTATCCACGATTTATGAAGATGTTGATTCCGGATTGTTAGGAGCGAAGTCATAATGAGTACCCAGACTGAGACAACTCGAAACACTCTTCCAAGCTATTCCGAAGCTTTCCAGCAAGGTGTTCGCGAAGAGATGTATCGCAATGAATCAATCTTCATCTTAGGAACAGACTTGATTGAGCGCGGTGGCCACTTCGCTCAAGTGAGAGGAATCGCCCAAGAATTTGGACTTGAACGCGTTAAAGATAGCCCGATCTCTGAAGCGGCGATGGTCGCCTCAGGTATTGGCGCTGGCATGTATGGCTGTCATCCAATTATCGATTTGAACTTCATCGACTTCTCACTAGGCGCAATGGATGAAATCATCAACCAGGCAGCCAAGATTCGATTTATGTTTGGCAAACCAGTCCCACTAGTTATTCGTGCAACCTCAGGCGTTGCACTTGGTGGAGCTCACCATTGCAACTCACTCGAGGTTCTCTTTGCGCATACCCCAGGTCTCTCTGTTGCGGTCCCATCGCGTGCCTATGACGTAAAGGGCCTTATAAAGACTGCGCTGCGTGCCCCAGACCCCGTGATCTTTCTAATGCATAAGAAGTTGTCCGGCGTTCGTGGCGAGGTTGGCGATGAGAACGTCTTAATTCCTTTCGGTAGCGCCCACACAGTTCAGAGTGGAAAAGATGCTGCCATCATTACTTACGGCTACACCGTTGTAACGGCACAGAAAGCTGCTGCGAAGTTGGCTGAGAGCGGAGTCTCTATTGAAATCATCGACCTTCGCACTCTCTATCCGCTTGATGAAGATGCAATCAATGAAACAGTAAAGAAATTTGGACGCGTTGTCGTCGCCGATGAAGCTCCACTATACGGTTCGATTACGGGCGACATTGCTTCGACTGCTACGGAAGAGAACTTCAAATACTTAAAGGGCCCAATCGTTCGTGTTGGTGGAATTCGCGCTCCTATTAGCGCTCACCCACAATCAGCTGAAGCTGCAATCCCAACAGTTGAAAGCATGATCAACGCGGTTAAAAAGGTTCTTGCGTACTAACTTAGAAAGAGGAAAAGAAATGGTTCTCAATATCTTTGACTTGAGTGGTCGAGTGTCGATGGTCTCCGGTGCTGCTAATGGCATGGGTAAGGCGATGGCTACCGCAGTTGCTGAAGCTGGTTCTGATGTTCTACTTGTAGATCTAGATGAAGCTGGACTTGAGAGAACTGCGCAAGACATTCGCAAACTTGGAAGGAAAGTAGTTACTGCGGTCTGCAATATCTCAGACTTCTCAGCTATCGATGGTCTTTGGTCTACTTTGGATGAGGAGTTTGGACGAATAGATTTTCTTGGCAATGTGGCCGGAAACGGTGCCTCTGAAAAGCCAGAGGAGATGCAAATTGAGATGGTTCAGGAGGTCCTTCAAAACCTTGTAATTAGCCGTTTCTATATGTGTCAACATGGCGGGAAGAGAATGCTGAAGCAAGGTAAGGGCAGCATCGTCAATATTGGCTCGCTTGCATCATTTAATGCCCTAGGTCGTGGACATGTTGCGTACAGCATGGCGATGGGCGCAGTTATTCAAATGACAAGAGAGCTGAGCACCGAATGGAGTAGCCGAGGAGTGCGGGTAAATGCAATCTTGCCAGCGCAAGTCATAAACAAAGGTCTCGAGAAGCGTATGGCGGAGGATCCGGATCTTGAGAAGACTTTCCTAAGAGGATTGCCGATCGGTCGACTAGGTAAGCCCGAGGAAATCAAAGGGCTTTCAATTCTCTTGGCCTCGGACGCCTCTTCTTTCATTACGGGCGCCCTCATCCCAATGGATGGTGGAAATCTTGCAAAGAATGCTGGTGGCTCTCACTTTGGAATGCCTAAATAGAGATTCTGACCTCTTCTCAATAAACCTCTAAACTAGTATCGTTGTTGTTAACAAACAACAAGCAACTAGAGCGCTTGCTCAGTTATTTCTGAAATGAGGTTGGAAAGTGACTGAGAGCCCACTTGGTTTAGGAATCGCAACTCGAAGAGTCCTTGCCGATGTCGTCACAGACGATCTCCGTGACGCAATCATCGCTCATGAGTTAGAGCCTGGTCGACGCCTTGCTGAAGACGATCTCGCCAACCAGATGGGCGTATCGCGCGGACCGGTTCGCGAAGCGCTGGCTCGGCTCGAACGCGAAGGGCTAATAGTTATTGAACGGCATAAAGGTGCACGTATCGCTTCTTGGGGAAAAAGTGACGTGGAAGAAATCTTTTCACTCCGCGTGGTTCTCGAACAACTTGCGATTGAGTGGGCTTGTAAGAATGCAACAGCCGCCGATATTGCCGCACTTGAAGGTGTTATTAAAGAGTTTAGAAATCTAAGTGAGAAGCAACGAAATATTAAGAATGTCAGCAGATTAGATCTTGAGTTTCATTCTGCGATTTTCAACGCAGCGCATCATGATCGCTTGTATCGCGCCTGGGAAATTCTTCGCTCTCAAATTCACTCATTCTTGATTTATACCTGGACTCGAGATGAAGTAACAAATAAGTCGCTGATGAATACCTGGGATAGAGACCATCAAGTCTTCGCTCATATCATCAAAAAACGGGATGTCGAAAAAGGATTGAAGGAGATTAATGCCCACGTAGAACGCGGCCTTGCACGTGTTTCTAAGCACTTTGTAAACGAGGCTATCTAGAACTTAGATAGAGCCTACTTACAGGCTTTTCTGAAGCTCCAAGATGCTCTGCCAGATTGGCTCACTTATATGGACGCTCTCTTTATTGCGGGCGCGAGATTGATTCTCAACTTCTCCCGGAAGAAGGACTGGGCTTTCTGCTCTCGCCGGCCTCGTAGCTTTGATTTTTGCTGAAGATTCAGCGATTTCTGCTTCAAATTCAGCGCTTCCTACAAAGGCATCGGGATCCATAGCGATTAAAACTGTTCCATTTCCGCGGGTGTAGCCAGTCGCCATCGCAGCATGTCCGCCCGATAGCGCTCCGCCGACTAGCTCAATAAAAAGGCTCATGCAATAACCCTTATGGCCACCAAAGGGAAGAATTGAACCGCCGTCGTAAAAGGCATTTGGATCAGTGCTATCTCGTCCATCTTTATCAATAACCATTCCGGTTGGAACGGATTGGCCATTTGCTCTTGCTACTCTTAATTTTCCTTCCGCTGATGCGGCAGTTGCAAAGTCAATGATGATTGGGTTTTCGCCATTTGGAATTCCAGCAGCAAAAGGATTTGTGCCAAATAGTCTTGCCACTCCACCAAATGCCGCCACAGCAGGATCAGAGTTACACCACATCATGGCAAAGAGGCCATCTTTAGTTAGCGATTCCATATATTCACCAAGTCGGCCAATGTGATTTACATTTTTAACAGTGATTGTGTAGGTGCCGTATTTTGAAATTTCACTTCTAATTTTGGTGAGTGCAAATTTGCATGCGACTTGTCCCCAGCCCCAATTTCCGTCGATAATTCCGATTGCGCCTTTATCTCGAATCAAAGTTGGTTGCGTACCAGGAATTACAGTTCCCTTTTTAACAAAGCCCGTATATTCAATTAATCTAATTACTCCATGTGAGGCGTGACCTGCCTCTTGCGCTGAAACAAGTGATTGAGCTACTGAGAGCGCATTTTCTTTTGGGGTTTCAACTCGCATCAAGATATCTGCAGCGACATCAATCATTTCTTCTCGACCAATTCTAATTTCTGCAGGTTTTGCGCTCATGGCTCTTGACCTCTCCCCTCAAATCGTTAACAATTAACATCTCGAGGGTATCGGCCGAAGCCTCATATAGCAACGGTTTGGGTAGCAACGATCTATATAAAAGGTATAGCTAGGAGAGCAATGAAAGTCGTCGGAGTAGAGACCATTCAAATTGCTGAATATCCCGCGATGCTCTTCCTACAGATTCATACCGATGAAGGCGTGATCGGCCTTGGCGAAAACTGCGTTGGGATTGGTGTTGTAGAGGAGTTCATCCACGAATCCATTGCGCCAAGGCTCTTAGGTAAAGATCCGCTAGCAATAACTTCGATTCATGAAGTTTTACATCAAGATTTTCTTGGCTTTCAAGGTTCCGGAGTTGCAGTTCGGGCGGCTTCATCAATTGATATCGCGCTCTGGGATATTTTAGGAAAAGTCACAAAGCAACCGCTTCACCAATTACTTGGCGGAAAAGTACGAGATCGAATTCGCGCTTACAACACCTGCGCCGGTAGCGCCTATGCGAAAGGCTCTTCAAATATTGATAGAAGTAGAAAGGCCCAAGTAGGCGAAGTTCAAAATGGCGAGTATGAAGATCTGGTTGGATTTTTAAAGCGCCCAGCTGAATTAGTTGCAAGCCTTAAAGAGATGGGCTTTACCGCGATGAAGATATGGCCGTTTGATGAGGCGGCAGTTCGCTCCGGTGGTCAAACGATTTCAAATCAAGATTTGCGCGAGGGTGTTGCAATCATGGAAGCGGCGCGTAGCGCTGATAAGAACTTTGACATCATGTTAGAGATGCATTCGCTCTGGTCGGCTCCAGCTGCGACAAGAATTGCGCGCGCCGTAGAAGACCTTGATTTATTCTGGATTGAGGATGCGCTCCGCCACGAAAGTACCGAGGCGCTAATTCGCTTTAAGAATTCACATCGCATCCCAGTCACAGTCGGTGAGACGACGGGTACGAGATGGGATTACCTCCGCTTACTTTCTTCGCGGGCTGTTGATCACTTAATGCTTGATCCCGGCTGGGTAGGTGGCATAACCGAAGCGCGCGCCGTTATCGCACTCGCTTCTACTTACGGGGTTCCCGTCGCTCCACATGATTGCACCGGCCCAGTCGTTTTGACGGTTGGAACCCATCTCGGAGTGGCTTTCCCGAATATCGAACTACAAGAGATGGTTCGGGCCTATTACTACGGTTGGTATCAAGTGGTTGTAACGGTTCTTCCTGAGTACAAGGATGGATTTATTACTCCCCCAAATACCCCTGGAATTGGAACTGAACTTCACCCTGATCTTAAGAAGCGCTCTGATGTGACAACTCGCTGGAGCAAACTTGGCTAAGGATCTGATTCTTGGTCTAGATCTCGGAACCTCTTCAATCAAGGCAATTCTGATTGATTTAAGTGGAACAGTTGTAAAGAAGTTAGAGGCAAAGTTACCGATTCGAAGAGTTGAGGATCGCGTTGAGCAAGATGCGAACGATTACAAAAATGCGCTGATTGAAATTACTTCTGGCTGTAGGGACTTCTTTCCTCGAATCGCGGCAATGGGGCTTTCTGGACAAACTCCATCTTTGCTTGGGATAGATAAGAATGGAAATCCAACGTTTCCAGTTTTAATCTGGCAAGACAATCGTGCAACGAAAGAAGCTGAGGAGTTATCAAAGAAATTCGGTAATCCTTGGGAATTGATTGGCACTTCACTGCCCTGGGCCGCATCAGCTTGTCCGGCAAAGATGCTCTGGATCTCGCGCAACAAGAAAGAGTGGATTGAGAAGACAAGGTGGTTGCTACAACCGAAAGATTATCTCGGCTTTCTATTAACAGGTGAAGCGCTCTCAGATCCCTGGTCCACTAAAGGGATATGTAATGTAAGAAGTCGCGGCGCTATTTCAGAGTTGATTCAATATTGCGAATGGGATTCGCGCGTCATGCCAAAACTTGGCGATGGCTTTGAGTCGCGCGGACAAGTCACCCGCGCTGCAAGTGAGTTAACTGGACTTCCTGAAGGACTTGAAGTGAGCATCGGCTGGTCTGATGCGATGTGTGGAATGTTGGCACTTGGCGTCTTTGCTTCACCGACTTCATTTGTAATAACTGGAACCTCCGCAATTGTGGGAACTTCATCAAAGACCGCTCCAAGTGATGCCGGCGCCCTATATGTAATTCCGGATTCATGCGCCCCGCTCTCTGTTACATATGGCCCAACCCAGATGAGCGGTGGCTCAATCGCTTGGGCATCCAAGTTAATCGGTACTAGCGAAGAAGATTTCGTCAGTTTGGGAGATAGAAATGAGAGCGACACAGTCCCCATTTATCTTCCCTATATTGCTGGCGAACGCGCCCCGCTATGGCGCTCTGATATTCGCGGTTCTTTTAGTGAACTTTCAATCAGCGATGATCAATCTGCGTTAGCTCGGGCGACCATGGAGGGCGTAGCTTTTGCTGAGCGACAAGTTCTCGAGATGAGCCAGAAAATTTCAGGTAGTGTTCCAAATGAAGTTGCATTAGGTGGACATGCAGGAAATGATCCGAAGTGGATCAATACTAGAAAGCGAACTATGGGTAAAAGTATTCGAAGGATTTCGGATGCCGATATAACTTGTCGTGGTTCGGCAATCCTGGCACACGCCATCCTCTCTAAAGACCTTAATGAGAGCACTGAAGCCCTTGCGCCGAAAGCCGAGATTCATGAGATATCTGAATCAGAATATAGTTATGGAATGAAAAATTTTGAGAGATTCTTATCGGAGCAGAGTCTGCTGCTCTCCAAAGGAAAAGGAGCCCGTTGATGGCAACTAAAGGTAGTGGCCGCATTAAGAATCTTAGGCAGACTTTAAAATTTAGAAAACCAATTCTAAATCCCAAGAAGCGACGCCTTACTTACGCAATCACAATTCATGATTTAAGAACCATAGCCAAGCACCGCACCCCAATTGGTCCATTTGATTATGTCGACGGCGCCGCAGAAGATGAAGTCTCGCTCTCAAGGGCGCGGCAAGCCTTTTTAGATATCGAATTTAAGCCGCATGTACTCCGTGATGTCTCAAATACATCTCTAAATACCAAAATGTGTGGAGCAGATTTCTCACTACCTCTAGGAATTGCCCCAGTCGGTTTCTCCCGGATGATGCAGACCGAAGGTGAAATTGCAGGAGCTTCGGTCGCAAACCAAAAAGGAATGCCTTTTGCGTTATCCACGATGGGGACAACCTCAATCGAGCGCGTTGCCGAAGTTGCTCCTGGTGGAAGTAATTGGTTCCAGCTGTATCTATGGCGCGATAGGGAGCGCTCGTTAGAGTTGATAAATCGAGCCGCTAAAGCAGGATTTACGGGGCTAATTCTCACTGTAGATGCCCAAGTTGCTGGCGCTCGCCTTCGCGATGTGCGTAACGGCTTAACTGTGCCACCTTCACTTACCGGCAAGACACTCATTGAAGCTGCCCCAAAAGTTAATTGGTGGTGGAACTTTCTAACAAAGGATCCACTCGTATTTGCATCCCTTGAATCTTGGAATGGAACAGTCGCCGAACTAATGAATACCATGTTTGACCCAACGATGACACTTGATGATTTAAAGTGGATAAGAAAAGTTTGGGATGGAAATCTCTTGGTGAAAGGTGTGCAACGAGTTGATGATGCTGTTGCAATAGCAAAGTGCGGTGTTGAAGGAATTTGGTTATCAAATCATGGTGGCCGCCAATTAGATCGTGCACCAATTCCTCTTCATCTGATCGAGCCAACTAGAAAAGCACTCGGTAAAAAGGTAGAGATCCATGTAGACACCGGCATCATGCATGGCGCAGATGTGATTGCATCTCTTGCAAAGGGAGCTAATTTCACCTGGATTGGTAGGGCCTACATGTATGGCTTGATGGCCGGAGGGCGAGCGGGAGTTTCAAGAGCAGTAGAGATTTTGGAAACCCAGATGGTTCGCACTATGAAATTACTTGGAGTAAGTGATCTATCTGAATTGACGCCTGATCTTGTCGATACCGCGCTCGAAAAATCACTAATTGAAACTAAGAGAAAGAGATAGAGATGCTAGAAGGCCTATTGGTTCCAATGTTTACTGGCTTTCGCAGCGATGAGAGCGTCGCCTATGACGAGACGGTCGCGCTTGCGAAGTGGTTGGTAGATGCCGGCGTCGATGGCCTTGTTCCCTTCGGAACCTTTGGCGAAGGTGCTTCGCTCAGCCTTGCTGAAAAGATCCGTTTAACCGAGGAGATCCTCAAAGTCTCGGGCACTGCCAAAGTCGTCCCATCGCTTATTTGTAATAGCTTCGGTGAGATCGCCGAATACCTTGAATTTGCTAACTCCACCAAGGTAGATGGCGTGATGGTTATGCCTCCTGGATACTTCAGGCCCGGTGATGATGGCGCCTTGCGAAAGTTCTTTGAGCGGGTATCAACCCTTACAACAAAACCAGTCATTGCTTACAACTTCCCAGCGATGTCATTGACCATAAATCCAAAAGTATTGGTGGGGCTAAATCTCTGGGGTGTAAAGGATTCAAGCGGTTCTATCGATTCCGCTAAGGCTTATCTGGATTCAAATATCAAATTGCTGATTGGAAGTGATGTGCTACTTGCAGAAGCCATCTCACTCGGCGCCTCTGGTGGAATTTGTGGAATCGGTAACTTCTTCCCAAGGAGAATGAAGCGGATAAATGATCTTGCTAGGGGTGGAAAGTTGGATGAAGCCCGGCGTGAAGTGGCTCCAGTCGCCGAATTTTCAAGTGGAATTGTCCAAGATGGTTTTACCCCAGGCCTTGCGATAAGTGCAATCAAATCAGCCGCTCCAAAATTCATTCCAATCTCATTAGGAGATATGCGCACTCCTGTGCCAAAGATTGTTACTGAGTTTTCAAGGTGGTCAAAGTCACTCGAATACTCTGAAATCTCACTCTAAGCTAAAGATGATTAACTTTCGAGAGCTACTTAGACCTGCTCGCACAGTTCCACGAACACGATGGACTGCAAATCATGTTTGGGATATTTCTCTTTCGGGATTATTAATTCTCTTCTTTGGATTAACAATTCTCGGTATGGGTGGCGCCCTAGTTGTCCGAGCAAATCTAGGAAACGCACCTTGGACAGTTTTTGCCGAGGGAATTTCAATTCAATCTGGGCTATCAATCGGTACTGCTTTCTTTCTTAGCTCTTGCTTAGTTCTATTGCTCTGGATCCCACTTGCTATCAAGCCCGGATTTGGGACGATTGCAAATGCAACTTACTTCGCAATCGTGCTTGATTGGGCACTTGGCTGGATTGACTCCCCTACGAGCCAGATTCTTGAGTATCTAATGTTGCTTGCCGGAATCGCTTGTGTTGGGCTCGGCTCTGCGATCTACATGACTTGTGGTTTAGGTGGTGGTCCTAGGGATGGGTTGTTGATGGGATTAATTAAGCGAACTGGGATACGCATCATCTATATAAAGATGACTATGGATGGGACCGCACTTCTTGTTGGCTATTTACTTGGCGGAACTATTGGAGTTGGAACTGTGCTCTCGGTAATTCTTTATTCATGGTCAGTCGCGCTATCCATGACCCTGGTCTCCCAAATTCCGCTTGCAAAGGACGCTTCTTAATTACATCTATTTTGATTACATTGGTTTAGCTGGATCTGGTGGAGTTGTTTCATCTCCAGACTCGACTATTCGATTCGAAGCTTTTAAGTGCCTTCTACCTAAAGTGATTACTAGTAAACCTACAAATAGTGAAACACTCATAATGGCCAGCGAATATCTAGGCGAGAAGTGTTCGGCTAGATAGCCACCTAAAGCTATTCCAAAGGCTGCTGCAGTTCCTTCAACTGCCCAGAGCCAAGCAATAGTTTGAACTGCGGTTCCTTTTGGGCGAATCGCTTCGGTTATCTCCCAATAAAAAACCTGGCCAGCGCCACCAAAAAATCCGATGATTGCAACGGCAATCATGATTGACCAATCCATATTTGTGAATGCAAGCGGTACCGCCGCAAGCGCCCAAATCAAATAGTTAGATCGATACGCCCGGAGTGCAGAAATTTTTCTACTCATTGCACCAGCAACAAGTCCGCCAACTACATACATGGCCGCCATAATTGCAAGCACGGTTCCAACGCGACCCGGAACACCGGCAAGAGTTCCAGTTGCTGGAATGCCAATTTCAAATGCACCTCTACCGAAACCAATAACTATCGCTTCCAAAATCAAGATCTGAAATCCTCGAACTCTCCAGATTGGTAATTCGCCAACTTCTTTTGGTTCGGGTTGCCAGTTCTTAACTTGGTGAATCGGTGCCATAAGAAGGGCGCCCAGGATCATAAGAAGGGCGCAAACTCGGAGCGCGAAATTTGGACCGACCGATAGTGAGAGGGTTGTTGCTAAAACGGGTGCGAAGACTGCTACCGCACGCATTGATGAAGCATCTAAAGCGTAAGCGGTACGGAGACGATCTGCGGCAACGGTGAACTTCCAGAGCGGACGAATCGATAGGTTGATGGGAGGTGCTAGGAGACCATTGAGCGCTGCCAACAAAATCATCGCGTTGCGCTCACTTGCCAAACTCAGCGCAACTATCGATGCCGCATACAACGGCACCATGATTCGAAGTGGCCAGATAATCCCAAAGCGATCTACAGCTAGTCCTCTAAGCCCAGTCGTAAGCGCGCCAAAGAGCGCACATAAACCAGTTGCCAGCCCGGCAGTCGCAATTGATCCGGTTTCACGTTGGACTTTGAAATAAATCGAGAGCGTAATCATGCCGTAAGCAATTCGCGGCGGAACAACAGCAAGAAGGAGGCTTAACGCGCCTGGTGATTTGATTACATCTTTATATGCTTGAAGCGAGCCCTTCATCACCATAATCCTATTACGGCGAGCTATAAATCTTTCTTACATTTGGGTTGGTAATGGAAGTTTTTCCGGGGCAACTATTTTTACAATCTCACTTAGCGCTATATAAACAAATGGTTCACCGATCCAGAGATGCTTTGCATCTTTGATAGCAATTAATTTAAGTTGAGCAACAGGTGCAAATTTCACTTCGGCTGCTTGCGGGTTTAGAAAGTCATCGAATTCAGGAATAAGTGCGTAGATTGGACGTCCATCCTCGTTCCAAAGCTTTAAATCTGCCTCGGTAGTAGTCATAAGAGGCGGTGAAAGCAGAATCAACCCCTCAACCCTTGGATCTCTTCCATGTTGAAGCGCTAAATCTGTGCCAAAAGACCAACCGAGGATCCATAGCTTCTTAACTTTTAAAGTTGAGAAGCAATGTTCGATGGCCGCCTTTACATCAGCAGCTTCTGTGACGCCATTTCCGAACTCACCCTCGCTTTTACCTTGTTCACTTGAGGTGCCACGAGTGTTGAAACGCACGATAGTTAATCCAGCCATCGCGGGAAGTCGATTTGCGGCTTTCTTGAAGAGATGGCTATCCATCATTCCACCATGCGTGGGCCTTGGATGTAGACAGAGAATCGCCCTGCTTCGATCGCCATTTATAGGAGTTGTAACCTCACCTACTAATTTCAATCCATCAGATGTGACTATTGTTATTGATTCCCGCTGGGCTGGAAGGACGGTGCTGGGCCTAATTAACTCCGGTTGAGTCTGCTCAGACATGAAGAAGAGTTTAGTCTTAGCCCATGCTAATTAAGTCCCAATCTGCAAAAACTAAGTCCACTCGAGCAAAATCTCCTTCTACATTTGAATCGCTAAATCCTGCGACCGGCGAAGTTGTTGGCGTCTTTCCACTTACGACTAAAGATGAAGTAAATGATGCGGTAGCTCGAGCAAAAGTAGCGGCAGATCGATGGGCTAATTTGAGTTTTCGCGCCCGCAATATCGTCCTTCGTGATTGGGCCTCGATATTAACGCGCGATATGAAAGAAGCGGCTGAGTTGATTCACCGCGAAACTGGAAAACCGCTAAGTGATGCAACTTTAGAAGTAGCACTTGCAATAGAACACATTGGTTGGGCTGGAAAATTTGCACCGAAAGTGCTCTCTAGGCAATCGCGCCCGGCAGGATTATTGATGTTCAACATGGCGGCACAAGTTCAGCGCGTTCCATTTGGAGTCGTTGGCGTAATCGGTCCATGGAATTATCCAATTTTTACCCCGGTCGGCTCTATTGCCTACGCTCTTGCTGCGGGTAACACAGTAGTTTTCAAACCAAGTGAATACACCCCAGCCATTGGCTCTTTCTTAGAGGAGAGCTTTAAGCGGATTGCGCCGTTTCGTGATGTTCTAACAGTTGTAACTGGAGATTCAACAACGGGCTCGGCGCTAACTGAGAGCGCTGTCGACAAGATCTCCTTTACCGGATCAACGCGAACTGCAAAGAAAGTAGCAGCGGCTTGTGCCGAGCGCATGACTCCTGTAGTTCTTGAGTGTGGCGGTAAAGATGCTGTGATTATTGATAAGGATGCTGATGTAAAGAAGGCTGCTGAGATGACGCTCTGGCATGCGATGTCCAATGCTGGACAATCGTGTATCGGCGCCGAGCGGGTATACGTTCATCACCAAGTCGCCGACCAGTTCAAATCTGAGATCGTTGCCCGCGCCAAGGAGCTCACGCCTGGTTTTGGTGATGGCGCGAAATATGGCCCGGCAACCATGCCCTCCCAATTAAAAGTCATCAAAGCTCATATAGATGATGCGGCTAGTAAAGGCGCAACCTTCTTACTTGGCGGCAGAGATGCCATAAAAGGTGGATATGTCGAACCGGTGATTCTCGCTGATGTTCCCGAGGATTCCCTTGCTGTAACTGATGAAACCTTTGGGCCAACACTTGTGATTAACACCGTCTCAGATATGGATGAAGCGGTCGATCTTGCAAATGCAACTAGTTATGGACTTGGCGCGGCGGTCTGGTCCAAGCGAAATGGAAAGCGAATTGCAACACTGCTTAAGTGCGGAATGGTCTCAATTAATTCGGCCTTCTCATTTGCCGCAATCGGCGCAGTCCCATTTGGTGGTGTTAAAGATAGCGGCTACGGAAGAATTCACGGAGCTGAAGGATTACTTGAATTCACTTATCCACGAACTGTTGTAAAGCGCAGATTTAGAATCCCACTTGAATTCACTACATTTGAACGAAGCGCGAGAGCTGACCGAATTTTGATTCGTTTAGTTAGATTGATGCACAAGCGCCGAATTCGATAAAGCTCTGCTCCTAATATCTTGGCGCATTTCTCGTGCGCTCAACATTTGGCTTGCGATGCTCCCGTTTGCTCCAGCATGCGCTATGCCAATGTCTGCGTGAATCAACATCACCTTCAATCCAAGCAACTATATGAGGAGTTGCCATGCGAATTAATTGGTCACACCCCGGGCAGCGATATGGTTTCGTTGAACTTGAGCCTGTGATTTTTCGCACCCGATAGATTCCTTCATCATGTTCTTCGATAGTTTCATGTGATGCCGCGATGTCACGCTCATCGTCACCCTTATTACCCCTCTTTGTATTCTTGCCACCCTTGCGCTTCGGGTGATTTCTCCGGGGGCTCACAGGGAGATTCTCACCTATATCGGGCAAGATTGAGCAATGCGATCTAGAGGCGCTATATCAATTGCAATTGCGCTCTCCCTAATCTTCGCATCAACACAGTTAGCCACTCCTGCCTTCGCTGCCAAGAAGAAACCAATACCGGCAACTTCACCGAAGCCTGTTTGGCCCCCTCCTGGATTTAAGGAAAATAATGGCGTCTATGCAAAAGTCCCAACTTCAAGTGAATTAGTAGGGCTACTTTCCGCTAAACGCTCACTACCGAAGCTTCTAAAACAATGTGAGCAAACCGCATGTGGCGCTGTCTTTGTTGCAGCTGAACGCGGATGTACCTGGTGGGAAGTTAATTCAGCAGTTAGAAAGGTAAATGATGCGACCTTGATGAGAGAGCGAATTGGAACGCTAACAACTATTGCAAAAGGTACTGAGGGTCGAATCCAGAGCACAATCTTTCTACTTAGCCCGGAACCAGTTGATCCGCGCGTTTCAGTTGGAAATATCCGCGTTGTCTGCCACCAAGAAACTTCGAACATTCCAAAACCTGGCAATACATACACACCTATAGTTGCGGTGGATAACTGATGTTGGGCGGAATCAATAACCAACTCTTCTTCCAATCACTTGCCGGTTTCTTTGTGATGTTTGTACTGATACTTTTACTGAAGTGGGCCTTTGCCCGAGGTAACTCAGTTGTTGAAAAGCCAACTCGAATTGGTGATGAGGGCGAGTATGGATTGCTCCGTGTAGTTGCTAAACCTGGTAGCCATATCGAAGGAGAGATGCTCCGGCAGAAGTTAGAGAGCAACGGAATTAAAGCGACGCTAACTCAAACTAAGCGCGGACCTCGAATTATGGTCTTTCCTGAAGAGGTTAAAGCTGCGGAAGCAATTTTGCGGAGCTAAATTCTTTTAGATTAACGATTCTTTCCAGGAACCCAGAGTTGATCGCCCTCGCCTTTATTTTCAAAACGAGCGAGAACAAATAAGAGATCTGAGAGACGATTCAGATACTTCGCAGTTAATTTATTTACCCCCTCGCCAAAGGCATGTATCGCTTGCCAAGTTCGGCGCTCTGCCCGGCGCACAACCGTGCGCGCGACATGAAGGTGAGCGGAGGCAGGAGTTCCTGAGGGCAGAACAAATGACTTGAGCGGTGCCAGCTCAGAGTTATAACTATCAATCTGCTCTTCTAAATATGCAATCTGTGATTCCAGAACGCGAAGTGGTTCATATTGGGGAGCATCAACGACAGGTGTACATAGGTCGGCGCCTACATCAAAGAGATCATTCTGTATTCGAACTAGGAGCTTGCGAATCTCCTCATTTAGGTTAGGAGCGGTCAAAACAACTCCGATGTACGAGTTAGCTTCATCAACTGTTGCATATGCCTCAAGGCGCGGATCATTTTTTGAGGTTCGGCTCATATCGCCGAGTGAGGTTGTGCCATCATCGCCAGTTTTTGTATAAATCCGCGTCAGATTAACCATGGGGTGAGCCTATTCCACTCACTAACATGTGACTACTCGGGAATCTTCAACACTAGGTCCAGCACAAGGTCCACGCAAGGTAGGTGTCAATTGAGCGAAGCGGTTTTAGATCGCTTTCAAATCTTTGGCGGTTCATCCCTAATTGGTGACGTCTCAATCTCTGGAGCGAAGAATTCCATTTTGAAATTGATGGCTGTGACCCTTATGGCTCCTGGTAAATACAAGTTACAAAATGTGCCCGATATTGCTGATGTAACGATGATGGGTGAGTTACTCGTAAGCCTTGGCTGCGAAGTTAAGCACGATACTTTGAAATGTGAAGTTGAAATAATTGTTCCCGAGAAGCTGGGACATCGAGCTGAGTATCAATTTGTAAGAAAGCTACGGGCATCAATTAATGCTTTAGGTCCACTTGTTGCAAGGCTCGGAAGAGCCGAAGTTGCACTTCCGGGGGGCGATGCGATTGGTTCTCGTGGTTTGGATTTTCACACCCGCGGCTTAGTAGAACTTGGCGCAGAAACTACAAATGAACATGGCTACATAATCGCAAGCGCCCCCAAGGGTCTTAAAGGCGCAAGAGTTGAATTGGATTTTCCGAGCGTCGGTGCAACTGAGAACATCATGACTGCTGCAGTTCTTGCTAAAGGAAGAACAATTCTTGAAAACGCCGCTCGGGAACCAGACTTAATTGATATTGGAAATTTCTTGATAAAGATGGGTGCAGATATTGAAGGCTTAGGCACGCCAACCATCACAATAAATGGAGTTTCCGAACTTCATCCAGTCGATCACGCCGCAATTCCCGATCGGGTAGTGACCGGAACCTGGGCATTTGCGGCAGCCATCACCCAAGGTGACATCTCAATTCACGGCGCCCGCCCCAGTGATCTTGAACTTCCGCTCGATAAATTAGTTGCAGCTGGTGCGGTTGTTACGACTATTGCGGATGGAATTCGGGTAAAGATGTCGCGTCGCCCTAGCTCGATTGATGTGTCAACCCTTCCCTACCCCGGTTTTCCTACTGATTTACAGCCCTTTGCCATCACTTTAAACGCAATCGCAGATGGGAGTGCGCTAGTAACTGAAAATGTATTTGAAGGTCGCTTTATGTTTGTAAATGAATTACTCCGGTTGGGTGCAAAAATTCGAGTTGATGGACATCATGCCTCAATCACCGGAATACAAAACCTCTCCTCAGCCCCAGTTGTTGCCTCTGATATCCGCGCTGGAGCGGGGCTTGTACTCGCCGGATTAGTGGCGGATGGAACAACTTTTGTTGAGGGCGCATTTCATGTTGATCGTGGTTACCCCAAATTTGCTGAACAACTCCGTGCACTTGGCGCCGACGTTACTCGCGTTCCCTAAAAGCAAATTACAAACTAGCCAACCGTGACTTCAGTTACCTCGTCATCTTTGATTTTTACATTTATTCGATTTGATCGGTAATCCATAGTTACTGCGAAATCTTCGCCATCTCGTTGGACTACCCGATAGCCCCAACCATTTATCTCAGCACAGAGCTCACTAGCTCGCTCTGATAAACCTACTAATTGTGAGGCCCGCTTTTTACTTACTTCCATCTCATCTTTCAATTTCTCTGGACAAGTTCCTTCTGTAGTTGAAATCTGCATAACTTCGCCGCGAACTTCTCTACTACCTACGGCAACAAGTGCAGATGCTTTAGCACGCGAGCGAAGTGTGATTGTGTAAATCCCAGCCTCACCTGCTCGACTCAAGCGCGATAAGAACAGATAGTTCTGTTTTCCGTATGGTTCGTAGAATTTGGTCCGTTCATTTATCTTCATTGAAAATTTCTTACCGCTAGGTGATGAAATTGTCACGCTAGGAAGCTGGGCGACCTTGAGTTGATTCTCTGGTTTTCTATCAAGAATTAGATACTCAAGTTTTAACGGTTCGTCTTTACGTAAAGCGAATCGAAAATGCCTACTTTGGCCAGCTTTTGTGAAGTTTGCCGTCACTGCAAATGAAATCAAACCATCTACTAAAACCGGGCTTTTTGTTATCTTGGCAGCGTCATTTTCAAGAAATACTGGTTGATGTGCGCCCGCAGGCAGAGCAGCGCTCGCAACAAGTGCGAGCGCAATTAACAGCGCTTTACTGCGCGCCAGCTTCACCAAGGATCGAGACTCGGTTATTAGCAACCGATAAGAAACCGCCATGGACTTCAAACTCTTGATCTGCGCCATCGACAGCTTTGATAACTACTTTTCCATCGACCAGCACGCCAAGGAGTGGGGTGTGACCTGGGAGGACTCCAAGATCTCCTTCCAAAGTGCGCGCTGAAACCATCTTCGCCTTCCCAGAGAAAATTCTTGCTTCTGGGGTTACGAATTCGACGGTTAGTACGTTATCGCTCATTAGCTCTTCGCCAATTCCTTTGCCTTACGTTCAACATTATCTAAGCCACCGCACATAAAGAATGCTTGCTCTGGGATGTGGTCGTAATCGCCATTAGCAAGGGCATCAAATGATGAAATGGTTTCAGAGAGTGGAACAAAGGAGCCATCAATTCCAGTAAAGACCTTTGCAACGAAGGTGTTCTGTGAAAGGAAGCGCTGGATGCGACGTGCGCGACCAACGAGAATTCGATCCTCTTCAGATAGTTCATCGATACCAAGAATTGCGATGATGTCTTGCAGATCTTTGTAACGCTGCAAGATCTGCTTGACTCGGTTTGCAACTCGGAAGTGATTCTCACCGATGTAGCGTGGATCCAAGATGCGCGAAGTTGAATCAAGAGGATCCACAGCTGGGTAAATACCCAACTCAGAGATCGGACGAGATAGAACTGTGGTTGCATCAAGGTGGGTAAATGTTGTGTGTGGAGCTGGGTCGGTGATGTCATCGGCCGGGACGTAAATCGCCTGCATCGATGTAATCGAGTTACCGCGGGTTGAGGTGATGCGCTCTTGTAGCACGCCCATCTCATCGGCAAGTGTTGGCTGGTAACCCACAGCAGATGGCATACGTCCGAGGAGAGTTGAAACCTCAGATCCAGCCTGGGTGAAACGGAAGATATTGTCGATGAAGAGAAGCACATCTTGCTTCTGAACATCGCGGAAATACTCAGCCATTGTTAGAGCGGAGAGTGCAACGCGAAGACGCGTTCCGGGTGGCTCATCCATCTGACCGAAGACGAGGGCGGTCTTATTAATAACGCCCGTCTCAGTCATTTCAAGGAACAAGTCGTTTCCTTCGCGGGTACGTTCGCCAACACCTGCGAAAACTGAAACGCCACCAAAGTTTTCTGCAACGCGATAAATCATCTCTTGGATAAGAACGGTCTTACCAACACCTGCACCACCGAAGAGACCAATCTTTCCGCCCTTTACATAAGGAGTTAGAAGATCGATAACTTTGATACCGGTCTCGAAAGTTTCAGTCTTGGACTCAAGCTGATCGAAATCTGGAGCTGCGCGATGGATTGGCCAACGCTCTTTTACATCAAGTGATGATGTTGGAACATCAAGTGATTCACCGAGCGCATTGAATACATGGCCCTTGGTGACATCTCCGACTGGAACAGAGATTGCCGAACCTGAGTCACGCACTTCTACGCCACGGACCATTCCATCGGTAGGTTGCATCGAGATCGCACGGACCATGTTGTCGCCGATGTGCTGTGCGACTTCAAGGGTCAAGGTGCGCTTCTCACCTCCGATTGAGATATCGATATGTAACGCGTTGTAGATCGCAGGCATCGAATCCGATGGGAATTCGATATCAACGACCGGTCCAATCACGCGCGCTACGCGTCCGGTTGCTGTCTTAGTTGTCATCATTCGCTCCCTGCGTTTGCTGAGGCAAGCGCATCTGCGCCGCCCACGATTTCGCTTATTTCTTGCGTGATTTCGGCCTGACGAGCCGCATTTGCAAGCCTGGTCAACGACTTGATTAATTCATCAGCGTTGTCAGTCGCTGATTTCATCGCACGACGACGCGCTGCATGCTCGGACGCTGCCGATTGCAGAAGCGCGTTATACACGCGAGATTCGATATAGCGCGGCAGAAGAGCGTTGAGGACTTCACCGGCATTTGGTTCGAATTCGTACATAGGAAGAAGTCCTGCTGGGGCTGGGCCTTCAGCTTCAACAACTTCAAGTGGCAACATCCGCTTATTTAAAGCGATCTGGGTGACCATAGATTTAAATTCAGTAAAGACAATATGTAATTCATCGACGCCATCTACATCAACTGCGGCATCCTTTAAGAAGGCTGCAATCAACTCAGTTGAGATTTCTTTTGCATTTGCATAAGTCGGCTTATCTGAGAAACCAGTCCAAGAGTTCCTAACTGCTCGGTTGCGGAACTTGTAATAGTTAACTGCTTTTCTTCCCACTACATAGGTGAGGACTTGAAGGCCACGCTCTTTGAGCGTGACTATTAGCCCCTCGGCCTCTTTGATGGCATTTGTTGAATATGCCCCAGCCATTCCGCGATCCGCAGTAATAATCAAAACTGCTGCGCGCTTTGGATTCTCCGACTCAGTGGTGAGTGGATGATTTGTATTTGAGAAGGTTGCAACTGCGCTTACGGCGCGCGTCAACTCATTTGCATAAGGAGTTGATGCTGCGACCCGCTGTTGCGCCTTGACGATTCGCGAAGCGGAGATTAACTCCATTGCTCGCGTAATCTTCTTGGTCGACTTAACCGAGCGGATTCGTCGCCGATAGATTCGTAGTTGTGCACCCATGAGTTACTTCTTATACCTCGTGATCTGCTCTGAGCCATCGCTGCCTTGCGCTTCTGCTTCGGCTTCATTGACCTGTGCCGCTACAGATGATTTGAACTCATTCTTAAATGCAGTTACAGCTGAAGTTAGTTTTGCGACTGTGTCATCGCTTAACTCCTTGGTCTCAGTAATTACATCGAAGATTCCCTTGTGAGAGCGACCCACGTAATCCAAGAACTCACTCTCAAAGCGGCGGATATCTTGAACTGCAACGGAATCGAGCTGGCCCGTTGTTCCAGCCCAGATCGAGACGACCATCCGCTCTAGTGAATAAGGGGTGTATTGGGCTTGCTTCAGTAGCTCAACAAGGCGTGAACCGCGCTCAAGTTGGGCCTTTGATGCCGCATCAAGATCAGAACCAAAGGCAGCGAACGCCTCAAGTTCACGGAATTGAGCGAGATCAAGACGGAGGCGACCGGCAATCTTCTTCATCGCCTTTGTTTGAGCCGAACCACCAACGCGCGATACCGAAATACCTACGTTAATCGCTGGGCGAACGCCAGAGTTAAAGAGATCTGTTTCAAGGAAGCACTGGCCATCTGTAATTGAAATTACGTTTGTAGGAATAAAAGCAGAGACGTCGTTACCTTTTGTCTCGATGATAGGAAGACCGGTCATTGAACCGCCACCCATCTCATCTGAGAGTTTTGCGCAACGCTCTAATAGACGTGAATGTAAATAGAAGACATCGCCTGGGTAAGCCTCGCGTCCTGGTGGACGGCGAAGCAATAGTGAGACTGCGCGGTACGCCTCGGCCTGCTTGGAGAGATCATCAAAAACAATCAATACATGCTCGCCCTTGTACATCCAGTGCTGACCAATTGCAGAACCGGTGTAAGGAGCTAAGTACTTAAAGCCTGCTGGATCAGATGCAGGTGCAGCAACGATCGTTGTGTATTCCATCGCGCCAGCTTCTTCAAGCGCGCCCTTAACTGATGCGATTGTTGAACCTTTCTGGCCGATAGCAACGTAAATACATTTAACTTGCTTCTTCTTATCGCCGCTCTTCCAGTTATCACGCTGATTAATAATCGTGTCGATTGCAACTGCGGTCTTTCCGGTTTGGCGATCACCGATGATTAGCTGGCGCTGTCCGCGGCCGATAGCGGTCATCGCATCGATAGCTTTAATACCGGTAGCAAGTGGTTCCTTAACTGGTTGGCGCTGTACGACAGAGGGAGCCTGAAGTTCAAGTGCGCGAGTTGCCTCTGCCTTGATCTCACCTTTGCCATCAATAGGCCGACCTAGTGGGTCAACAACGCGACCTAGGAAGCCATCGCCGACTGGGACCGAGAGAATCTCGCCAGTTCGGCGCACGGTCTGTCCTTCTTCAATTCCACTGAAATCTCCTAGAACAACAACACCGATCTCGCGCACATCAAGGTTGAGTGCGATTCCGAGCGTGCCATCATCGAACTTAAGCAACTCATTTGTCATGGTCGATGGAAGTCCTGCAACGCGGGCAATTCCATCGGCTGTTTCAACAACAGTTCCGATCTCATCGCGGGATGCAGCGCCTGGTTCGTACGACTTAACGAAGTTCGCTAAGGCATCACGAATCTCTTCAGGTCGAATCGTGAGTTCTGCCATGTTTTTTCTCCCTACTTATCCTGCGAGCGCTCTGCTCGCCTCGGCCAAACGATTGACGATTGTGGCGTCAATCAATTCATCTGCAAATCGAATCGAGATTCCGCCAATAACGCTCGGATCGATTTCGACATTTAGTCGGACTGGTTGTCCGATCTTTGCCGCAAGAGTTGCGGCCAATTTCTCTTTCTGTGCTTCTGTAAGTGCAATTGCGCTCTTCACATTTGCAATCATCCGTGCGCGTCTTGCTGCTGTAGCTTTAATGTAGAAAGCGATAGTTCCCTCTAGATTTCGGCCGCGCAGACCACTTACAAGATGTCCCAACATCCGCGAAGTTGCTGGCGAAACTTTTCCGCCAAATAACTTAGCAACAAGCACTCGCTTACCTTCTGCTGAGTACTTGTTTGAACTTAAAGCTTGCAATAAGTCATTCTCACTTGCTACCACTCTTGAAAATGAGAAGAGCTCCTCTTCCAGACGATCCAACTCACCGGAAAGATTTGCCGAAGTTGCCTCAGCTTCAATTGCAAGTTGTTCAATTGCATTTCCAAGATCGCTCGGCTTTGACCACTTAAAGCCAGCTAACTCACCAAGAAGTGAAACTGCCGAACCTGCGCTTTTTGCGAAGAGGTCATTAACTAATTTCACCTTATCTTTCGCATCTCTCGAGGCATCAGTTAGCGCTCGACGAAGTGGAGCAGAGGCATCAAGAGCGGCTAGAGCGGTAAAGAGTTCAGCCGCAAATTTTGCAGCCTCGCTCTCACTCTTTGCCTTTAGCGCAGCATCAAGGGCAGCGCGCGCAGTGGCAAGTGATTGCCGGCTCGTGCCACCTAGGTCTGCGATTGCTCTTGTCATCAGATTTTCCTACTTGCTCTTCTCGAGATCAGATAGGAATCGATCGACGATACGAGATTGCCGGACCTGGTCATCAAGTGCTTCTCCGACGATCTTCGATGCCAATTCAGTTGCCAAGGTTCCAACTTCATTGCGAAGTGAGTTGATTGCCTGTTGGCGCTCAGCCTCAATCGCAGCTTGCGCTGTTGAAGTTATCCGGGCCGCCTCTTCTTGAGCCTTAGTTCTCATCTCCTCGATGATGGCAGCGCCTTGTACTCGCGCTTCTTCGCGGATCTGTTGCGCTTCACCGCGAGCATCGGCAAGTTGAGTCTTGTATTGAGTAAGAGCCGATTCAGCTTCACGCTGCGCCTTCTCGGCGCGCTCCATTCCGCCCTGAATTGCTTCAGTGCGATCTGCGAATGCCTTCTCGAACTTCGGAACAACTGCTCTACGGAGCACGATGTAAAGAAGTGAGAATGCAACGAAGCCGACGATTATTTCTGAGGTGTGTGGAATAAGAGGATTTAACTCTTCGCCAGCCGCCAACTCAGTTGTGGCTAATTGAAATATGCGCATAGTCCTTTTGGTTCCTTATCGCTTCTTTGGTTAGAGAACGAACGCGAGAACAAGTCCGAAGAGCGCCAAAGCTTCTGCGAGAGCGAAGCCAAGGAATGCAATCGGCTGTAAGACGTTACGAGCTTCTGGCTGACGAGCCACGCCGTTGATATATGCGGCGAAGATCAATCCGGTAGCAATACCCGGGCCAATCGCTGCGAGGCCAAAACCGACCAGGTTGAGTGTGCCTTCCATGTTTCTTACCTTTCTTTCTTTTCCGTCTTTATCCCGCACTCCTTTTGGAATGGGAAATCTATTTTGTTAATGCTCGTCTGCGAGCGCTCCTGTGATGTAGAGAGCGGTGAGCAGCGTGAATATATAGGCCTGTAGACATTGGACCATAAACTCAAAGAACGTAAGCGCGATAGCAACCACGAATGAGAATGGGCTTACGACTTTGAGGCCAATCACTCCCGAAAGGAGATGCTCTCCACCGAGAATGAATACGAGAAGGAGCAAGTGACCAGCAAACATATTTGCAAAGAGACGAAGGCTCAGAGTCATTGGGCGCACGATGAAATAAGTTGCGAGCTCCAATGGAGTGATGAGGATGTATGCGGGCTTTGGAACTCCCGGAATAAACATAATTCCTTTTAGGTAGGCGATGATGCCGTGGCGACGGACGCCTATGTAATGGAAGACAAAGAATGTAATCGCCGCTAGAACATAAGGAAATGAAACGCGCGACATCGTTGGGAATTGAATAAGCGGAATAATTCCAAAGATGTTATTTACCAAAATAAAAGTGAAGAGCGTAAACAGGTAAGGCACGAAGCGCATGAATTCATGTCCGATTACATCTCTTCCGAGATCGTTACGTACAAAGCCGTAGATACTCTCGCCTGCGAACTGAAGTTTTGAAGGAACTAGCGCAGACTTTCGCGAAGCAAGAATGAAGAAGATAGAAATTAGTGTGACTGAGAAGAATGCGAGCAGAATCGGTTTTGTAGCGAAGGTGTTGCCATCAATAAATGGAGGGAGGTTAAAGTCACCGGCGTCGGGGGGATTAAAGCCCTCATCCTTTACGCCTTCAGTAGCTGCGTATGAGCGGAACATGACTCCTTGATGGGAAAATCGGTTAGCGGGGGAAGCCGGCGCAACCCTATTAGTTACTCGCTAGGTCTGAGAAATCGAAATCAAGCGGGCTGAAAGTTACCTGGGCGACCAAAAAGGGCTAGCTACTAGCGGACTAATTCCGACCAAAGCGGAGCCAGATCAGGTACAGGGCAGCGCCCATTCCGAAGATGAGGCCGCCTAATAAGAACAAATCGTTATCAAGCCACCTATCCAATCCATAACCGATACCGCCCCAGATCAAGAGTCCAGAGAGCATGTAGCCAAAGATGGTCCAGAAAGCATTCTCATCATTTTTTGGTGAATTCATATCTTTAGCCTTTAGCTCCTGCTCTCGGGTAGGGGTAACTGTAGCCGGAGCTTTAGGAAGGCTCGCACCTCTCCGCCCAGCCAAGCGAAAGCTATGACTAGAGCGCTCACTCCAAATGCTCGCCGATCAACGCTCTCTGGTGAGGTGAGCCGAGTGACCGCAATCAAAAAGATTGCCATGATGAAGAGCTTGGTGAAGTAAGAGAACATCGCCAGCGCCATTGTCGCTATTGGGTTTGCATCTTTTGTAAAGCGAGCTACGAGCAGTGAAACAGAGAAGAAAATTACGACCGTAAAGGAAGCAAGGAGCGCTCCAAAAAATCCACTTAAACCAGAAACAAACCAGGAGACACCCATAGCAATTACCGATGAGATAAATGATGGAAGTGCTGCGCCGCGCCACATCGCACGATTCGATTGAGACATATCCATCGCTAGCTCCTTACGCGATCTCGTTTAGTAATTACAATTGCAATAAGTAAGAGAGCTACACCACTAAGAAGAGCCAGCCATAACGGTATGAAAGCAGAGAGCATTGCTGGGATTGCCAGCATTGCAGTTGCAAAGTAGAGAATCACCGCGGTGCGTTGTTGCGAATTTCCATATTTCATCAACTTATGATGCAAATGCTCTTTATCTGGGGCAAATGGAGATTTGCCCTTTCTTATCCGGCGCAGAATTGCAAGGGCAAAATCGAGCAGCGGTACTGCAAGAACTGCAAAGGGAAGAATTAAAGGAAGTAGCGCTGGGCCAATATCTTCGGAGAAAACCGCGTTGGCATCGATCTGGCCCATGAGCGTGATTGCTGATGCCGCGAGGAGCAGACCTAAGAACATTGAGCCAGAATCCCCCATGAAGATTCGGGCCGGATAAATATTGTGTGGCAAGAATCCGAGGCATAGTCCGATAACTATCGCTGTAGCGAGGGAGGGCGCACCTGCTCTACTGAAACCGTTCTCAACCGCTAGTAAATAGGCAAAACCAAAGAATGATGCGGCCGAGATCGCAACTATTCCAGCTGCAAGTCCATCTAGTCCATCGATGAAATTAACTGCATTAATAATGACAATGACAATTAGGACAGTTAGCAGTTGTCCAATATTTGCCGGTAGTACAAGGATGCCATTTATTGGAAGCCATAAGAGTTGAATTCCAAAGAGAAGCAGAATTCCGGCTGCTAATCCTTGTCCCGCTAATTTTGTAATTGAATCTAACTCAAAGCGATCATCGAGTATCCCAATCAAAAGTACAAAACTCGCTGCTAAAAAAATCCCTAGAAGTTCCCGGCTGTAAGCCTTGCCAACGAGTTCCAGATTCTGAACTGCAATTAGCGTCAGTCCGGTAGCTAGCCACATTGCTACCCCACCCCAACGCGCAGTCTCTTCGGTGTGAATATCCCGATCACGAACCCGAGCAACAGCTCGAAATTTAAGTGCCAACTTCCGGACAATCGGAGTAAGCATGTAGGTAAGAGTTGCAGCAATAAGAAGAGTTAAAGAATATTCGCGCATTAGCGTGGATAGACCGGGAACTTCGCGGTGAGTGCGTGCACCTCACTTCGGATCATCTCCGCTTTTGCCTCATCTGCTCCGTCGCGAATCGCACGGGCAATCAGCGATGCAACTTGTGGCATCTCATCAACGGTCATACCTTGAGTTGTTACGGCTGGAGTTCCAACTCTTATTCCACTTGTTACTGCGGGACTTTCTGGATCAAATGGGATTGCATTCTTATTTAGCGTAATTCCAGATCTGCCGCATCGTTCATCTGCGACCTTGCCATTAATTCCAGTCGAACGAATATCAATAAGAGCAAGATGGGTATCAGTTCCACCCGAAACCGCTCTCATGCCCTCTTTTTCAAGCGCACTCGCGAGCGCTTTTGCATTCTCGATAACTTGCTTTGCATAGGACTGGTAGGAGCTTTGTTGGCACTCTTTTAGCGCAACAGCTTTTCCTGCAACCGCGCTCATAATCGGTCCGCCCTGCATACCGGGAAAAATCGCCTTATCAATCGCAGCTGCATGTGCCGCCTTGGAAAGAATCATTCCACCGCGCGGTCCGCGCAAAACCTTATGGGTTGTAAAGGAAACGACATCTGCATAAGGAACGGGTGATGGGATTGCCTTTCCAGCAACAAGTCCAATGAAGTGGGCCGCATCAACCCACATAATCGCGCCTACCTCATCGCAGATTTCACGGATTCGTTTGAAATCAATTAAGCGCGGATAAGCAGTTGCGCCGGAACAGATCATCTTGGGGCGAACTCGTTTCGCAATTTCTAGTAATTCGTCATAATCAATTAATTCATCAGCCTGGCGAACTCCATATGACTCGACGTTAAACCACTTTCCAGAGAAATTAACTTTCGAACCATGAGTTAAGTGCCCGCCGTGAGGAAGCGACATCGCAAGGACGGTATCGCCCGGTTTGGTGAATGCTTGATAAACCGCAACGTTGGCGCTGGCGCCTGAGTGCGGTTGGAGATTTGCGTGTTCGGCGCCAAATAATTCTTTGGCTCGCTCTATACCAATTACTTCGGCTTTATCTACCTCTTCACAACCGCCGTAGTAACGCTTTCCGGGATAGCCCTCTGCATATTTATTTGAAAGCGTTGATCCCAGTGCAGCTAAGACAGCGGGTGAAGTGAAATTCTCACTTGCGATTAATTGAATATTTTTACGTTGACGATCTAACTCGGAGAGGACAATCGCAGCGATAGCAGGATCTTGTTTCTGTAGTTGATCAAAATCAGCGCCGAAGAATTGCGACATGTGTTAATCCTAAGCCGGGACCGCGATATTCGGGGTGACCGTACGCAAATCAGCGAGTGATATTGCTCCCACACGCTTCAGAGTTACCCCATCTGATTTCACTGAGATTACCGTGCTAACTGGCCCTTCAGGTAGTTCATCGTTATCAAAGAAAAATGCATAGTCCGCATCGAGCGCTGGAAATAGTGAGCCTTTTCGCTTTGCTGTTTGGCCGGCGCGACTTGCTGATGCGATAGCGAGAGGACCAGCGCTCTTGGCCACAGCTCTCAAGAAATCCGCAGAAGGAACTCGGATTGCAATTTCATCTAAGGATCTTGCATCCCCTAAATCCCAAACTAATCCTTGGGCTGGAGCGATATTTACAGTTAATAGTCCCGGCCAGAACTTCTCACAAATACTTGTGATGGTAGGTCCAAATTCATTTGTTACACCAGTTGCAGTCTTTACATCTCCAACAATTACTTGTGCAGAAACTCCAAGTGCATCGCCACGGAGGATATGCATCTTCTTCACCGCGCCATGATTGAAGGCATCCGCGACAAAGACATAGGCATGTTCAGCCGGAGCAATGATTAATCTTCCGTCGCGGAGCGCATCGACAGCGCGCGTTACATTATTTTGGAAACTTTCATCCTCCACCTTGATTGATGAGATTTCGATGCGCTCGGCCACTTAACTCATCCTCCGCGCCGAAATCCAGCGAGGACGTTCGGCTAGATCTAAGAAGTGTGAGATCTCATTGAACTCAGCCTTCAAGAGCGTAGCTAGTGCTTCCTTCTGGCTTTCGTGATGCTCTAATAGAAGTAATCCGCCAGCTTTCAAGATTCGCGCCGCGCTCTCAATAAACCTGGTTGGAATCTCAAGGCCAGCAATCCCGCCAAAGAGGGCGCTTGCTGGTTCGTGACCAACAACTTCTTTGGGTAGCGCCGTACCTTCCGGAATATAAGGTGGATTTGCAACTACTAAATCGCACTTCACACCATCTAGCGCAGTTGCCACATCGCTTTCAATAACGCGCACATCAACATCATGCTTTGCAATATTGCGCTCTAGCCATTTGATGGCCGCTTCTTCGTGCTCGACCGCAACAACTTGGGTGGGCATTGCTCTTCGCTTTGCCTCATCAGCAATTGAGATTGCAATTGCGCCGCTTCCAGCACCGAGATCAACAACTGAGGTTCTAACGTTGCTCCGCCAATTTGGAGAAGATTGGATTCGCTCAATCTCAACGAGCGCTGCATCTACTAGTAACTCGGTTTCTGGTCTTGGAATTAAGACACCGGGACCAACATCAAATGTCAGATATCGAAAATGCGCTTCCCCAGTTAGATATTGAAGTGGTTTTCCTAACTTTCGCTGCGCGAGCAAACTCAAGAATTCTTCTTCTTGCTCTTTTGTGAATGTGAATTCCTTGGCATGTAGATCCATCCGACCAACGCCAAGGATAAATGCTGCGAGTAATTCGGCATCAACTTCAGAGATAGATGCATCGGCAAGTTCTCGTCGCGCCGCTCGCAATCTCTCTTTCAACATCGCTTATGCCTCTGCGGCGGCCAACTTCTCAGCTTTGTCCGCGTCGAGAAGTGCGCCAATAACTTCATCTAATCCACCATTTATGACCGCATCCAAATTATTTGCTTTGAAATTAACGCGATGATCAGTTAACCGATTTTCTGGGAAGTTATAGGTGCGGATTCGCTCTGAGCGATCCACCGTTCTTACCTGGGACTTTCTAGTTGCAGCAGCTTCGGCATCAGCAGCTTCTTGGGCCGCGGCCAAAAGGCGGGCGCGCAGAATTCGTAGCGCTGATTCTTTATTTTGAAGTTGGCTCTTCTCGTTCTGGCAGGAGACAACAATTCCGGTTGGGATATGAGTAATTCGTACCGCAGAATCGGTTGTATTAACGCTCTGTCCCCCGGGGCCGGAAGAGCGATAGACGTCAATACGTAACTCATTCATATTTACTTGTACATCAATCTCTTCTGCTTCAGGCAAGACAAGGACACCTGCGGCTGAGGTGTGAATTCGTCCCTGTGACTCAGTTTCTGGAACGCGCTGTACTCGATGTACTCCGCCTTCAAATTTCAACTTCGAAAAAGGTGCGCTTCCGGCTTCGGTATTTCCACGCGCCTTCACAGCGACCGATACATCTTTATATCCGCCTAAATCACTTTCCGTCGCATCGATAATCTCAGTCTTCCAACCTTGCTTCTCGGCATAACGTAGATACATGCGAAGTAGGTCTCCGGCAAAGAGTGCGGATTCATCGCCACCTGCACCGGCTTTGATTTCAAGAATTACATCGCGATCATCATTAGGATCTCTTGGAAGTAGTAACTCTTCAAGAATCTCACCGGCTGAATTAAGCGCTGCTTCCATAGCTGGAATCTCAGAGGCAAACTCTGGGTCGACATCTGCTAATTCGCGCGCTGCCTTTAGATCATCATCACATTTCTTGTAGTTTCGATAGCCGGCGATGATTGGACCGAGCTGGGCATAACGCTTTCCGAGTTGGCGAGCCTTGCCTTGATCGGAGTGAATCGATGGATCAGCCATCTGCGCTTCAAGGCTTTCGTACTCTTTCAAGATTTCTGGCATCGATGCAAACCGATCGCCTTCCTGCTTCTTCATCGCTCAACTCCTTTCTGACTCTTCCTGACTCTTTCTGACTAATTCTGACTCTTTCTGAATACATTGACGAAGTAAAAGAAAAGAGACCGCGCCCCGATAAACAGGTGCGGCCTCTCTCTGAAAAGCTACTTTTTGGTTGACTTAGCCTTCTGAATGCGCTCTTGGAATTTAGCTACACGTCCACCGGTATCAAGGATGCGCTGCTTTCCGGTGTAGAAGGGATGACAGACCGAGCAGACTTCAACGAAAAGTGAACCAGTCTCGATTGTGGAGCGAGTCTTAAAGGTCTCGCCGCAACCACATGTAACAGTGGTCTCGCCATAATTTGGATGAATATCGTTCTTCATTACATCTCCTAATTCGTTGCTGGGTCCGAATTAATTTCTTAAATCGGTGAACCAGCGCTGCGCAAGGCTACCCGGGCCCTGGCTAAAGGGCTAATTTCCGTTCTGATCAGGCCCGACCGTGGTCTTTTGAACCTGCATCAAGAACTCTACGTTGGATTTAGTGCCCTTCATCTTCTCAAGGAGAAGTTCTAGGGCTTGCTGTGAATCAAGAGCGTGAAGTACGCGGCGCAACTTCCAGACGATATTTAATTCTTCTGGGCCCATAAGGATCTCTTCCTTACGAGTTCCAGAGGCATCAACATCTACAGCTGGGAAGATTCGCTTATCTGCAAATTTGCGATCGAGTTTAAGTTCCATATTTCCAGTTCCTTTAAACTCTTCAAAGATAACTTCATCCATCTTAGAGCCAGTCTCAACTAGCGCTGTTGCCAGAATTGTTAGCGAGCCACCATCTTCAATATTGCGCGCTGCGCCAAAGAATTTCTTAGGTGGATAAAGAGCTGCGGAATCAACACCACCGGAGAGAATTCTTCCGGATGCTGGAGCTGCGATGTTGTATGCGCGACCTAGGCGAGTGATTGAATCAAGAAGAACTACAACATCATGTCCAAGTTCAACTAAACGCTTTGCGCGCTCAATTGCAAGTTCAGCAACAGAGGTGTGATCATCAGCAGGGCGATCAAAGGTAGAAGCGATAACTTCACCTTTTACTGAGCGCTGCATATCAGTTACTTCTTCAGGGCGCTCATCTACAAGTACCACCATCAGATGACATTCTGGATTGTTCTTAGTTATCGCATTTGCGATGGATTGGAGAACCATGGTCTTTCCAGCTTTTGGTGGCGAGACGATAAGTCCACGCTGACCCTTACCAATCGGTGAAATCAAATCAATTACACGAGTGGTGAGGATATTTGGCTCAGTCTCAAGTCTTAGGCGCTCTTGTGGGTAGAGCGGAACTAGCTTGGAAAATTCAATTCGATCTTTAGAAGTCTCTGGATCCATGCCATTAACGGTGTCAACGCGTACTAAGGCATTGAACTTCTCACGGCGCTCACCTTCGCGAGGTTGGCGGACTTGGCCGGTAACAACATCACCTTTACGAAGTCCATAGCGACGGACTTGGTGGAGCGATACATAAACATCATTTGGGCCCGGTAAATATCCACCAGTGCGGATAAAGGCATAATTTTCGAGAATATCTAGTAAGCCACCGACCGGTAGTAAGACATCATCCTCAGAGATCGTGATTTCACGCTCTCTACCTCTATCACCTCTATCGCCACGATCACGGTGACGGTCACGACCACGATCGCCACGATCACGGTGACGGTCACGACGGAAGTCACGATCTCCACCACGGTCATAACCACGATCTTCACGACTTGAAGAGTTGGAATCTTGGCTACTTGAATTATCAGTTTCAGATTGGTTGACGGTTTCTTCTCCTTCATCGCCCTCATCTGAATCACTGTCATCATCACTTGAGTTACGACTACGACGAGCCATTCGGGCGCTGCGACGAGCTTCGCGCTCAAGTCTTGCAGCTTCTCTATT
>VGAG01000010.1 GCA_016870835.1 Actinomycetota bacterium | reverse complement strand
AGTAAAAATGCTGTGCCTGTTGGGATCTCGTTATTGTCCCAGACAAGGCAGTGAAGACCGAGATTCTCTCGAATGTTGACCGTCTCATTACGCGGTGAAGAGGGCAAACTTAAATCCTTTCACGATGACTCAAGTGTGGCACAAATGAGTCAATCGTGGAATTCACACTCAAGTGAGAAACAGCCGGAGCAATATCGACGAGAGTAGTTGCGATATGAACGGGGTGCTTATTCAGTACCGCCCGTACGCTTCTGAATTTTACCTTTGAATTCATCACGCGAGCGCAATCGCTTGTCACAAGACTCGTCCTTCTGATGTCTGAAATAGAGCCAGTACCAGAGGAATAGAGCGGCCGCGGGGATTAACAAAAGAAGAAACGCTAATTCCATTGAAGAAGTTTAACCTGAGGGGGGTAAGGGTGGGAGAAGCTCGTGGTTTGTCGGAGATCAGCTCCGACAAAAAGATTCAATTTCCATCGCTACAATCGCTAATTCCCACGCCATGCTGCAGGGGACAAACGCGCGCGCCACATAGCAACAAATCCAGTTGATACCCCCAAGAGACCGATCATTCCTAAGTTTCCGAAGTGGGTTTGGCCGTTTATCCAGTTATTTGCCTCTTCAGCCAGCACATAGGCTCCACTGATAATAGCCAAGGTTGCAAGGGCAAATATCAACCTGCGACGGAAACGAGACATTTTATGACGGCGCAACAGTGAGAGTAGGAGGGCGATAGGACCACCGTATAGAGCAGGCCCCGCGACAATAAGTGCAGCAAGCACAAGCGATTCCATTAGAAATTTATTTGAACATTATTATGATCACTTGAGCACTGCCCGTAGATTTTAAAACAGAAAAACAGAAAGTAGCATTTTCGCATGCTCATTTCCTTTTACTCGATCCACTTTTGGCAACCAAGAGAATAATAAGTATCGCTAAACCCACCAGAAGAAATTCCATCTGACGAATATACACAACCATCGCCCACAGGGTAGTTGAGGTCTAAACGTTTCTACCCTTCATTTCTGCGAAAGCTTTAGAATCCATGTGAAGACTGTGGCACTCTTCGGTTGTGATGATTGTAGTGGCCTTCGCTCGGGCGGCTCATTTTGGCCCAGCGATGCTCATTACAACAATTTCTTATGCCCTGTCTACACTGCTATGGCGAGAGGGGCCAGCGGTTGCACTTGCCTTCACTGTCTTTCTTGGACAACTATTAATTGGTTGGAGTAATGACATCTATGACTATCGAGATGATTTGATTCATCATCGGATAAAAAAACCCCTCGTCAGCGGAGAAATCACAACCAGGAGCCTCAAGCGAGCAACATCTCTGCTTACGCCTTTCGCAGTGATAGCCATCTTGCTGGGACCGCTTGGATTTAAGGGTGGCGCAGTTTACTTACTTGGGGTTGGCTGCGGCATCACTTACAATTTTTACTTTAAATTTAAGATTACGTCGCCGCTGCCTTACCTAATCGCTTGCGCTGCTCTTCCCGCCTCAATTTTTTATGCTGTTGATCGCAGTCCACCGATTCTGGTTCTTGTAATTGGGTCACTTCTTGGCGTGGCTTTTCATTTTGCTAATGTCTTAAAAGACCTTGATGCCGATAGAAAAAGTCAAATAAGAGGATTGCCTCAAAGGGTGGGACGAGGGCTTTCTCTACTCTTAATTTTCTTGATTCTCGTGGCAGTCTTCGTAATTTTAATCGTGAGTCCCGTTCTGACCGAATTGAGCTCTTCAAGATAACTTGGCAAGTTTCTGTTGGACCTGCCGTGCGGAAGGATTTGTCATGACGCTTCCATCGGAGAAAATTAAGGTTGGAACGGTCTGATTACCCCCATTTGCTCTCTCTACAATTTGTGCGGCACCTGGAGTTTCCTCAATATTGACCTCCTGGAAGCTAATACTCATCTCGATTAACTGTGCCTTCAATCTTTTGCAATAACCGCACCAGGGGGTTGTGTACATCACGAACTCCATGGGAAAGGCTACTGTCCTGCGAGCGTTCTGTTATCTTATCGATATGAGATTTTGGGTTGCGTGTTTGTGTGTTACTGCCCTCTCTACTGTAGTGGCAGGAATCCACCCAGCGCAGGCCGCTCCCAGCGGCAATAGCTCTACTGTGCGCCCACTCCAACTCCGACGCCAACTCCAACTCCGACGCCAACTCCAACTCCGACGCCAACTCCAACTCCGACGCCAACTCCAACTCCGACGCCAACTCCGACGCCAACTCCGACAAAATTAACTCTGGTGGAGCGCTTGGCTACCTCGCTTACACTTCTAAAATCAGAGAATTGGGTTAAGGCGGAGAAAATTCTTAAGGAGTTGCGGAGCGAAGATAAGAACAATCCGGAGGTTTGGAATCTTTCGGGATTCGCCGCTCGAAATATGGGGGACATCAAGAATGCAACGAAGTACTACCGAAGAGCGCTCTCTCTTGACAGTAAACACCTAGGGGCGTTGGAATACCAGGGCGAGCTCTTTCTTAAACTGAAGCAGCTTCGCCAAGCAAAGAACAATCTTGCTAAATTGAAGGACATTTGTGGCACCTCGTGTGAGGAGTATCAGGAATTGAAGAATGAGATCGCCGCGTATGAAAAATTAAGTCGAAAGTAAGAGCAGACGCTATCCTTTAAAGATTCCAATAACTGCAATAACAAAAAGGGTAATAAATGAGATTCTTTTCCAAGTTTTTTTATTCTTTTTAATTTCGTCATCTCTTAGCCGCTTTTTCTCCCGCAGGTCATCTTTCCAGTCCTCATCATCGTACATACCATGGGAGGGTACAAGAAGGTCTCGGCATACATCAAGTATCAAAAGGAAATTAAGGGTGACGCTTATCCGGTCGCTAGAGGAGTTCAAAAAACGGAATCCTAAGTCTCCTTTTTCGGGACCTTGTACTGGCACCTTAAAATACTCAACGCGTTAAACGGTGATTCATGTGTAAAGATTGCTTTAAGCACTCAATTTTCGCCCATGAGTGACTAGTTATCTAAAACTGCAAAAAATGTATTTTTTAGACATGACGACTGCGAAGAAGTACTTTGAAAGAGTGTGGGATTAATTCTTTTACACAAATTGCAATCATTATGCCTGCAACACCACTAAGAAGAAATCCTACAGACTGCTCACTTTGGAGAAGCGGTTTACTTAAGTAAACAGCAATGGCGCCCAAAATCTCTGCAAGCGTTGCGGTGAGTGTCAGATAAAATGCAATTCTTCGACCATAGCCTGCCATTAGGGCCGTCGCGCTTATGGCGATGCCTTCAGGAATATTGTGCAATGCAAGAACAATGGCTGTAGAGATCCCCGTTTGAACATTAACCAAAGTTGCGCCGATTGGAGCCGCACCCTCGGGAAGGTTATGGAAACTGAGAGCAACGGTGATTAGAAGTACCTGATTTTTTGCCCGTGAACCGTCCCTCTGGAGAGGAATAGAGGAAAACGAGAGCACGAGAAACAGACCGACCGTCGTTGCGATAGCCACTTGTGTTTTATCAAGACCACTATCCAAAGCAGATGGGATCAGTTGTCCGGTGCTAATGGTTAGCATGACAATTGCCACGATAAGAAGCGTGATAGCTACAAAGCGCTCCGACGGATTCTTCCGAAGGCCAACAACACACCAGCCGATAAGAGTCGCAAGTCCTGACGCGAGGGCAAGGAGTAGTCCCGTATCTAACGAGGTAATATCCTTCACCTCTAATTGATCTTTTGAGTCGCTACATCCTCCATGTTGGGCGCAGAGAGAGGGGGCCGGTACCACTTTTGTACTTTCACTTTCCTGCTGGCTCCAATTCAGGGGTCACAGGGGGCTCACTTGGGATAGGGGCTGGCGAAACTTCGCGTTCACGCCGAACCACTCGCTCAGGTTGTCCAATCTCAGCCAAAGAGACTCCTTAGTCATTGATGTAGCAGGTTCCTAATGTAGCCAAGTTCTCAGATTTCGCCACTTTTATCTCCCCGGTTCTTAGGAGGAAAAAACCAGCGCAACAGTGTTTACTCTTGGGGTGTCAACAGCGACCCTCAGGCGTGGCTTGATTCGTGGTGTTCGTCTTTATCCAATCCTTGCAGTGGGAGTTTTAGTTTTGGCTCACTTTCTAGGAGCTTTCAGTAAAAGTGAAAATCCCTTAATTTCGAGGAGCCTTGTGCTCAACTCGCTCTACGCTTTTGTAGGTCTCGTTCCGCTACTTTTTATTACCGGTTTCGTTTTCGTGGGAGCACGATCGGACCATGCCATGGTGCAGTCGCAGCGCAACAGAAAAAAATTAATTACGTCCGATCCTTTTCTTCTTCCAAGTGAAGCCATGGTGGGATATAAGTTAGCGTTAATTACGAATCGCCCCCCCATGCTTACAGGCTTGACGGGGGAAACTTACTATGCAGATGACCATGCGAGATGCGATATTAAGGAAGAGCACATTCCTCCAATAGCAGATTGCGATTGTGGATTTTATGCCTATCGGGAGTATCGTGATGCAAAATTTGAATTGACGCTTAATCCTGGAGCCTTCTTAATCGATGTTGAACTCTACGGAATGGGTTTTGTTTATACCAAAGGATATAGAGCGGAGGTGCAACAGGTAAATAAGTTGTCATTACCAAGACGATGTATGAACTGTCACCTCTTACCAGCTCACACTTTTGTGGCTAAGTATAAGTTGGGGTACTACGCGAACACATTCTGGCAGTGGAAATTTTGCTGCACCCTCTGTAGTAGTGTGACAAAAAACGAAAATAAAATGACGGTCGAGGACATGAAGAATGCGCTATCAGTACCTTTGCACCACTAGGACTGAGGAAAGCAAACCTTGAAAATTGCCTCCCTATTCCCCTGTCGCTTACTTTACAAGATTTCTGCTCTTTAATGGGATTAATTTGCTACCAACAACCATAGCGGCACCGATCAAAATCAAGTTTTTGACAATGTATTGACCCTCCAGAGTCAAGTTAAATGGGAAGTTTGTGAAGCAGATCTCGGGGCGCAGAAGCAAGGGCAAAAAAGTTCCAGGCATTTGTAGCGCTAGCAAAAAGAGGCCAAAGCGAATCCAGGGAGTAAAGAGCAGGCACAGGCCAATTAGCATCTCCCAATAACCCAAAATAGGGATGAAGATGTCAGGATCAAACCAGTAAATTGTTTTGACTATTACTTCGTTTGCGGGTGAGTTACCAAAAGGTTTTAGGGCCCCAAACCAGATAAAAACCACACCAAGAGATACTCGAAGCACAGGCATCGAAATTCTGTTCAAATAATTTATCAACAAAACATCGAATGTTTTGATGTTGAAGTTCCTAATATCAAAAAGGTTTCGCATATCCCCCCTCACAAGCACTTAATCTCAACATAGGTTAACAAACACGAGTCCCTTGTAGACAGAAGGCGGAGACACACACTAACCAACAGTTCATGCCCTCTGGTCCGTGCTTAACCCAAATACACTTTTTGGGAAGAGACAGCTATTGTGATGAGAATAAAGCATGCGAAGAAAGGCCGAATGCTCATACCGAAAGAGTGATTGCCCCCCTCCAGGCGGAGAAGCTTTTGAGAGATTTACCGTGGGGATAAACGAGCCAGGGGTAGGGATAAGTCACAGCTCGCTGAGTAAACTTTTTAAATGACGGAACTGGGGCAAAGGTAATTGCTACTGGATTTTGTGTCGCAAACAGATAAGGATCGCCTAGAAAGACATTGAGCTCGCGTCGACAACTAAGATCCTTTAGAGTCTCAAGGTAAAAACTTATTCTCTTTGCGCTCAATTGTAGTTTTGCAAGAGCCATTTGATTAAAAATGAACACTGCCGGAATCCCTGGATTGGCCATTAGCGCTGGATCACCATCTCCCAAAGAATCAATGGTTAAAAGGACATATCGAGGCTTACTAAGAATTTCCGGCTTTTTTGGGCCGGCGGTAGCAGCCAAATCGCGATCAGACTCCAAGAGGGGCTCCCTGGGAAGTTGCTTGAGAATTCTTTCGTCCGGAAAGTTCTGAATTGGACAGCCCAATCTCAACTGACATCTTTTGCACAACCCTGGCGCTCTTTTTTCCACTTGCCACCTGGCAAAGCCATAGGCCCTGCCCGTGCCAGCTCCTACGCTCCATTGCCAACCCAGAAGATTTGCAGCTCTTGAGCCGTCGATCAAGTGGCGAAACATTTCCTCTTGCCCATGTATCCAGCCTTTATCGTTGCGAACACTCCAGTGCGAGGCTAGCCACATCCGAGCTTGATTTACTAACCAGCCATCTGTTTCCAATTCGCCTACAACGCTCTTGATACACAGCATCTCTGTCTCCCAACCGGCACCTGAGCTATCCCGGTTAGCGTTGTACCGTAAATTATCAAAAAGCCTCACGCCGATTCGGGCGTAAAGATGGCGGGCATACTCTTGCCACAAAAGTTCATCTTGATATTTCAGGCGATCTTTGAAAGGTGCATTACTTACTGCTTCGTACACCTGCTTGAGAGTCAGAAGGTTGTGACGAATATAGGGTGAGAGCATGCTGGCTCCCCGCGCCTCTTTGGGCAATACCTGTGAGCGATCGCGGGCATACCCCGAAATGTCAAGGCTCTCTAGCGCCCTATTTGCCGCACTTTGTCCACCAGGTATGGGACTACGACTGGGAGTCCCTGAGTAAAGATTGACAAAATCTCTCTCAACTATCTCTAGTAAATCATCCTCGAGATTAACTAATTTCAGCGACGAGTTATCAAAGGCCACGTTTCACTTGGCTTTTCGCTTAAGAGATCTCAGACGATGAACAACCCGAACAGAAGTCAAGTCCCCCTCTTTAAGCAATCCAATCAATGCCACAGGTTCATCCGGGTTTGCGTTCAGAGAAAAATTTGAGTTAGGCAATTTTAATCGCCCCTTTCTTACTATTCGTAAGATCTTTCCTGATGCCTTTCCGCCACGGTGACGCCATGTCACAATTGTTCCTACACGAATTGGCGCCCTCCTCACCTTTCTAGCCTGTGTCTCAGTCGTTGAAACTGCCGATAAGTTTGAAAGCAACCAATCATCAGCCCATTACTGCCAAAACAACCGACGCAAAGGTGATCAGACCTAAGCCCACCACCGCCAAAGCGGTGAGGGATAGATGCTTACTTGATGACGCAACTTTCTGCGTGAGAGCCGTTGGATTCGTAACTTTGTTCATATCAAGTAGAAGCGCTTGTGCCTCGCGAATAGCCGCGTATTGTGAGACGATTCCTAAAAATCCGGTAGCAGCCACTACAGCGATCGCCAGATAGCCCGCGGCATCATTTGCAGACGCAAATGTTCCTTGAGCGGCCAAGACCAGAACTGGAATTAACACTATTGTTGGGCCAATTTGGGCGATAATGATTTGTAGACGCTTTTGGTTCCATAACTGAAGGAAAACTCTTTCTTCCATTTTTTTATCCTATCCCAGGCAGACGCCTGACTTAGCTGAAGCCTACCTGCAAGGAGTGAGACGAGGTGGCTTTGGGACATAAGTCAAACGAATGCCAGATGCTTGTTATTGAGCTGTCAAAAAGCCTTGTCTATGACTTCTTTCCTATAGTTTGCGTGGCAAAAAGCGCCCAAAGAATCAAGATTGGCTGGAAGAGTAACCGAAGTGCTCTATCCCTGTCGCTATTAAGCCCAAATGCATCAATCCCATCGATATATTGCCAGATATTTCCAGGAAAGACCACGACAAAAAACAAGGCAGTAACAACCCCGACTTGCTTTCGAATTCGCCATAAGGTCACTAAGGCAATACCAAGAAGTATCTCTATTGCTCCTGAGGCGACAACTACAAGATCTGCGTCAATCCCGAGCCAGTATGGTACTTGTGCCTGGAATTCCTCCCGTCTTTTAGTTAGGTGCAGAATGCCCGTGTAACAGAGCATAAATCCAAGGAGAACCTGTAAGTACTTCTGCATCTGGGGAATCTACCCCTTGTTGGGGATTCTAGAAATCGTATAGTGCGACCGCTACTCTCTGCAGATGGAGTGCATTCGGTGGTCATCCGTTGCCCTCGTTCGCCGTTTCCAGTCTTCACTTCGTGTAGAAAAGAGAATGAATGCTCTCTAGGTACTTTGGCTCACTTAAAAAAACACTCAAGGAAGACAAGTCACTCATTCCCTCCAAATTTATAGATAAGTTAGAAGACATCGTCCACGGTTTTCTCGGAATACTCCTTTTCATTATTGCGGTACTCGCAGCCCTATTTAGTCTCCAGCGATTAATTGACACTCGCCCTTTTTTCCCAACTGGCATGATTCAAGGAATAAATGACATCCTACTTGTGGTAATTATTCTCGAGATTATGCGCACTGTTGTCGTTCGTTTTACTGACGGTATTTTTCAATTAGATAGTTTCTTGATTATTGGTGTGATAGCCGCGGTACGCCATATATTGACCGTAGGCGCAGCTCTTACAATGGAGAAGGACAAACTCGGGGAATCGTTTAATCGATCGCTATATGAGATGGGTGTCAACACAGGAATAGTTCTGGCATTGGTATTTGCACTTTTCTTGTCTAGATCTGCTCGCAAGCCAAAGTCATAATTTAGATCTAGATTTTCCACTACTCGTTGAAGTCTCCGCCCCGACCAGTGATCTTCCGCGGAGGTTTAGTAGGGTGATCAACCCAATATATAAGGACCCCAATTAAGATCGTAAAAAAAGCAATAATCAAAATTCCAATTTCCATTATTAGCCTAAGACTTCTGAGGCGACAAGTGAAAAACGATTAGACCAAAGACTCTTGGTGTCATAGAAGTTAGGGACTTAATCCCTTGAGATACAACTGCCCCTCGGAGACGATATCGAGGACTTGCCGAGTTCCTGTGCCCAATCACCTCTCCATTTTATATTAGATTTTTATATCTCAGACTTGGGGTTTTGGTGATGGCAAAGCGATAGCTGTATAGACAGAGAGTAAGTAGAGCCAGAATCGGGACCAGGGCTCCGGCATCCAAACGGTAATGATGCCGCGGTGCTTGTAATCGCATCAGGTGGGTGCGAGGCTTAACTCGATGAAGCGAGTAATTGGGCTCACTCGGTATGCGGTCTTTGTCCCTGCTCTGGCTTCGATTTTTGGGGGGATACTTTTGATGGCACAGGGCTCGATTGCGATTGCGATAGTAGTGGTTGATGCAATTCTGAATGATCTAGGTTTGAAAGAGACGATAGTTGAGGTTCTTACCGCGATCGATGCCATTTTGCTTGGGACAGTAATTCTTGTGATTGGTTATGGTCTTTATGAGTTGTTTATTGATGCCAATATCGACGTTCCTCGGTGGCTGCGCGTAAGAGATCTTGATGAGTTAAAGTCGAAGTTAATTGGTGTTGTGGTAGCGATACTTGCAGTGGTTTTTGTGGGAGTGTTTGTAGATTCAAATCGCTCTGATGATGTTATTTCTTATGGAGTTGGCGCAGGCGCGCTAGTTCTTGGCCTAGCTGTATTTGCATTTGCGACTAAGGGTGTAGATAAGAACTAGTTTTTGCCGCCTCGACATCGGTCAGAGCAGTACTTCACGTTTTCCCAATCCCGGGCCCATTTTTTACGCCATTCAAATTCGCGGTTGCAACGAATACAAACTTTGGGCGCAAAGCCGTTCTTTATTTTAGCTTTCACGGTTACTTAAATGGGTAGGGGTTACTGGTCAATGAAGTGCGTGAAAGACCAGCCCCAAAGCCATGCAAAGATGAAAACACCAAGTGGGTAGAGAATATCGAAGAGTTCCATGAACTTAGGTTACGCCTGTGGTTTCAATATAACGGTAAGGCTTACCAAGGAATCACTTCTCGATCTTCCCAAAGCACGCCCGTTATATCTCCACTATTGAATTCACGGGTCGCTAACCAAATCGCTGTCTCGGCTCCCTCTGCTGCGCTTCTTGGTGCATCGGGTCCGCCCATATCAGTACGACTGTGGTTGGGGCAGATTGCATCAACGAGTAGTCCCCTAGATCCATGACCAGTTTCGTGAGCGAGATTTCGGACTAGAGCGTTTACCCCAGCTTTAGAGATTCGATACGGAGCAAGGCCGCCAGCATTTCCCGGACCGGACATTCGTCCAAGACATGCGGAGAAAATGATGATTCTTCCCAATCGAGCTTCTGCCATTTTTGCGCCGATTGAATTTACGAGAGTGAAAGTTGAATTGAGATTTATGTTTAGTACGCGATTCCACTCAGCATCATTAGTTCTTAAGGTCTTGGCTAACTTCTCGCTCATTACACCATGTGCGAGAACGAGTACCTGAGGAGTGCCATAATTTGTAAGCATCGATTCAGATATAGCTCTTGCCTGTTGCTGGTCTTCAAGATCAGCTATTTCGAACTTAACTCCTAGTTCACCGGCTGTGGATTCTGCGCGCGCTTTATCTTTGCCGATGATGACAACGTCGTAGCCCTTATTAACGAGCGCCTTGGCGACTTCCTTACCTAGGCCCCGGCTTCCGCCAGTGATGAATGCGAGCATGTTGGTGAAGATACAAGAGAGTTCGATTTGCCACCACTTATTACTATTGTTAGGGTCGATATGAAAGATAAGTCGAAGCGAGAATCACACTTTCCCGCAATTGAGAAGCGGTATGGCGAACCTATGAGCTTTTGGTTTGCCCAGATGAAGAAGGTAGCTGGTAAAAAGTATCCGGAACAGGTCGCTTTCCTTCGGGAGAATTTTGGTTTTTCTCAAGCACATGCAAATGCCTTAGTTATGTATTCAAGGGGCTCTCTAACTTCCAAACGACATGAGTCGCCAAAAGACTTCTTTGCATCGCTTGAGCCGATCAAAGCAAAAACCATGCGCAAGATCTTTAGTGTGATTAAGAAGAAATACCCGAAATTGGAATTAGTAATCGCTTGGAATCAGCCGATGCTAAAAGATGGCGATAGGTATGTATTTGGTTGTTCGGCATCAAAAAATCACCTGCTCATAGCTCCTTGGAATACAGCCGTTCTGAAGAAATTGAAAAAGGAACTTTCGGGGTACGAAGTGAATAAGAAGACAGTGCGAGTTCCTGTGGATTGGAAGGTAGATGAGAAATTACTGCTTGCAATGATTAAGGAGACTTTTAAGGCGGGCTAGTCTTTATGCTTCTCCACGGCGACGTTTAGCTAAACGCCAGTGATACAGGTAGAGCGGACCGGCCACAAGGAAGGTAGCGAAAGAAGTCACTATTGATTTAATTGCTGACCTTCTATTTTGCTCTATAAAATTCTCTTTAATTTGCTCGGGAGACAAATTACTATCCTTGGGAATGTTGTAAGGATCAAAGTAACCTGGATCAGGCCACGCAGCATCAACAACCCCGCGGACTATGGCAACCATTGAGAACAAACAAATCAAAATGGTTATTAGAGATACTGCATAAATGTAAAGCGAGAACCAATCAATTCCTTCGCGACTACGTGTTTCCGGCGCACTGGCTTTTGGTTCTGGTTTCTTACGGGCTGCCATTACCCAAGTCTCTCACGCATACGTATAAACTATCGAAAAGTCCTATCATTTGGCTGTGGAATTGCAGAAAATCATCCTTTATTACGGCTTTGCTCCGGTAACAGATCCGGAAGCTGTGCGTTTGTGGCAGACAACTCTTTGCGACTCCTTAGGACTTAAAGGGCGAATTCTCATCTCGCGCCATGGAATCAACGGAACACTCGGTGGCGATATGTCTGCACTTAAGAGTTACGTAAAGCAGACTAGGCAATATCCAGGGTTTAAGAAGATTGATTTCAAATGGTCTGATGGAACTGGAGAAGATTTTCCAAGGCTTAGCGTCAAGGTACGAGATGAATTAGTCTCATTTGGAGTTGCTGATGAGATTAAAGTAGATGCAAAAGGTGTGATTGATGGTGGCGAACACTTAACCCCAGAAGAAGTACATAAACTGATTGAAGAGCGCGGCGATGAGGTTGTCTTCTTCGATGGTCGTAATTCTTATGAGGCAAAGGTTGGTAAATTCAAGAATGCCGTGGTTCCTGAAGTAAAGACAACTAAGGACTTTATCGGCGAAATTGAAAGTGGAAAGTTTGATCACCTAAAAACAAAGCCGATTGTTACCTATTGCACTGGTGGCATTCGCTGCGAAATCCTCTCTAGCGTCATGAAAAAGCGCGGATTTGAAGAGGTTTATCAGATTGAAGGTGGAATAGTTCTGTACGGCGAGAGGTATGGCAATCAAGGTTATTGGGAGGGCTCTTTGTATACCTTCGATGGTCGCATGACTGTTGATTTCTCCCCTGATACCAAGATCATCGGTGAATGTGATCTCTGCGGCAGCCCAACAAAGTCTTTTACTAATTGTGCGAACCAGTCTTGCCACCAGCTCTATCTCCTCTGCGGCAAGTGCTTATCGAATCCAGCGAATATAGAGTGCACCCATGTCGCGTCGGAAACTCTTCGCCACTGATTGAACTTTTGCGTATCGATAGGTAGTAGTGATTAGATAGCGATATGTCGGAGATCATCCCCAACCCCGAGCGCGGTAAAGAAGTATTTGATCTAGATCGAAAATATGTTTTTCATTCTTGGTCTGCACAGGGGCAGATTTCTCCACTCCCAGTCGCTGGCGGCAAAGGCGCTTACTTCTGGGATTTCGATGGCAAGAAATACCTTGATTTCTCCTGTCAATTAGTTTTCACCAACATAGGTTTCCAACATCCGAAAGTCATTGATGCCATCAAGAAGCAAGCAGATGTACTTGCCACCGTTGCACCACAAGTTGCAAATGATGTGAGAAGCGAGGCCGCTAAGCGAATAGTCGAACTTGCTGGCTCAAAATTTGCCAAGGTCTTCTTTACAAACGGTGGCGCCGATGGAATTGAGAATGCGATTCGAATGGCTCGTTTGTTTACTGGACGTCACAAGATTCTCTCTTTTTATCGCTCGTATCACGGCAATACCTCGGCGGCGATCTCAGCTACCGGTGATCCGCGCCGTTGGCCAAATGAGTTTGCATATGGACATGTTCATTTCTTTGGCCCTTATGCCTATCGCAGCGCCTTCTGGGCAAAATCAGAAGAAGAGGAATGTGCACGGGCGCTCGAGCATCTTGAGAACACAATCATTTTCGAAAGCTCTAAAACAATTGCCGCAATCTTGATCGAGTCCGTAGTTGGAACCGCTGGAGTTCTAATTCCGCCAAAAGGTTATCTCGAGGGCGTACGCGCACTATGTGATAAGTATGGAATTCTCTGGATTGGCGATGAAGTTATGTCTGGCTTCGGACGAACTGGGAAGTGGTTTGCTTATCAACACTCTGCTGTAGAGCCCGACCTAATTGTTTTTGCTAAAGGGGTTAACTCAGGTTATGTCCCACTTGGTGGCGTTGTAATTTCAACTCCGATTTCTGAATCCTTTAATGATCGAGTATTTCCGGGCGGACTCACTTACTCGGGGCATCCGCTTGCCTGCGCCGCAGCAGTGGCAACGATTGATGTCATGAAAGAAGAGAAAATTGTCGAACAGGCTGCTGAAATTGGTGAGAAGGTAATTGGCCCTGGACTTCGTGAATTAGCTAAGAAGCATAAAGTGATTGGTGAGGTCCGCGGACTCGGAGTGTTCTGGGCGCTAGATCTCGTAACGGATCGAAGCTCTAGAGCGCCACTTGCTCCCTACGGAGGAACTAGTCCAGCAATGACCGCGCTAGTAAATGAATGTAAGAAGCGTGGCCTTATGCCATTTACAAACTTCAATCGCTTACATGTTGTCCCTCCTTGCAACATAACGGCAGAGGAAGCGCGTGAAGGAATTGCAATTCTTGACGCTGCGCTTGGCACAATTTCGAATTTCTATGAAGGCAAGGATTAATATTGAGCGTAGAACGGATAACTCACTTTATAAATGGCGCGCCTTGGAGCGGAACCTCTGAGCGAAGTGGCGATGTATTCAATCCAGCAACTGGTGAGGTAACTGCAAAGGTCGATTTTGCTAGCGCTGCGGTTATAAATGATGCGGTAAGCGCTGCCAAGAAGGCGTCTTTAGATTGGCGCAACACATCACTTGCAAAGCGCACTCAGGTACTTTTTGCATTTCGCGAGATAGTGAATGCGCGCAAAGAGGAGTTGGCTAAAGCGATCACGCTCGAGCATGGGAAGGTTCTATCTGATGCTCTTGGTGAAGTAACCCGCGGACTTGAAGTTGTTGAGTTTGCTTGTGGTATTCCCCATCTCTTAAAGGGTGGATTTAGCGAAGGGGTCTCAACCGGAATCGATGTCTACTCAATCCGGCAACCACTTGGCGTGGTTGCGATCATCTCGCCATTTAATTTCCCTGCGATGGTTCCGATGTGGTTCTTCCCAATTGCGATTGCGACTGGAAATACCGTTGTCTTGAAGCCAAGTGAGAAAGATCCAACTCCTTCACTACTCATTGCTAAGTATTGGAAAGAGGCGGGTCTACCCGATGGCGTATTTAATGTTGTACATGGCGATAAAGTCGCGGTAGATGCGATTTTGGAACATCCCGATATTGCTTCCGTTTCTTTCGTTGGTTCAACTCCGATTGCTAAATACATCTATGAAAATGGAACTAAAGCAGGTAAGCGAATCCAGGCTTTGGGTGGGGCAAAGAATCACATGCTGGTTCTGCCCGATGCTGATCTAGATCTCGCAGCCGATGCCGCTGTTAATGCCGGTTTTGGCTCTGCCGGTGAGAGATGCATGGCAATCTCGGCTCTCGTTGCAGTCGAACCGATTGGCGATGAGTTAGTTAAGAAGATTGCCGAACGAATGAGCAAACTTAGAACCGGAGATGGAAGTGCCGGCGCCGATATGGGACCGCTTGTTACTTCTGTGCATCGCGACAAAGTCGCTTCATATATTGATGCTGGTGAAGGCGAAGGTGCGAAGTTAGTTGTCGATGGGCGAAATCCAAAGATCGATGGCGCCGCTAGCGGGTTCTGGTTAGGGCCTACCCTCTTTGATCAAGTAAAACCCAACATGAGTATCTATACCGATGAGATTTTTGGTCCAGTCTTATCTGTTATTCGCGTTAAGAGCTATGAGGAGGGCTTAACTCTTATCAATAGCCATCGATACGGAAATGGAACTGCAATCTTCACCAATGATGGTGGCGCTGCCCGCAGATTCCAGAACGAAGTCCAAGTAGGAATGATCGGAATTAACGTTCCAATCCCAGTCCCGACGGCTTACTACTCATTCGGCGGTTGGAAGAGCTCGCTCTTTGGCGATACTCATGCACATGGAAGTGAGGGGGTTCATTTCTTTACACGTGGCAAAGTAGTCACAAGTAGATGGCTTGACCCAAGCCACGGTGGCATAAATCTAGGCTTTCCGCAGAATCGCTAGGCCCGCTTTACAAATATCTCCATCAATTCATTTACCGGAGTTTTTGCTAGATCCTCATAATTCAAAGTTGCCTTCTCGATCTTTTCAATTTGATTCTTATCAAAGATGCGAGCGAGATTTGTCTTGTACTTCTCGATGAGAAGCGGCATACCCTCTTCTCTGCGCCGCTTGTGTCCGACGGGATATTCGATTGCCACTTCATCGCTCTTTGTGCCATCTTTGTAAATTAGAGTGAGAGCGTTAGCAATAGAGCGCTTTTCTGGGTCGTGGTAATCCTTGGTGAATTCTGGGTCTTCTTTGCAGACTATTCGCTCGCGAAGAGCATCAATTCTTGGGTCTTGGGCAATGTCATCCTCATAATCCCGCGCCGTTAACCGGCCAAATATGAGTGGAACAGCAACCATGTATTGGATTGTGTGATCGCGATCAGCAGGATTTCTAAGTGGACCTTTTTTATCAATAATTCGGATACAAGCTTCATGGGTGCGGATTTCTATCCGCTCTATGTCATCCAAACTCTTACCCTTAGCGAGCATTTCGCTATGTAGTTTGAAGGCTGCTTCAACGGCAGTTTGGGCGTGAAACTCTGCGGGAAATGAGATCTTGAAGAGGACGTTTTCCATCACGTATGAACCGTAGGTGCGTTGAAACTTGAATTTGTTTCCCTTAAATGAAACATCATAGAAGCCCCAAGTTTTCGCAGTTAGCGCAGATGGATATCCCATCTCACCGGTCTTTGCAATTAGCGCTAGGCGTACAGCTCGAGATGTTGCATCTCCGGCTGCCCAAGATTTTCTAGAACCGGCATTTGGAAAATGTCTGTAGGTGCGAAGTGATTGACCGTCAATCCAAGCGAGTGAGACTGCATTTAGAAGTTGATCACGAGTTAAACCAAGCATCTTTCCCACTACCGCCGTCGATGCGACTTTCACGAGAATCACATGGTCAAGGCCGACTTTGTTAAATGAATTCTCAAGTGCAATACAACCTTGAATTTCATGAGCCATAATCATGGCGCTAAAGACCTCGCTCATCATTAACGGCTTGCCACCGTTAGTGACCGAATTTCGAGAGAGCCAATCGGCAACAGCAAGAATGCCACCCAAATTATCGGATGGGTGTCCCCACTCAGCGGCGAGCCAGGTATCGTTGAAATCCAACCAACGGATAGCAGCGCCAATATTGAAAGCGCCTTGTACTGGATCGAGTTCATAATCCGTACCGGGAACGCGAGCACCATTAACAACTTTTGTTCCAGGAGTTATTGGCCCTAGAAGTTTTCGGCAGGCCTCATATTCAAGAGCCTCAAGGCCACAACCAATCGTGTCTAAGAAACAGTACCAAGCAGTCTTCTTTGCTAACTCAGAATCAACCTTGTAATTCAATACATAGTCGACGATATCTACGATTTCCTGATCAAAAGGAAGATCGGACTTTGTGTAATTTGCTGACATTTATCGATCCTTAATTCTTACAAAGGAGCGGTTTGCAGGACCGGTGTAGTTTGCACTGGGGCGGATGATCTTGTTGTCATGACGTTGTTCGATTATGTGTCCAGACCAACCAGTTAATCGGGCAAAGATGAATATAGGTGTGAAAAATGAGGTTGGGATTCCCATCTCTTTATAAGCAACGGCCGAGAACCAATCTAGATTTGGGAACATCTTCTTTACTTCCCACATCACACTTTCTATTCGTTCCGCAACTTGGAAGAGATTCGTATCTCCATTCTCCTTTGCAAGTGTTTGGGCAATCTCCTTGATTATCGGATTTCTTGGATCCGAGATGGTGTAGACCGGATGTCCAAATCCGATTATTACTTCCTTATTCGCTACTCGGGCTCGTATATCTACTTCGGCTTCAGCGGGATTGGGGTAGCGTTCTTGAATCTCAAGTGCTACTTCATTTGCGCCGCCATGCTTCGGTCCACGAAGAGCCCCGATTGCTCCAGTAATTGCGGAGTAGATATCAGAACCGGTCCCTGCAATTACCCTTCCGGTAAAAGTAGAGGCATTAAATTCATGTTCAGCGTAGAGAATCAAAGAGGCGTGCATCGCCTTTATCCAAGAATCCTTAGGTTTAGTTTGGTGTAGAAGTGTTAAGAAATGTTCACCAACTGATTTTGCGCCAGTTTCAAGGTTAATCCGCTTGCCGCTATGGGTGAAGTGGTACCAATAAAGCAGCATGGAGGGAGTGGAAGCAATAAGTTTGTTGGCGATTCCTAGCGCTCCCTCATCGTTGTGATTTATCGGCTCAGGCAAATGAGTTCCGAGCGCCGAGACTCCAATTCGAATGACATCCATAGGATGTGCGCTCTTCGGCAAGTTCTCAAGAATTGTTAAAACTGCGCTAGGCAGAGCCCTTAACTTCTCCAATTCATTTTTGTAATTTGCTAGTTCGCTTTCCTTGGGTAATCGGCCATAAAGAATTAAAAATGCAACCTCTTCAAACTCACAATTCTCAGCAAGGTCTTTGATGTCATAACCACGATAGTGAAGATCGTTTCCGCTCTGTCCAACGGTAGATAAAGCGGTATCTCCTGCCGGAACGCCCGATAGGGCCACCGACTTTTTTGCCTTAAATTCGCTCATTCTCCGCGCTTCTCAGAGTTGAATTTATCTAAAGCCTTTTCGTATTCATAATAATTTATCCGTTCGTAAAGCTCTTCTCTGGTCTGCATCTCTCCAACTAACGACTTCTGGGTGCCATCTCTACGGATTGTCTCAAAGACTTTTTCAGCGGCCTTATTCATCGCCCTAAATGCCGAGAGCGGATATAAAGCCATCGCAATATTGGCACTTCTTAACTCCTCAATTGTGAAGAGCGGGGTCAAGCCAAACTCAGTTATATTCGCAAGAACTGGAGCCTTTACGGCAGAAGTAAAACGGCGATAGTCATCAAGTGTGGTTATCGCTTCAGCAAATATCGCATCAGCGCCGGCCGAGAGATAAGCAAGGGCGCGCTCAATTGCGCTCTCGATTCCTTCAACTGCGACCGCATCAGTACGCGCGATTAGATAGAACTCATTATCTCCGCGAGCACTTTTTGCAGCTTTGATTCGATCTACCATCTCTTCTTTGCTTACAACTTCCTTATTTGGTCTATGGCCGCAACGCTTGGCGCCCACTTGATCCTCTATATGTGCGCCGGCAGCTCCCGCGCCAATTAGTGACTTAATTGTTCGCTCTATATTGAAAGCTGATGGACCAAATCCAGTATCGATATCCACAAGTAACGGTAGATCGCAAGCAGAGGTGATTCTCCGAACATCTATAAGGACATCTTCGAGTGTTGTGATTCCAAGATCAGGAACCCCTAGTGATCCGGCAGCGACGCCCCCACCTGATAGATAGATTGCTTTATACCCAGCTCGCTTTGCTAAGAGCGCATGATTTGCATTTATGGTTCCGATTATTTGTACCGGTGATTCAGCGCGAAGCGCCTCACGAAATTTTGAGCCGGCTGAACTCACTTAGCGAACCTACCAAAGAACTCACGCTTAACGCGAAGTAGGTCGAGCGCAGCAATAGCGCTGTCATATCCCTTATCTTCTTTACTTCCAGCTACACCGCTTCTTGCAATCGCTTGTTCGACTGTATCAACTGTAAGAACACCAAACCCGATTGGTTTATCGAGATCGAGTGAGACCCGCATGATTCCATCCGTTACCCCTTGGCAGACATAATCAAAATGAGGTGTCTCTCCGCGAAGGACAACTCCAAGGACTACAGCAGCATCAGCGCCTGACTTAAGGGCATATTGAGCAGCAAGCGGAAGTTCAAATGATCCGGCTACATAGTCGATTGAAATTTCTTTGACGCCTGATTCTTCAAGAGCGCGCTTTGCGCCAGAAATTAAAGAGTCGCAGATTTCTTGGTGCCATCTAGCTGAAATGATTGCGACCTTTGCGTTCTCCAGCCTTGTCGTTTCAATTTTCGGCGCGTTACCCGACATCTATGCCTCTTTCTCTATATTTGAGTGGCCCATACGCTCGGCCTTAACCCGTAAATACTCAATGTTATGTAGATTCGGCTTAACTCCAATTTTCTTAGATTTGACTTGAATACCAGCGGCGCTTAAGGCTCTCTCTTTATCTGGGTTATTTGTTAGTAATGAAACTTTAGAAATGCCAAGATCCTTTAGGATTTCGACTGCATCTTGATAGTCGCGCTCATCTGCTTCATGGCCCAACGCAAGATTTGCGTCAACAGTATCTAGTCCTTCATCTTGCAACTTATATGCTCGGATCTTCTCGCTAAGTCCAATACCTCTACCTTCATGTTCCCGGAGATAGATGATTACACCGCTTCCAGCTGCTTCAATCTCACTTAGCGCAATCGAGAGCTGATCGCCACAATCACAACGCATTGAACCAAAAACATCGCCGGTTAAGCATTCAGAATGTATGCGAAGAAGAGTTTCGCTCTTTATCTCACCAAGTGCCATAACGGAGTGGGTTACTCCGCCTTGACCAGAATGCGTTGCAATCCGCCAGTTTTTATCGTTTCTCGGAAGCTTTGCCCAATCCAATTTCTCGCTACTTCTTGGCTTAACCGGAGAGAGAGTTTTTGACAATTCTGCAATTGAGATGATTGGTGTCTCAAATTTCTTGGCGAATTCAAATAACGCACTTCCGCGCATCATCGAGCCATCCTCATTAACAATTTCACTAATTACACCGACCGGAGTCTCACCGGCACGAAGGCACATCTCAATAACCGCTTCGGTATGACCGCGTCGTGCTGCGAGCCCGCCTTCATCAGCAATTAACGGGAATATGTGACCAGGTCTAATGAAGTCCTCAGCAGTCGAATTGGAGTCTGCTAGCGCTCTAATTGTGTTGGCCCGCTCTTGCGCGCTTATCCCAGTCGTGATTCCATGCTTTACATCTACAGTAACTGTGAAAGCTGTTCGCTTTGTATCCTGATTCTGTTTCACCATAAGGGGCAGGTGTAGTTGGCGGGAACGCTCCTCAGTCATTGCTACACATATGACCCCAGAAGTGTGGCGGATCATAAAACCAATCTTCTCGGTCGTAGCTGCGCTAGCGAGCAAGAAGAGATCGCCTTCATTCTCGCGATCAGCATCATCAGTGACTATTACAAAGCCGCCACTTTTAAATTTATCTAAGGCTAAGTGCATCTCAGTTGCCATTCTCATCACCTCGCTTCATCAAGCGCTCTACATATTTAGCGATGAGATCAACTTCAATATTCGCCTTATTTCCCGGAGTTTTAGCAGCGAGATTTGTCTTTGTCAGAGTTTCTGGGATTAACCAGAGCGTTACATTTTCACCGCTAATTTCACCAACAGTAAGTGATACGCCATCAATGGCAATCGAACCTTGATTGACTATGTATTTAGTAAGAGCCTTTGGAACTGCAATCACAAACTTGTTCCACTTCTCCCCCGATGAGTTCTCTTGCACTACGCCTACCCCATCAACATGCCCTTGCACGATATGGCCACCAAGTCTTGAGTCAGCTCTTGCTGCAAGTTCTAGATTTACATCATCGCCAACTTTGATTTCACTCAAACTTGTGACTTTAAGTGTTTGGATCATGACATCTGCCTTAAAGCTCTTTCCGTCTAACTCGATCGCGGTTAAGCAGACCCCATTAACACTTATTGAATCTCCAACTTTTACTTGATCTAGAAGGGCGCTTTGAATCTCAATTACGGCAGATTCGCTTTCTTGTGAAATTGAGAGAACTTTCCCTCTATCTGCTACTAGTCCGGTAAACATCAGGAGTTCACCGCCAATAAATGAAGGCGAAGATCTTTTTGAGCGTCACCGAGGGTTTCAACGCCATGAAGTTGTAGATCTAGGCGCTCTGAAATGCTTCGAAGCCCAAGATCGCGCGTGAAATCAAAGTTTCCACCCAGAAGAGTGGGAGCTTGGTAGAGAAATAGCTCATCAAATAGCCCTTCTTTCAAGAGCGCTCCCGTGAGGGTTGGGCCAGCTTCAATCAAGATGCGGTTCCAGCCTTTGGAATTCGCCAATTCAATAAGTTGAGAGATTTCGTTTGTTTGCAGATGAATCGTGGGCGCAGAGTCATCAAGCAACTTTGCGCCGCTAGGAATCCCACGTTTACCTAGAACAACTCTTGTTGGAGCAAATTTTGCACCCGCCCTAACAATTCCCCTGACGGTTAGTGATGGATCATCAGCAATCACCGTTCCAGTTCCAGTAACAATGGCATCACATTCGCTGCGCAGTCGCGCTACATTACTTCTAGAAACCTCATTTGTAATCCACTTTGAAGAACCATCTGCTGCCGAAATCTTTCCATCGAGAGAGGAAGCAACTTTAAGCGTTATATATGGACGCTTCTCATCAATCTTCTTGAGCCAGGCGCGATTTGAAAAACTAACCTTCTCTTTTAGAACACCTTCTACTACTTCAACTCCCTTGACACGAAGTCGCTCGGCGCCACCTTGAGCGATTGGATTTGGATCCTTCATTGAAAATATAACTCGCTTAATGCCAGCAGCGATAATTGCATCCACACAAGGAGGAGTTTTACCGGTGTGATTACATGGTTCTAAAGTTAGAACGAGTGTTGCGCCTTCTGCCTTCTTTCCAGCAGCATTGAGCGCAATTACCTCTGCGTGTGCTCCGATATTTACGCGTTGATGAAAACCTTCACCAATAGTTTCTCCGGAATCATCAACAATTACTGCGCCAACAATTGGATTTGGGGCGGTTAGGCCAAGACCTAGCTCTGAGAGTTCAAGCGCGCGTTGCATCGCCTTTGATTCATTGATCAAGATCGCCACCCCCTTTAAATGATTCCGGGGTGCGCAAAAGAGGACGCGCAGAAGTGCGCGTATTTGTTTCCTCTCATCCGGACTTTAACCGTCGGTCTTGGAATTTCACCAAGTCCACCGATAGCTGGGTGCTAGCGGGTCGCAGACTTTAACTGCCGGTTCGGAATTACACCGACCCCGGAAACAACAGCGTGATTCTAGCCGAGTGTTATTGCCCGTTCCAAGCGGCCATTTCAGCCTTAAATGGATCAAGACCCATCGGTCCAAGATTTAGAACATATGAGTGGAATTTCTTGAGATCAAAGTTTGCACCGAGTCTGCGCTTTGCATCTTCACGAGCTTCCATCATAAAACGCTCTCCTACTTTGTAAGAGATTGCTTGTCCGGGCCAGCCGAGATAACGATCAACTTCGCTTCGAGCTGAGATCTCATCTAGTAGCGCGCGCTCATGAAGAATCTTAAATGCGGATTCTGCATTCCAAACTTCGCCATTGAAATCCTTATAGCCACAGTGCATTCCGATATCGACAACAACTCGCGCAGCGCGCAGTCCTTGAGCGGATAGATAACCCATCTCAAATCCCGGATCTTCAAAAGCTCCTAATTCATCCATTAACCGCTCGGCGTATAGAGCCCAACCTTCACCATAACCAGAAACCCATACTCTATTTCTCTGGAATCTCGTTAGGCGTTCGGTGTTAATTTTTGTTGTTGCAACTTGAAGATGATGACCAGGAACTGCTTCGTGATACCAAGTTGAGACTATGTGCCACCAACCAAAAGTCTTTCTGCCCATAGTTGGATACCAAGTAGTTCCTGGGCGAGATAAGTCCTCACTTGGTCCCATGTAGTACGCAGCCGAGGCGCTTCCCTCAGGTGCAAGTCTTGCTTCACAACTCTTAATGCGCGGATCGATGTAGAACTCTTTGCCATCTAATCTCTCGACTGCTTTCTCAATGAATTCTTTTAACTTACGGAGAAGTTCTGCTTCACCTTCAACAACGTAGCGAGGGTCTTTATCGAGGCGATCGGCTACTTCGCGAAGGGAGGTTGCATCTGGATAGAGACGTTCTGATGCCCGCTTCATCCGCGCATTTATCTCTTCTAGTTGAGCAATTCCCCACTCGTATGTATCGCGCAGATTTAAATCTGCTCCGGTGAAGTGCCTAGCCCACATCTTGTAACGCTCTTCGCCAACTCCATCTTTCGGCGCAGCCTTAGGAAGATACGAATCACGGAGCCATTTGGAGACTTCCAAACAAGCAGATTCCGCGTTTTTTGCGGCATCTAATAGAGCTGAATTTTCACCCTTTGCATCAAATTTCTTAGCGACGGTTTGGTAGGCGCCCTTTGAAATTGTCTCAAGTTGTCCAATAGTTGCCTTAACTTGGCGAGCAGAATTAACTCTGCCTTCGCCGGCAACGGTCTCAAGCGTTGAGCACCAACCTCTTAGCGCTTCACCGATTGCATTTAAACGCGCTGTGGCGTTAGCCAACGAATCAGGATTATCTTTCTTCATCATCTCGAATACTTGGCGGATCGAAGTCACGGGCGAGGAGATGAGATTAAAAAGAGCTCTAGATTCGTGGCTCTCACTTAATCTAAGTTCAGATGAAAGTCTCTCGATCGCAACGGATTGAGCGATTCGATTAAATTCATTCTCGGGCCTTGCGCTCTTTAGTGATTCAAGGGTCTTGCGCGTTAAATCTTCCCTTGCTTTCTGGCCGACCATAGAGAAATCATCAAGCTTGTCATCCGCACCTGGGACTCCGAGAAGCGTTGCTCCAATCGGGGTTAGCTTTATGCCCTCTTCCATAAAAGTATCGAGAATGCCAGATATCTTCGTTGCCATTTTTACCCCTCTGTTGGATCAGCTAGTTCGAACTTTCCTTTTCCAATCTGTCCTTGTCTGCGATAACTCTCAAGTTTTGCCCGAGTATCAGCGATATCGAGATTGCGCATGGTGAGTTGCCCAATTCGATCTTCTGGTCCGAATGCTGCGCCCTCGGTTCGCTCCATCGACAACTTCTCTGGGTGATATGAGAAACCTTCACCTTGGGTATCAAGAATTGAGTAATCATCTCCCCGACGTAGACGAAGTGTGACAACCCCAGAAATTGTCGAAGCAACCCAACGAGTTAGAGATTCACGGAGCATTAATGACTGTGGATCAAACCAACGACCTTCGTATAGAAGTCTTCCTAATTTACGTCCCTCGGAAGAATAGTTTGCGATTGTGTCCTCATTGTGAATCGCAGTAAGTAACCGCTCGTATGCTATAAATAGAAGAGCCATTCCAGGTGCTTCGTAGATTCCACGGCTCTTGGCTTCGATGATTCGATTCTCAATCTGGTCTGACATACCAAGGCCATGTCTTCCACCAATCGTATTTGCCTCACGCATCAATGAGACCGAATCTTTGAAATCTTTACCATTAATGGAGACTGGGCGCCCAGATGCGAATTGAATCTTTACATCTTCACTCTTTACAACAACACTCTCATCCCAGAAGCGGACCCCCATAATCGGTTCCACAATTTCAATCGAACTGTTTAGGTTCTCTAGCTCTTTTGCTTCATGGGTCGCTCCAAGAATATTTGCATCAGTTGAGTAAGCCTTCTCTTTGCTATCGCGATAAGGAAGTTTCTTAGCAATCAGCCACTCAGACATCTCCTTACGTCCACCTAATTCAGCAACAAACTTGCTATCTAACCAAGGCTTATAAATCTTTAGGGTTGGATTAGCTAGTAATCCGTAGCGATAGAAGCGTTCAATGTCATTGCCTTTATAGGTAGAACCATCTCCCCAGATTGAAACTTTGTCAGAGAGCATTGCGCGAACCAAAAGAGTTCCAGTTACGGCGCGTCCAAGAGGTGTTGTGTTGAAATAAGTTCTACCACCAGTGCGGATATGAAATGCTCCACAAGCAAGTGCAGCTAGGCCTTCTTCAACAAGAGTTTCTTTACAATCAACTAGCCGTGCGATTTCGGCGCCGTATTGCTTAGCCCGATCGGGAACAGTTGCGATATCAGTCTCGTCGTACTGTCCAAGATCTGCGGTGTAAGCGCACGGTATTGCGCCTTTGTCGCGCATCCAGGCGACCGCAACTGAGGTATCTAATCCACCAGAGAATGCGATACCAACGCGCTCACCTATAGGAAGCGTGGAGAGAACTGTGTTCGACATAGAGGCAGAGCCTAACTTAATCCAGTAGCTGGGCGAGATAAGGATTTATCTGCCACTTCGTGCAGACTTTTTCGTACTTACTACGCTCGCCCTTTCTACCGGTAAATACCGCCCTTATCATCAAGTTTCTTGGGGTGTGATCTACTGAGACAAATTCAAAGATATTGGTGCGATAACCATGAAGCTTTAAGATCTCAGCGCGAAGTGAATCGGTTAGCAGATCTGCGAAACGTTCTTTCATGATGCCATTGCTGAATATCGATTCTGACTCTTCATCCTGCGCTTTGAGATTCTTATTTAATTCATGATGGCAACATGGTGAAACTAGTATCACCTTAGCGCCACCCTTTACCGCCCAAGCCAACGCATCATCGGTAGCGGTGTCACAAGCATGTAAGGCAATTACAAGGTCGACTTTCCGATTTGGAAAATCCTTTATCGTTGATGCGACAAATTCAACTTCATTCTCGATAGCTAACTCTTCTGAAATCTTGGAATTTCTGGCTCTAGATTCGGCCTTGCTATCAACGCCGACTACTTTTACTTGCACTCCTTTTCTCGATAAATAGCGATGAACGGCAAAAGTTAGATAGGCATTTCCGCACCCAAGGTCTGCGATTGAAATTGAGTCAGTACCCAAATCTTTCTCAACGCTTTCAATAATCCGAAGGAAGTCATCTACTTGTCGATACTTATCACTCTGCTTGGGGATTAAATCCCCTTTTGAACTAGAGATTCCAAGCGCCGTAAAAATCGGATCGCTAGGAGGCAAAACTCTCCGCTTCTTATGGTCATGATCAAGATCTACCTCATCGCTCGAAACCGTATTTGAGCGATGCACCTTGATATTTCCCTGTTTGGTTATTCGAATTGTGAGAGTCTGGTCAATCCGCTCAATTAGCAGATTGGCGTAACCATCGTCAAGAAGCTCTTCAACTTTAAACTCAGAAGCTTTGAAATTCTTAGTTGTATCTTGCTTGCCATCATGTCCAACAAGTTGCAGTTGAATCTCATCCCTAATCATTACGGGACGAATATCAATCCGCTGGTATCTCGGGAGATGAGACTTCCTACGCCCTGAGACAACCACTCGTTTGAGGGATTTAACCTCACAAATCCATGCCTGGATACTTTCCAAGTCTTCGCGCTTCATTACTGAGTTAGTCTAAGCCGGTGAAAAAGGTGAACCGAGCTCTCTGGATCCTGGTGCCGCTCTGTTTAGTGCTTGCGCTTGGATCAATCTGGGGAACTTTTCGTTTTGGCCCATCCGGTTCCAAGGCCTACCTAGCTAAACAATGTGACACGCTAAAGACATTCATCTTGGATGAAGAGATGGCGGGAAAAGCAGATTGGACTATTTATAAGAGGCAAGTAAGTGAGTACCTAGCCCTAGATGTTGAAGCTAACCGAACTTCTCTAGTTGAATCAATGGTCACATCGGTCCTTAAAGTCTTAGAGCACGATTTGAAGATCTATGAGCGGATGAATAAGTACCCTTCATGCCTATTGGAATCGCGAAAAGATGAGTTACCAACGCTTCTTGATGAAACTCAAGCTGCAATTGATTACTTGAACACTAGCTTTAGCGCTGAAACTGGTGAGTGGAATGCTGACTTCTATGTGGATTACATAAGTGCATCTAAGTTTCTAAAAGGTGGAGAAGAGAGCGCGGATGCTCGCGCTAAGAACTAAAGCGGCAGGAGAACAAAGAGCAGCGTCAACACTAAAGCCAAGAACGCGCTCTGAATAAGAATCACGGCAGCAGTTCTTCGATCAGCTTTTCGGTCTTCTGGACTTTGTACCCGAGTGATATCACCAAGTCGACCGAGATTAAAAGTTCCCATGAGGCCATACGCAAGGCAGAACTTCTTACGAGATTGGATAAAGCCAACCGAGAAGACCATCAACGGTACAAAGAGAGACCAGCGCGCTGAATTCGCGGTGCCAGCTGCTTGAAGTCCGATGAAACTTGAGATGGTCAGAAAAGCTCCAAATAGTGCAACGATTTGGCGACGTCTAACTTCAGCCTTGCCGAGATTGCAAGTTCCAGGAATATAGGAATAGGTCATTAAAAAGCATCCTCATATTCCTCATCGTCGGTCCAAACCGTGCTTACTTCTTCTTGCTTTTCAAACCAAGAGAGGAAAGAGAGAATGCCTTTCATCGCCACGGCAATTAGCGCAATTAATGCGAATAAACGGCGGAAAAGCTTCATGAATGAATCCTAATTGATTACTTCTAATCTCTCTAGCGCAGCCATCGCGGCGTTATGTCCACCAATCCCACTTACCCCGCCGCCGCGTTTAGAACCAGCGCCAGCCAACAGAATTCGCTCATTTGATGTCTCAACTCCCCACTTTCCAACTTCACCCTCACTTTTCCAAGGAAAACTTAAGTCGGCGTGAAAGATGTTTCCCCTTGGCAAATCAATCTCAGCTTCTAACTCTTGCGGTGTCTTTATCTCTATACAAGGTCTTCCAGAGCTATCCCTCAAAAGAAGGTCCTCAATCGGTTCTGCTAGATAAGAGTTCAGACCATGCAGAATCCGTTTAGTCACCTCTGCCTTTGCGTTCTCATGATCTTTATCAAATAAGGGGGCTGGGGTATGCAATGCAAAGAGAGTAAGGGTGTGATTTCCTGCAGCATGCATCTCTTTGCTCAGAATTGATGGATCAGTCAATGTGTGGCAATACATCTCAGCCGGAATCACATCCGGTATCTCACCTGATTTAGCCTGTTGAAAGGCTCGCTCTAGCTGCGAGTAGCTCTCATCGATATGAAATGTTCCGGCAAATGCAATCTCTGGATCAATTCCGCTCTTCAATTTGGGAAGTCGTTTTAAAACCATATTGATTTTTACTTGGCTGCCATCTCGACTCTTTGGCGCTGCTAAACCTGAGATTTTCGCAAGAACAGTAGGGGCGCATCCTGCGATCACTAATTTTGAATCAAATAACTCGCCTTTATCACTTTCAACCATTACACCGGATTCTGAATTTGAAACTCTCGTGATTTCCACTCCTTCTCGAAGTTCTACTCCAAGTTCTCGAGCACGCTGCAGAAGTGCCGAGATTAGGGCGCCCATGCCACCTTTTGGAACTTTCCACTCCCCTGTTCCATTACCGATGAGGTGATAAAGAAAGCAGATATTGGCAAGGCGCTCAGTTGCACTTGCAAAAGTACCAATCAACCCATCCGTTAGGACTATTCCTTTAATCAAATCGCTCTTGAAGTTCTGATTTAGAGATTCTGAGATTGGTCGATCCATGAACTCGCTCCACAGAGTCGGCCCAATTAGCTTCTTGATCTCGCCCTCACCCTTGAGTGGCTCGAGCATCGTAGGGGCGAGCAATTCAGCTACTTTCGCGATTCGGGAATAAAACTCTCTCCATGCCAGAGCTTCGGATTTATCTCCAGCGATTTGTTCAATTGATTTCGAAGAATCCTCATCAAAAATCCGATTTATCAAAACTCCAGTCGAATCAGATGGGGTATATGAGGAGACAGTCCTACTTAATGTTTGGAATTCCAAATCAAGATCTTGGATTATCTGATCAGGAAGTAGTGCTACCAGATACGAGTAGCGCGAAATCTTTGCAGCTACTCCCTCAAAGGCGTAGCTACTTTTAGTTGCGCCACCAAACTCGTGGCGCTTTTCAAGCACCAGAACTTTCTTACCCGCTTTTGCGAGATAACAAGCTGCAACTAAACCGTTATGGCCACCGCCAACGACAATTGCGTCGTAGACCTTATTCATCTAAAGACAGCGGAGGATTCGATTAAAAGCCTCTTCAATAATTTCGCCACTAGTTCCATAGTTGAGGCGTACATGGTTCCTATGTTTAGGGCTATAGACGACTCCAGAGTTCACAGCAAGCTTGCCTTGTTCAAGGAGTGTCTTGGTTGGATCCTCTCCCAAACCAAGATTCGATAGATCTAGCCAGGCCAGATATCCGAAATCGGGTACGCGGTATCCGATTGCAGGAATCTTGGTATCTATGAGAGTGCGAATCAGTAACCGATTTTGATCTAAAGTTTTTAGCGCTCCATCTAACCAATCTCTTCCATCATTATAGGCCGCTGTTGCTGCGACCGCTCCAAAGAGAGAGGCGCGGAATGCAAAGGACATAGGCATCGTATTTATCCTTGCTTTCAGCGCTTCATTTTCCGTAATAATCATGGCGCACTTCAGTCCGGCGAGATTAAAGGCTTTGCTGGCGCTAGTTACGCAGATTCCAACCTCTTTTGCAACCTCTGAGACCGATAAGAATGGAAGAAATTTATGTGGCGGAAATGTGAGTGCTGCGTGAATCTCATCGCTGATGACGATAACGCCATATTTCTTTGCTAATTCTGCTATTTGTACTTGATCTTCTTTGGTGAAGAGAATTCCGGCCGGATTATGTGGACTGCATAGGAGATGAACCTTTACTCCTGAGGAATACGCCCGCTCTAGACCTTCAAAATCAAAGGAATATTCCATCCCATTTTCTTTAAGTGGAACATCAACTAGTTCAGCTTTTGCCTCAGTAATCCAACGCCACATATTGTCATAGACAGGGGAATTCAGAACCACCTTGTCACCCGGGTTTATCAGCGTTCTAATCACTTCAACTGAGCCAACTCCGACATCAGTTGCAATTCGCATCTGATTTAAATCTGGTTTCCAACCCCACTTAGTTTGGGAGAAATTCTGAAAGGCCTCAAACATTTCAGGAAATGGTCCAAGATAGCCGGTATCTGATCTATCAATCATGTCACGCAGCGCTGCTTTTATCGGCTCCGCTATTGGAAAGTCCATCTCTGCGATTGGGAGCGGAAGGACATCGGCTGGGAAATTACGCCATTTAACGCTCTTTCTTTTCCTTAACTCAGCGAGCGGAAAAGCTTGAACTGCTTCGGCCATGGAAGCGAGTATGCCACTTTGATTGAGCGGAGCGAAAAACTAACCTTTAACCGAACCGGCAAGCAGGCCGCGCACAAAGTAACGTTGTAATGCGAAGAAGACAGCGACCGGAACGAGAATTGATACAAATGCCCCTGCGGTTAACAACTCCCAATCCCCTCCGCGTGTGCCCGTCATTTCAGCGAGTCGTACCATCAATGGGGCGATATCTCGCTTTCCTCCACCAAAAGTTAGTGCGACAAGTAGATCATTCCAAGTCCAAAGAAACTGGAATATCGCAAATGACGCGATTGCTGGAATACTCAAAGGCAGAATTATCTGACGGAACAATTTGAAGTGATCAGCTCCATCAACTCTAGCCGCCTCTATTAATTCCCTTGGAAGTTGAGCAATGAAATTATGAAGGAGGAATATTGCGAGCGGAAGGCCAAACATTGTATGAGCTAACCAAATCGGAATAAATGTTCCAGTGATACCAAAGCTAGGTATAACAGTGAAGTTACCGATGTGTAAGCCACCGGAGAAGAGTTGGAGCAAAGGAATTAAGGACATCTGAAGCGGAATAACTTGCAGAGCAAAAATCGTGAAGAAGAGGAAGTTTCTGCCTTTGAAGTTAAACCAGGCAATTGCATAAGCTGCAAACATCGCAATTGTGATCGGGATAATTGTTGAAGGAATAACAATCGCAAATGTGTTTAGGAAGTACTGACTAAGTGGAGGCGTTGCGCCGCGACCCTCAAAAAGCACGCGCGTGTAATTGGTGAAAGTGAATTCTGGATTGGTGAATACAGTCCACCAGCCAGAACCATTTATTCCGGTACTTGGCCTAAATGATGTAACAAATAATCCAAAGGTAGGAATCGTCCAAATTGTTGCGATAAGGATTGCAGCGAAACTAGCCCAAGGACTACTTAAATGGGTCTTTACTGCTTCAACATCGCGTCTACGTGACTTTCGGGCCATCAACGCTCACTCCTTTCCCTACGTAGATGCATAACGTTGTAAGCAACTAGCGGTAAAACTCCAAGGAAAAGAATTATTGCGAGGGCGCTACCTGTTCCATAGTTAAGTGCACGGAACGACTGGTTGTACATCTCATTTGCAATAACGCTGGTCTTGAAATTTCCACCAGTCATAGTGCGGATGATGTCGAATACTTTTAACGCTCCGATAGTTATCGTACTCAAAACGACGATGATTGTGCCTCTAATCATTGGAACGGTAACGCGTGCAAATCGCTTCCAGCCACTTGCGCCATCGAGCATCGATGCTTCCAGGATTTCATCTGGGATGGCTTTGATTGACGCCGATAGCACCACCATCGCAAATCCAGTTTGGATCCAGACAAAGACAACAATCAAAAGGAAAGTATTTAGTGGATTTACCAGCAACCAATTGGATGGCACAAAGCCCAGCCACTCGGCAATCTGACTTAGGAGTCCGATTTCTGGCACTCGATCATTTGGTTCGAATTGATAGACAAATTTCCAGATGATTCCAGCGCCCACAAATGAGATTGCCATCGGCATAAAAATCAATGACTTAACAAGGCCTGGGCGGCGCATCCGATCGGTAAGGACAGCTATCAATAAACCAAAACCAGTCGAGGCAATTGGAGCAACAATCATCCAGACGCCGGTGTTACGGAGTACATCGAGAATTTCCGGTTGGGTGAAAGCCCATTTGAAATTCGCCCAACCGACACTTTCTTCACCACGTGCGTCACGAAATGAGAGATACAGGGTTCTAATTGCTGGAGCAACTAAACCGATAAAGAGGAAGATCAAGGCTGGGGCTAGAAAGATTACATATTTGAGAAACCTTTGGACCCGCTCACTAGTGCGCTCAGAGAGCGCAAATGCGATTGCAACTAGCGCACCAAAAATCAGGATCGTGAGCGTGAGGCCAGTTAACTTTGAGACCGCTTGCTCTAACTGAGACTGGCGAGCAGCAATCTCAATCATTTAGGTCTCCTGTTTTCAATAACTTATCAAGAGAAGAACCAAGATAAGAAGAGGTGTGGTGACTTTACCGCCACCACACCTCTGTTACTACTTACTTATTTAGTCCTTTTAGGACTTAGGCCAGGACTTCTCGATCGCATCGAGAACAGCCTTATCGGACTTGTTCTCAGCAACCCAAGCAGTCATTTCCTTCCAGAATGAACCAGCGCCAACTGCTGCTGGCATCGCATCAGAACCATCGAAACGGAATGTTGTCGCGCTCTTGAGGATCTCGACAGCATTCTTATTTACGGGATCTGCAACATTTGCAACATCAAGACCCTTGTTAGCTGAGAACCAGCCACCAAGTGCAGCCTTCTTGTTATTCCATTCTGGCGACGTGAGGTAGAGCTGAACCGCTGCTACTTCAGGACGCTCCGAGAATGAACCGACGAACTCGCCGCCACCAAGGGCTGGACGCTGATCAGCGGTTACACCTGGGAAGTAGAAGGTTGTGATTCCGCCTTCCGTAGTGGTGTCATCTGGAGTGACGATTGTTGCACCGTAGTCAGCGCTCAAGATTCCTCCGATGAAGGAAGCTTGACGGTGCATTGCGCAGGATCCGTCAACAAGTCCCTTACCACCTTCTTGGAAAGTGGTAGTAGCAATTGCAGGGACGTTTCCAACGTACTTGGCATTCTTTAGAACCTTACCGGCCTCTTTAAGAACTGCTGCAACCTTTGGATCATTGAATGGCATAGTGTGAGTGACCCAAGCATCATAGGTCGCTGCATCGTGGAGGCGAAGCATGATGTCCTCCATCCAGTCAGTGCCAACCCATCCAGTTGCATCTCCAGAACCAAAGCCAACGCACCATGGTTGAACTTTGCCTTCAGCAGCAATCTTGTCGGAAAGGGCTAGTAACTCTGGCCAAGTTTTTGGAATTGTCCAACCATTATCAGTGAATGTCTTTGGTGAATACCAGACGAATGACTTAACGTTTGCACCAAGTGGAGCGGCGTAGAAGGTTCCATCAACGGTTCCATATGCCTTCCAATCTGCGCCGTAATACTCATCGGTAGCTGCAGATACATCATCTGAAGCTGGGAACATCTTGCCCGTTGCAACCATTGCCTTTAGAAGACCTGGCTGTGGGAAGACGGCGAGATCAGGAGCAGTGCCACCCTCTACACGAACTGGCAGTTGTGCTTCAAATTCAGCAGTTCCATTCCAATTGATTGTAATCCCCGTGCACTCTTCAAATTCAGCAAAGGATTCTTTGTAGATAGTTGCCTCTGGGTCTCGAATTGGTGAATAGATTTCGACTTCGACGCCTTCATAATTTCCATATGACTCATACGCATCGCAATTTGCCCCACCAGCTGAATCTTCTGAACTTCCACATCCAGAGATAACAAGGGAGAGCGCTGCGAACAAGCTGGTCGCCAGAATTAGACGACGCCGCAAAAAAGCGGTCATTTTTTCCCCTTTCGAAAGGTAACTCCCGGGTTTCTCCCAGAAAGTTGGTTGTAGTTTTCTCCGCTCCGTGCCCGCTGGCAACAGGTGGGCCTATGTAAAAGGTATGAAAATCCTAACGGTTCCGTTACTTGGGCAAGTTGAGCCAGCAGGTTGTGTGGCCAGCTACGACGGCCCTTCCTACCTTGACCACTACTTCAGAGTTTGATGCGAGGAGCAGTTCGGCTCCCTCGCCAATTTCTACGGAAATCTCTTCCACATTGGTATTCGCAATCAACAGAAATCCTGGTGCGCGCTTAATTCCAATGACGCCTTTAGGCGCGTTGATCCACTCAATGTTGTAGTTAGAAGATTTCTTTAGAGCAGGATGCAAACTTCTTATTTCAAGACTCTTCTTATACAGCGCTAATGAACTTGATTCATTAATACTCTGTTGAGCAACTGTTTTATCTTCCCAATCTTTAGGAATAGGTAACCAGGGAGTTCCAGTTGAGAATCCGAAATTTACTGCGGATTCCCATGGAAGTGGAATGCGCGCACCATCTCTACCTTTATCTTTTCCATTAGTCCTAAAGAAAACCGGATCTTGACGAGCGCTATCTGGAAGTGCTCCATCAACAAGAGCCAACTCTTCGCCTTGAAATATATAAATTCCACCAGGAAGCGCGTGAGTGAGTAGAGCAAATGCCCGCGCTTTTCTCTCCCCTAAATCTCCACCACCTAGTCGCGTTACAAGTCGGGGTGAGTCGTGGTTAGAAAGTACCCAGGTGGGAGGCGCGTCGACCGAGCCAACTTCACTCAAGGTTCGCTTTATTGCAGCGACTAAGAATTCAGCATCCCAGGGCGCAATTAGAAAATCAAAATTGAAAATTTGATGTAGTTCATCACTTCTAACGTATCGAGCTGCTCGCGAACTGGGGTGAACCCAAGCTTCAGCTACTGAAATCCGTCCGCCACTATATGAATCAAAAATCTTTCGCCAACTTCGATAAATCTCATGAACACCTTCGCGATCAAAGAATGGAACATCGCTTAGCAGTCTTTCGCGATCTTCTTGTCTCATATCACTTACATCTAAGCGAAGTGCTCTTGTCAAACCTTCAGGATCTGGGTGATCTTGAAGAATTGTCTCCTTCGCAAGGCCATGAGCCACATCAATTCGAAAACCATCTACTCCCAAATCAAGCCAAAAACGTAAAGTCTTCTCAAAGTCATCTCGTACATCAAGATTGTCCCAATTTAAGTCTGCCTGAGTCGAGTCAAATAGATGTAAATACCACTGGCCTTTGGAACCATCGACTTCCGTTAATCGAGTCCATGCCGGGCCACCAAAGATAGAGTTCCAATTATTTGGTGGAATTTCTCCGCTTTCGCCGCGACCATCGTAAAAATGAAATCGAGATCTAGCCACCGAGCCTTTTGGTGAGGCAAGCGCCTCTTTGAACCAAAGGTGTTCGGTTGAAAAATGGTTAGGCACAATATCGAAGATGACCCTTAACTCTCTTCTGTGCGCCTCCTCAATTAGGCACTTAGCGTCAAGTAAATTTCCAAATTTAGGATCGACATCTCGTGGATCTGCAACATCGTAACCACCATCTTTGTTTGGTGATTTATAAAATGGACTAAGCCAGATTGCATCAACTCCGAGAGACTTGAGGTAATCAAGTCGGGCAATCACGCCACGAAGATCTCCCTCGCCATCTCCATTACTATCTTGAAAAGAGCGTGGATAGACCTGATAAATGGCGCTATTTCGCCACCACGAAGATTCTTTACTCAGGGTTTAGCCTCCGCGTCGAATTTCTCACAACCAGAGTTGTAGGCAGGGTCAATGAGTGCGGCTCACTCTTTGGAGACTTAAGCCGTTCCATAATTGACCAAGCTGCCATCTCTCCCATTAATGGCACTGGCTGTTCGATAGTAGTGAGATCTGAAAACTCGGCCATTTCATGGTCATCAAATCCAATAATTGAAATGTCATCTGGAACTCTTAATCCATTGCGTCGAATTGCTTGCAGCGCGCCTAGCGCCATCTCATCTGAGAGAGCGAAGATTGCGGTGGGGCGATTTGGCCTTGCAAGTAAATCATCCATAGCTCTACTCGCACCATGCATGGTGAAATCTCCGTAAACCTCTCGCGATGGAACCCACTCCAAACCATTTTCGGCAAGTACTTGCATAAATCCGCGACGACGATCTTGTGGGACGCTAAATCCAAATGGATCATCAGGTCTACCGGATAGAAGTCCAATCTTTTTGTGGCCAAGATTTACAAGATGTTGGGTCGCGGTTCTTGCACCGGCAACGTCATCAATAGCAACGCTAGCGCAACGCTCATGATGCATTCCAACTAGTGCGATAGGAATGCCAAGACTTAACATCGATTCAAACTCTTCCTCAGTCGGTGGCAAGCTAATAACGATTAGCGCATCAACTCGACCCCTTAAGAGTTGGTGTTGGAAAAGTCGCTCGCGCCCTCTGAGTTGTGAAAAGTTATAAAGAAGTAGGTCTAGCCCTGCTTCACGGAGCGCCTGCTCTGCACCGCTAATTACTTGGGCGAAATACCAGCGGGATATATATGGAGCAACGACTCCTACTGAGTTAGTTCTACTAAAGATAGCCCTCGCATTGGCTCGTGGAATTGGGTAGTTCATTTTCTCGGCAACATCGAGGATTTTTTTGCGGGTATCGGGGTTTACGTGATGCATCCCGCGAAGTGCGCGCGAAACTGTTGCAATTGAGACGCCGGCCTCAGCTGCGACTTCTTTTATGCCTATCGACATTTCTAGCGCCCTCCACTGAAAAAGCGATTTTTGGAACTGTAAAAAACTGTAAGAGTGAAAAATATCGGTAACTCCAGAATTTGGCTACTCCCTGTTAAGGTCACATCGTGCGAATTACGGCTGAGAATTCTCAGCAAATAGGTCGAAGGATCGTAAAAATCGAGCCGCGCTTTAAAGAAGTCGTCTCAAAATTCGGACCTGCTCCAATTGGAGTTCGCCGTCCTACTTCAAGCAATTTTGAATCTCTCGCCGATTCGATTTTGAGCCAACAGCTCTCAACTAAGGCAGCCGCAACAATTGTTGCTCGCGTTGCTGCA
>VGAG01000009.1 GCA_016870835.1 Actinomycetota bacterium | reverse complement strand
TTCCGAGCGCATAGCCCTGGGATTGGCAGTATTTGGAGATATCTGATTTAAGTTCGCCATCTTCAAGTGGGGTCAATTTATTAAATAGCGGAAGAATCAACTTTGTTCCAAACATAAACATGAAAATTGAGAAACCGGCAACGAGTAACCAGGCGTAGAGCCAGAAACGATCGGTAAATCGCTCGTATAGCCAAATCACCGCTCCAAGAAGCGCTCCCCCAATCAAAACCCCAACCACAGTTCCCTTTACCGTGTCCAGAATGAAGGTCTTCGGGGTGGATTTGTTAAATCCGTACTTTGCTTCAATTACAAAAGTTGAGCGAATCGCAAACGGCAGGCTCAATATCCACGAGATGAATCCGAGTGCACCAATAAAAAAGAGCGAAACTAAAATCGAGTTATCAACTCGTTCTGAGATAAAAGCGTCCAAGTCAGCAAACCATCCAAAGGCTAAAGCGAGAATCATGGCTACAGTCGTTACAGCCCCCATTAGTAGGCCCAATTGGTTCCGCTCTCGCCCATATGAAATTGAGCGGTCGCGTTCTTTAGCATCGTAGAGATGAGCAACTAGCGGATCGGGCGCGTTTTGGGCGCTTCTCTGATTTAGCTCATCAAGAATTGATTCGAGGACGAAAGTAGTTAAAACAATTAGAACCAAGGCTTCTAGCAACATGAGATGAGGGTAGTCGATAAGATTTCATTATGTGCCGTCTCCTTGGTTATGTCTCCAAAGAACCAACCTCAATTGAGAATTTCGGTGGTGCCCGTTTTAAAGATTTTGTAAAACTTTCTACGGTTCATAAAGATAGCTGGGGCTATTCGGTAGTCGATGAGGAGAGAAAGAGCACTTATAAGAGCGTAGAGAGCGCAGCCAATAGCGATAGCTTTCAAGAATTAGTAAGGCAAGAGCGAGCTAAAGGAGCGTTATTGCATTTTCGCTGGGCCTCCCCAGGAATCACTGTAAATGAAGAGAATGCTCATCCATTCGCATATGAAGATATGGCATTTATTCATAACGGCGCGCTTCAACCATACGATGCGCTTTTGGATGTCATAAGCCCTGAGTACTTAAAACTTCGCACTGGAACAGGCGATAGTGAACTCTTCTTTCTTTATGCGCTTACTAAAATTAAGGAGCATGGTTTTAAAGAGGGTGTTCTTCAATCTATTCTTAGTATCAAGGCTGGCTATAAATACAGCAGCATCAATTCGATGTTCCTAAATTCAGATTTTCTTATCGTGATTAGCGAGCATGAACCCGATAACCGCCCTTCCTGGACCGAGCCGAACTACTACGAAGTTCGCTATCGACTCGATGAGAAAGGGTGCTTAGTTGCCTCTTCTGGGTGGGATCAGGAAGGTTGGACTCTGATGCCAAATCACAGCGCACTTATAGTTGATCGGAAAAGTATGAAAGGTGAGTTACTTTCGCTCACTTGAGACTACGGTGAGAACCCCAAGCAAAATTATGGCTCCACCGAGAGCGTAATTAAGGGTAATAGTTTCATTTAAGAATAGAACTCCAAGAATTACTGCAATTACAGGATTCACATAGGCATATGTTGCAGTTAAAGAGACCGGTGCATTCATAACAAGCCATAAGTAAGCGGTATACCCAGCAATCGAACCAACAAGAACAAGATAGAAGAACCAGAACCAAGATGTATTTGAGGCATCGAGAAAGTCTGATAACTCTTCGCCCCTAACTAGCGCAGCAATTGTTAAAGCGATACCTCCGGCAAGCATTTCGATTCCAGTAAATAGAAGAGAGTTTTTAGGGATGGGGAATCTAGGAGCGAGGTATGTGCCAAGCGCCCAACCGATATTTCCGATTAGAACCATGAACATGTAGAAGAAGAGGGTCTGCGAATCGACACCGCTGACCGATTCGATACTGCCCGGCTTTAAGAGAATTACAACGCCAGCAAATCCAACAAGGGTCCCGAGCCAACTCCGTTTAGAGATCTTCTCGCGCGCCACCGTGCGAAAGAGAGCTATCCAAAGTGGGAGGGCGGCAATGATCAAGGAAACAACACCGGTTGGAACATGCTTGGAGGAGACAGCGACATTTCCAAGGCCAAAGCCAAGGGTTACAAAACCGAGCACGGAGGCAGAGAGAATTTCGGGTCGCGGAATAGCGAACTCCTTACTCCCCTTCGTAACTCGGATAAAGGCGAGAAGAATGAGTCCCGCGAGAGTAAAACGAATTCCCATCGATAGCAGCGGTGGCATCGTTGCGATTACCTTTGCAATCGCGAAATATGTGGAGCCCCAGATTATGTAAACCGTCCAGAGGGAAAGAAAGGTCCTTGTCCGGTTACTCACTCCAAAAGGCTAGGGCTTCTAAAGGGAATCACCAATGCCTATGTATTGCAGTTGCAAATAATTTGCAATAAAATTGATTCATGTTTACACCAAAGCTTCACATCCCAGATGGCTTCATCAACCTACCGATTAGCGCGCTCTTTGGCCTGCTCTCGATCGCCTTCGTTGCCCTTGCCTTGAAGGGTGCAGCAAAAACGCTCGATGATCGCACTACGCCTTTGGCTGGATTGACAGCGGTCTTCATCTTCGCTGCCCAGATGATTAATTTCCCAGTCGCGGCCGGCACAAGTGGCCACCTTGTGGGAGCGGCGCTGGCAACCGCTCTAGTTGGTCCGTATTCAGCAACGCTCGCACTCACAGTTGTCCTTGGAGTACAGGCGCTTCTCTTTGCAGATGGCGGTTTAACAGCGCTCGGACTAAATGTTTTCAACCTCTCAGTTATTGCTGTCTGGGTAAGCCACTTCGCAATAATCTTCTTTAAGAGAGTTCTTCCTAAGACTAAGACTTCGGTTGCCTTTGCAGCCGGAGCCGCCGCTTTCCTCTCAGTTCCCATTGCTGCGACTGGATTCTCAATCCAGTATGCGTTGGGTGGCACAGGGACAATCGATGCCGCAACCGTGGCAACCGCCATGCTTGGAACTCACTTTCTTATTGGAATCGGTGAAGCTTTAATTACTTTCTTAACGGTCTCTTCTGTAATAGGAACTCGCTCGGATTTAGTTTTTGGATGGCAAGAGAAGTTGGAGATTAAATCATGAGTAAAGTTTCAAAACGTTTTTACCTATATTTTCTAATGGCATCGATTCTGATTGCGGGAGTTCTTTCTTTCTATGCCTCATCCTCACCAGATGGACTTGAAAAGGTTGCTGAAGATAAGGGTTTTTTGGAGACCGCTAAAGATTCAGCACTATCGGAATCCCCCCTCTCTGATTATGGCGTTGCCGGCATTGAAGATGACCGACTTAGCGTTGGCCTCTCAGGAGTTATCGGAGTTTTCGTGACTGCGTTAGTTGCCTTTGGGGTATTTGCTTTAGCAAAGCGTATGAATAGGGGCGCGACGAACTGAATTCTTCGCATCATCATGGCCATGATGAAGGCGAACGCCTATACCTGCATCGCCATACCGCAATCCATGATTTACCTGCTGAGACAAAGATTCTCTCCGCCCTACTCTTTGCGATAGTCGTAGTTGCAACCCCGATTCAGAATCTCATCGCTTATGGCCTTTTTTTCACCCTCCTTTTAATACTTATCAAGTCCTCTCAATTGCCCCTAAGGACCGTATTCATCCGCTCGCTAGTGGAAATTCCCTTCGTTATCTTCGCTCTGCTTATGCCTTTCTTCGGCACGGGAGAAAAGGTCAATCTTCTTGGGCTTTCCCTCTATGAAGCAGGGATATGGGCTGGCGCAGGAATCATCGCCAAGGGAACGCTCGGTGTAATTACCGCAATCATCTTGTCTGCCACAACTTCGGCAAGAGATCTTCTCGCGGGGCTAGAGAAGTTAAGAGTTCCCGCACCGCTGGTTAACATCGCAACTTTCATGCTCCGCTATTTAAATGTGATCAACGATGAAATGGGCAGAATGAAGATTGCTCGGGAATCTCGTGGCTTTGAGGCCACTGGCATTCGCTCCTGGAAAATTTTGGCTCAAACCGTTGGTGCACTTTTTATCCGTTCATATGAGCGAGGCGAACGGGTTTATTTGGCAATGCTCTCTCGTGGTTACGCTGGGACCATGCCAACTCTGGTAGCTCGCAAATCAACTAATTGGCTAGTTGCCTTAGTGCTCCCAATTACTGCTCTATCAATTTCTCTGACAACGAGTTTGCTGCGATGAACGCAATTCCAAGTCTGCGAATCTCAAATCTTGCTTATGCATATCCTGATGGGCATCAGGCGCTCTTTGGTATAAATCTAGAACTTCACAAAGGCGAGCGAGTTGCTCTTCTTGGACCGAACGGTGCCGGTAAAACAACTTTGGTGCTTCACTTAAATGGGATCATCGCAACTCAACAAGGCAGTGTTAGCGTTGCCGGAACAGTTGTTGACTCTAAGAATAAAGAGGGTCTTAAACATATTCGCGAACGAGTTGGAATCGTCTTTCAAGATCCGGATGATCAACTCTTTATGCCGACAGTCTTTGAAGATGTCTCCTTCGGCCCATTTAACTCCGGACTACGCGGGGAAGAATTAGAACATGTTGTAACGAAGGCGCTGGAGAGAGTTGGAATGCTTGAATTTAAAGATCGGCCGCCACACCATCTCTCCTTTGGGCAACGGAGAAGAGTTGCAGTCGCAACAGTTCTAGCGATGAACCCAGAGATCCTCGTCCTTGATGAACCCTCATCAAATCTAGATCCCGCCTCAAGAAGAGAATTGGCGGCAATCCTAAAAGAACTCAATGTAACAATTTTGATGGTTACTCACGATCTTCCCTATGCATCGGAGCTATGCGAGAGATCGGTAATTCTTTCTGGCGGAGTTATTGCGGCCGATGAGCCGACTTCATCTCTCTTTAGAAAGAAAGAATTACTAGCCACCCACAGACTCGAGATGCCAGTTGGATTCTCGCTTTAAATAAACGCAAGGTTCTTAATCAAGAAAGAAGTCGAGCAGAAAATCTTTCGTCCCAGGTACGACTGAATACTTCTCAAGATCCGTCACACCTATTGAGGCCAAGACTTCATCATCAACAAAGAAGTTGCCGGTGCACTCCGCACTATTTCGATTCAGAATCACATGAGCAGCATCTGCCAATATTTCGGGCTTTCTACATGCGGCTGTATCTACACCAGGAATCATTTGTAGCGCAGCGGTATCAATCGCTGTTCTTGGCCAGAGCGCATTTACGGCAACACCGTCCCGCTTAAGCTCCTCTGCCATTCCGAGAACGCACATGCTCATACCGTATTTGGCCATCGTGTAGGCAACATGGTTCTTAAACCACTTCGCTTTCATGGATAGCGGTGGCGAAAGAGTGAGGATATGAGGGTTACGACCAGCTTTGGCTGACTCCTTAAGATGAGGAATGGCTGCCTGTGAAGTTAGAAATGTCCCTCTCACATTTACATCAAACATTAGGTCAAATCTCTTGGCTGGGGTTGCAAGTGTTGGAGTCAGATTTATTGCACTTGCATTATTAATCAAGATATCTAACCCGCCAAATGCTTGAACTGTCTTTGCTATTGCATCCTCAATTTGGGCCTCATCGCGAATGTCGCATTGAATCGCTAGCGCCTCTCCCCCAGCCGCCTTTATCTCTTCAGCCGCTGTAAAGATGGTTCCAGGCAGTTTCGGGTGTGGATCAGCTGTCTTTGCTGCAATTGCAATCTTCGCGCCATCTTGCGCGGCTCGTAGCGCGATAGCAAGGCCAATTCCTCTTGAGCCTCCGGTGACAAATATTCGTTTACCTTGCAGCGACATCTACTTCCCTTTCTTTGCGAGGAAATTCATAAAAGCTTCGCGAGCTTCATCAGATTGAAGGGCCATCTGAAAGAGTTCACCTTCGGCTCGCATTACCGCGCTTACCTTCTCGTGCAACTCACTCTTTAAAAGTGCCTTGGTTTGGATGACTGCATTTGGAGGTTGAGATGCAATCTTTTCTGCGATCGCCTTTGCCGAATCAATCGGCTTATAGGAGATCTCGGCGATCAACCCAAAATCAAGGGCATCTTCCGCCCCAAAGGGTTCACCGGCTAAGAAGACCTTGCTTGCCCTTTGATGCCCCACTAGCCGTGGAAAAAGAAGTGAAGATCCCGCTTCAGGAACTAATCCGAGATTTACGAAGGGCATAGAGAATTTTGTAGTTGGTGAAGCAACCACAACATCACAATGAAAGAGCATCGTTGTGCCAATTCCCACTGCATTCCCAGAAACAGCAGCTAGCAATGGTTTTGCTAAGTTATGGATGGCATGAAGAAAGTTCATCACGGGCGAACTTTCCTCATGTGGAGCTACATTTAAGAAATCGTAGAGGTCATTTCCAGCGGTGAAATTCTCCGAAGAACTAGTAACAAGAACAGCTCGAATGCCGAAATCGTTCTGGGCCTCGTTGATCGCATTGGCCAAAGCCTGGTACATGTCGCGGGTAATCGCATTTTGCTTTGCGGGGCGATTTAGGGTGAGAGTTAAAATTTGATTCTCGGTACTAGCTAGGACCTCGCTCACCCGGAAATCCTAGCCATAATTACTTTCTCAGCAGAAGCTATCTCTCGCGCTTTCCATCGATGAATTCTTGGGTGCGATTGTGCGCCTCTTCATCAGAGTATTGCTCTGGTGGAGATTTCATAAAGTAACTTGAGGGCGAAAGTAGTGGCCCGCCAATCTTGCGATCTAACGCTAGTTTGGCGCAACGAACTGCATCAATGATGACACCAGCCGAGTTCGGCGAGTCCCAAACTTCTAACTTGTACTCGATGTTCAGCGGTACATCACCAAAGGCGCGACCTTCGAGACGAACGAAGGCCCACTTTCGATCATCAAGCCACTGGACGTAATCTGATGGACCGATGTGAACATTTCCGGCACCCAATTCGTAATCAAGTTGTGAGGTCACGGATTGAGTCTTAGAGATCTTCTTGGATTCGAGGCGATCGCGCTCGAGCATATTCTTGAAGTCCATATTTCCACCAACGTTTAGTTGATAGGTCCGATCGACCTTTACTCCTCGATCTTGGAATAGTTTCGCTAGAACTCTATGGGTGATAGTTGCGCCAACTTGGGACTTAATGTCATCGCCAACGATTGGTAGCCCGGCTTTCTTGAATTTATCGGCCCATTCGGGAGTAGATGCGATGAAGACTGGGAGTGCGTTCACAAAGGCGCACCCTGCATCTAGCGCGCATTGGGCGTAAAACTTCGTTGCCTCTTCAGAACCCACCGGCAAATAACAGACAAGAACATCTACTTTTTCAGCCTTCAGTGTTGCTACTACATCCACCGTAGGTTCACTTGATTCAACAATTGTCTCGCGGTAATAGCGACCTAACCCATCAAGGGTATTGCCCATCAAAACTTTGATGCCAGTTTTTGGGACATCGCAGAATTTGATGGTGTTGTTTTCACTTGCCCACATTGCATCGACAATGTCTTTCCCGACCTTCTTGGAATCCACATCGAAGGCGGCAACAAACTTCACATCACGGACGTGGTACCCGCCAACAACAACATTCATCAAACCGGGGATCTCTTGATCTTCTTTGGCGTTCTTGTAGTACTCGACGCCTTGGATAAGTGAGTTCGCGCAATTGCCTACTCCGACAATCGCTACTCGAATCTCTTTACTGCTCATTAGCTCTTCCTCTCCGATTTGATCATCTCTTCGAGCCAGGCGATCTCTCGCATCGCAGTCTCAAGTGAGTGGCGACGCCACTCAACTAGGTACTTGTCGAGACCAACTGCAGAGCGTTCGAGATCTGCTCGTAGGATGTCGGCTCGCTCTTGAAGGCGATTTAGCCGTCCTTCAAGAATTCTTATTCGGTTCCGTTTTGAGGTCGGGCTAAAGAAGGCGACATGAACCTCAAAGTTCTCGTCTTCCCAGGAGTTGGGCGTCGCCCGCTCCGTTAACTCATCAAACTTCTTTCTTCCACGAGCGGTAATTGAATAGACAATTCGGGTTCGCTTTGAGCGGCCACCCTTAGGCACTTCATTCTGAGCAATCAATCCGGCGAGCGTCATCCGGCGAAGTTGCGGGTAGAGGACTGAGAATGAAAGCGCTCGAAATGGACCAAAGATTGTGGTGAGGCGTTTACGTAGCTCGTAGCCGTGGAGCGGCTCCTTGGCCAATAGACCAAGAAGGGCGAACTCAAGTGAGTCAGCTCTAGAGCGCATCTTGCTTTTCAGCCTCCGGTTGAGATATCTAATAGATATATCTATCCGATATATCGAGGCGATACTAGATGCAATCAGTCAGGGGGGCAAGCGTCATCAGGGAATAATCGCGGGGTGTTCATCGACTTCCCTGCCCGTTTCCCGGAATATCTCGTCGCTGCCATCGTGATCATTCTCGCCCCGGGCCCCAGCGTTCTCTTCGCAATCGCAAGGGCAATCTCATGGGGGCGGGCTACCGCTATCGCAACTGTTGCGGGTAATGCTCTTGGGATGTTTACCCTCTCTGTCCTCGTTGCATTTGGGCTCGGTCCAATTCTGCAGAGAAGCGAAATTACATTTATTGCCGTGCAAATTCTGGGCGGCCTCTATCTGATCTATCTCGGAGTTGATGCGATACGCCACTCGCGAATTGAAGCTGCGGATATGGTCAATCAAGGCGATGTGCGTCCTTCGCAACTTCGCTCCATGCGTGATGGATTTTGGGTAGGCGCCCTTAATCCAAAAGGTTTAGTTTTCTTTGCCGCGATACTCCCCCAGTTCTTAGACCGAGATGGCTCTAATTTGACCGCGCAACTCTTATTGATGGGGGCAACCTTTGCTCTCCTCGCATTTATCGGAGATGGGACTTGGGGCGTGCTTGCTGGAACTATGCGAGACTGGATGGCCAACACCCCATCAAGACTTATTTTCATGCGCCGGGTAGGCGGAGTCGTGATGATCTTGCTTGGAGTTTTCACCCTTACTGCCGCGCTGTAGAGGCTAAATGTCAGTCCTCCACGGCAGAATCAAGCCATGACAAAGGCGCGCGAATTTATAAGCCCAAGTGATTTAACTTTCTCATGGGATAACTGCCATCGTTGTTTATGGCTCCACTACAACCATGGATTGAAGGCGCCTTCTTTCTTCCCACTTGTCGGTGAATTATCTGCTCTTCAAGAGAATCACTTCTCAAATGCGCATTCATCGGCTTTACATCCCGCTCTACCGGAAGGAAAAGTTATTGGGCGCGGGGCTTGGGTCAAATCAATCCCAATTCCGTTTAATGGAAATCCTTCGCCTTACGCAATTCGCGGTAAATATGACCTATTGATGGAATTTGCTGATGGAACTCACGGAATTATTGACTGTAAATTTCAAGGGAAAGATAACGATAAGAGCGAGTTTTATGCCCCACAACTTGAGGCTTACGCATTTGCCCTTGAGAATCCCGTTTCTGGCAATGCGCTGAAAATATCGGTGATGGGTTTGCTTGTCTGGTCACCTAAGAAGCCCGTCGGCAACCCTGGCTCTGGCTTTAACCTTGAGTTAAATAGCTCATGGTTCCCGATAAAACGTGATCCACAAGCCCTTCAAGCGCGCTTAAGTGAATTTATAACGATGATTTCAGGGCCGACTCCGACAAGAGATAGCTCCTGTGAGACTTGTAAATTTATATCTGACCGGCGTGAGGTATTCGGCGCGGAGTAATTAATCCTCATCCTCTGTAGATGATGAGCGTTTCTTCTCTTCTTCAATAGCTTCTTTCGCTTGCGAAGCATAAATATCAACATATTCCTGCCCCGACATCTCCTGGAGTTTCTTCATTATCTGATCGGTCGCTTTGCGTAGCTCTTCTGGGCTCGTTGCTTTCTCAGCTCCTTGGAAATACATCGGCTCACCGAAAACCATCTTCACGCGCATAATCTTTGGAATGACTTTTCCGGTTGGTTGAATTTCATCGGTATTAAACATCGCAACTGGAACTACCGGCGCCCCCGATTCATAAGCCAGCCTCGCTATTCCAGTCCGGCCTCGATATAGACGACCATCCGGAGAGCGGGTTCCTTCTGGATAAATTCCAAGGCACTCACCTTTAGCAAGCACAGATAACCCGGTCAATAAAGCCGCTTCACTTCTAGAACCGCCCGCTCGATCAACAGGTACTTGACCCAATGCGATGAAGGTCAACTTCTTTAATAAACCTTTTGGTCCGGGTGAAGTGAAGTACTCGCTCTTAGCAAGAAAAGTAACTTTTCTAGGAACAACCAAAGGCATGAAAATTGAGTCACTAAATGAGAGGTGATTAGAAGCAATAATTACCGGACCTGTTGCTGGGACATTGCGTAGCCCCTTTACCTTGGGACGAAAGAGCAGAGTAAGAACCGGAAGGAGAAAAGATTTCAATAAACCATAGGCAACCTTGTCCCCTTGCACAACATCAGAGACAGTTTTTCGCTTTCTGCGAATGGACATGGCTCTAATTTAGAGCCTCTTTTGGATTCTAGGTACAACTTTGTGACACTATCGGGCGCATGAGCATTCCTCACGCTGAGCCATTTGAGCTACAGGGCGGAGAAATCGCTATTTTGATGATTCACGGATTCACAGGATCACCCGCTTCAATTCGCCCTTGGGCTGAGGGTCTACACGCTAAAGGCTTCACCGTAAAAGTTCCGAGACTTCCCGGGCATGGAACAACTTGGGATGAGATGAATACGACAAGTTGGCAAGACTGGTATTTAGAAGTTGAAGGTGCGTTTTTGGAATTGAAAAAAAGGCATCGGCGGGTATTTGTAGCTGGTTTTTCCATGGGCGGCGCGCTCTCAATCCGATTAACTAATAAGTACTCTCGAGAAATCGAGGGTCTCATACTTCTCAATCCCTCAATTGGCGACCGTCGCCTATTTATGAATTTTGTTCCAATATTGAAATATCTAATTCCGTCAATAAAAGGTCGTGGAACTGATGTCGCAGCGCCAAATCCTCCCCGCCACAGTTACGGACGCACTCCACTCAAAGCTCTTCATTCTCTTCAAAAGCTCTGGAGATTGACGCAAATAGATTTACCCCAAATAAGTTCTCCGCTAATGATTGGTTACTCTGTAAATGATCATGTGGTTGACCCGAAGAATTCGGAGTTTGTGATCGAAAACGTTGCTTCGGTAGATATCCGCGAAGTTGTTTTTGAACGATCTTTTCATAATGTTGCCTTGGATCATGACCTAGAGCTCTTAGTCGCAGAAAGCCACTCTTTTATTACCGATGTATTAAGTGGCGAGTTATCTCGAGGCGATGAGAGGGAACTAATTGATCAAGAATTTGAATCGATAGTAGAAGGGCTAAGCCTCGATGAATCTGCCCCAACTTCATATATAGATGAGCTTGAAAATGTGGAGGCGGCTGAGAAATATGAGGGTGATAACCGCTCGCTGCCTACTCTCACTTCAATCCAACGCGGAGCTTTACTCGGTGTAACTCTAGGTCCGGCTTATATAGCGATAACTAAGATCACCGCATTTGATTTATTCGGTCTTGGAATATGGCCCGGAATGATCGCTCTCCTCGCGGGCGTTTTTACTTTCTTCTGGCAGATGAAACCCGATGCCAATGACGGAGATGGGGTGGCGCTCTAGTGAGTAGCGATTTTCGTTGGGGAATCTTGGGCACTGGCGGGATAGCAGGCACCTTTGCTCGAGATCTTCAGCTCTTGGATGGCCATTCCGTAACAGCGGTTGGCTCAAGAACTCTCGCGAAAGCGCGAGATTTTGCTTCTGAATTCTCGGCCCAGGCCTATGGAAGTTATGAGGATCTAGTCGCAACTAATGTGGATGCTATCTATATAGCAACGCCGCACACGCTTCATGTTTCCAACTCAATCCTGGCATTGAAGGCAGGTAAACCTGTTTTATGCGAGAAACCGTTTGCGGTTAACGCCTCTGAGGCCAATTCGATGATTCAGGCATCACAAGAAAATAATGTGGCGCTTATGGAAGGTATGTGGAGTCGATTCCTTCCACATTACAAAGTGATTCGTGAAGTTGTTGCATCTGGTGAGCTGGGTGAAATAGTCGCAATCTACGCCGATCATGGCCAGGCACTTCCAGCTAATCCTTACTACCGGCTACATGCACCGGAGCTCGCTGGTGGCGCTCTTCTTGATCTTGGTATTTATCCAATCTCACTAACCTTTATGGTTCTTGGCGATCCAGATTCGATAATCGCAACTTCGCAAGAAACTAAGAGCGGTGTTGATGCGCAGACTTCATTTATCTTCAGCTACGTTTCTGGAGAACACTCGGTAATGACAACAACGCTTGAAGTTCGCACACCCTGTACTGCAAAAATAATAGGAACCCGAGGAAGAATCGAAGTCGATAGTAATTTCTACACACCGACCTCAATGCGAGTCATAATTGACGGAAAAGGTACTCAAGAGTTCCCCGCAAACTACAACGGACATGGAATCCGTGAGCAGGCCGCTCACTTTGCGAATCTAGTCCGAGAAGGAAAACTCGAAAGTGAGTTAATGCCTCACTCAGAAACTCTTGCGATTATGGATTGTATGGATGAGATTAGGTACCAAATCGGCCTTAAATATCCCTTTGAAGAAAATTAGCTTTCTTAGAAGCGAGTTAAATTTGCAACGCCAATTAACCCGGCATCATTTCCCAGCGTCGCAGCGACTAACTCAGGTGGTGTCCGCTTTCCTCTAAATAATGAGTGCTGTGACATCGATTCGCGTATTGGGCGGAGCAGAATTTCTCCAGCCGCTATTACTCCACCGCCAATAACAACTTTCGCTGGATCAAGCGCCGCTTCAAGAGTTGCCACAAGGACGCCAATCCAATACCCGGTTGTATTAAAGGCAGCTACTGCAACTGGATCTCCATCTTTTGCAGCAGAAGTGAGGTGCTCTCCGGTCAGGCCCTCAAGCGTTCCATTTCCTCGAGCGAGTAAACCTCTTGCGCGATCCGGAGATGCCGCGATTGATTCACGCGCGTGGCGCATTAGCGCCGTACCCGAGGCATATTGCTCGTAGCAACCCCGCAGTCCGCAGCCACAGAGATGTCCATCTGGGACTGCTCGCATATGTCCAAACTCGGCTGCCGCGCCCCGCGAACCACGAAATATCTTTCCTGCGGTTATTAATCCGCCACCAAGACCAGTTCCGATCGTAAGCAATACCAATTCATCTGAACCTTTTCCTGCGCCAAATTGCCGCTCACCCCATGCAGCAGCATTTGCATCGTTTTCAAGTATGACCGGTCTATCAATCTGCTTTTCCAGTTCAGCGGCCAACTCAACGCCATTCCAATTTGCGATATTTGGATTTGCAATTATCTTCCTTCGATCAGGAGCAAAGAAGCCGGCAGAGCAGACACCGATTCCAGTAATTTCGTGTTTTGCTTTTAGTTCATTTGCCATTTCGGCAATTACTTTTGTTAAGGCGCCTCCACCTTCAATAGGTGTCTCCCGACGAACTTTCTCAATTATCTTTCCTTGAGAGTCGACGACGCCTGCTAAGACTTTGGTACCGCCGACATCGATACCAATGTCGAGGGTCACTTAGCCCTCTATCTTCTTCTTGAGTTGAGCAAGCGCTGCATCAATAGTTGCCATCTCAGCTTTGCGCCTCATTATTTCTGGGACAGGCATCGAGACTTGAACGTTTAACTCGTAAGTAACTTTGGTGGTGTCATCGCCGTTATCAACGATTGAGTACTTACCTGTCATCTCAGTCATTAGATCTGCATCCTCTAAAGAGAAGGAGATTGACTTTGGAAAGTCCGAGTAGTCGTAATTCAAGGTCGCGCGGTCTTTTAGCACGCCGGCCTCAATCTTGACCGTTGCCTTTGTGGCTCTTCCCGAACCATCCTTCTCGAGCACTTCTACGCTCTTTATCGCAGAAGACCAGGTTGGGTACTTCTCAAGATCTACGAGTATCTCGGCTACCTCAGAGGCCGGAGCATCTATTTGCTGTGAATTCGAAGAGTTGTCGGACATGGCGGGAGGCTACCTCTTCCCGAAGTTGCCCTCTACCGCTACTTTTTGGCTATGACAACTGCCACCCTTAACCAATTCTTCGCTCCAGCGCTAGAGCCTGCGGCTACCGCTGGCAATCTCACAAATTTAGTTGCCGAACGCGCTTGGTTTGAACCAGAACGAATCATGGTCTCAAGGCCACTTGGTGATGGATGGCAACCTGTAACTGCACGGGAACTCGAAGCAGAAATTAGAGCTACTGCAAAAGGACTCATAGCATCAGGTGTTGAGATTGGCGATCGCGTCGCAATCATGGCGCGCACTCGATATGAATGGACGATTTTAGATTTTGCTATCTGGTTTGCAGGTGGCGTAACAGTCCCAATCTACGAAACTTCTTCCGCTGAACAAATTGATTGGATTCTTACTGATTCGCATTCAGTAGCAATAATTGTAGAAACACCGCAGTTGAAAGAGACAGTCACTCCAATTCTTCCTTCGTACACCAAGAACTGCTGGGTTATGACAGAGAATGTCTTAGCTCAACTCGCTTACCTCGGTAAAGATATTCCTGATACCGAAATTGATCGCCGTCGCGCTGCTTTGAATCCTGAGACGCTAGCAACCTTGATTTACACCTCTGGAACTACCGGTAAGCCCAAAGGCGTTCAGTTAACTCATGGAAATTTTCTCTCTGAGTGCAGCAACGTTGTTATGGGCGCATCCGATCTCTTTATGAAGCCAGGCGGATCAACACTTCTATTCCTCCCAGTTGCGCACGTCTTTGGTCGCATGGTTCAAATCGGATCAATTCGCGCCGGCCTGCACCTCGCACATTGTGGGGATGTACTTGGTCGACTAACTACCGACCTAGCTTCCTTCAAGCCAACATTCGTTCTAGCTGTACCGCGAATTTTCGAAAAGGTTTACAACAGCGCTGAAGCGAAGGCAGATGCTGCTGGCAAAGGTGCGATCTTCCGCAAGGCTGCTGCAATTGCAATTGAATATAGTCGCGCACAAGATGAGGGCAAGGTTCCACTTGGCCTTAAAGCAAAGCATGCGCTCTTCGACAAGTTAGTCTTTTCCAAGATTCGACATGCTCTCGGCGGCCGCGTTGAAGCTGCAATTTCAGGTGGCGCACCTCTTGGTGAGCGCCTTGGCCACTTCTTTAGAGGCGCGGGTGTTCGCGTCCTTGAAGGTTATGGCCTTACTGAAACAACAGCGGGAGCGACGCTAAATCTAACTACCGCGCATCGGGTTGGTTCAGTCGGTCGACCAATCCCAAGCACAACAATCAAAATTGCTGATGATGGAGAAGTCTTAATAAAGGGCCCAATCGTTATGCGCGGTTATTGGCAGAACGATGTTGCGAATCAAGAAGTCTTTACCGAAGATGGATATTTCCGCTCCGGTGATCTTGGAAAACTAGATGATCAAGGCTTTCTCTATATTGTTGGTCGAAAGAAGGAATTGATAGTTACCTCAGGCGGAAAGAACGTCGCTCCAGCAGTTCTTGAAGATCGTCTGCGGGCTCATCCGCTTGTAAGTCAGTGCGTTGTTGTCGGTGATAATCAACCATTTATCGCAGCGCTGGTAACAATTGACCCAGAAGCCATTAAGCCTTGGTTGGTCGCGAATAAGAAGGAAGGCGCAACAATTCCTGATTTGGTAAACGATCCTGACTTAATTGCCGTCATTCAGACTGCGGTTGATGAAGCGAACAAGGCTGTGAGTAAGGCTGAATCAATCCGTAAGTTCAAGATTCTCCCAGTCGATTTCACCATCGCAGGCGGACAATTAACCGCAAAACTTTCGGTAAAGCGTCACGTAGTTCACAAAGAGTTTTCGGCAGAGATTGCCGAACTCTTTGCCTAAAAGAGAAGAACGTTTAGAACTAGCCCGCCGGCTTCATGATGGGCCGGCGCAACAACTAATTGCTCTTGGCTACAAACTAGATGAGGTAATCGGGTCCCCAGATCTTGCCCCTAATCTTCGAAGGCTTATTCGTGAAGCCCGCCTCGAATTAATCGACCTAACAGAAGGTTTACGTGATGAGCTTTATCTCCTTGAAAACCTAACACTTGAGGAATCCCTCGAAGAGGTTAGGAGGATACTTCCTAAAACTGATGTTGAGGCAACGCTACTTAACTTGAACTTCGAACCAAGAGTTGAAACCACCTTGGCTCAGATTCTCCTCGAATTAGCGCGTAATGCAGCGAAGCATGCCCGCCCATCAAGATTTTGGATTATTTACTCACTAGAAGATCAAGTTCCTACTTTTCGAATTGGTAATGATGGCGCTGCACGAATCAATATCAAAGAGAACTCACTTGGCCTAAAACTCATCTCGGAGCAGGCTCGCAATATTGATGCCACCATTGAACTCGAGACAGGCAAAGAGGTTTTTGAATATACGATTCGAATGAATTCGAATCTCCTTTGACCCCAAAAGTATTGGTAGTTGACGACCATGTTCTTATCCGCGAAGGGTTGCGCCGCGCACTTGCCGGACATCCAACCCTCTCAATGATTGGCGAGGCTGCATCTAAACGAGAAGCCCTTGTCCAAATTCCTCATCACAAACCTGATGCAATCGTGGTTGATCTACATCTTCCAGATGGAAGTGGCCTTGAAGTTATTGCGTGGGCGAGAGCTCTGGATCAAAAGTTGGGAATCGTGGCGCTTACCTTCTCGACGCAACCTGAACATGTATTGGCATGTATGCAATCTGGGGCAAGCGCCTTTGTTGAGAAGAACTCCCCGATCATTGATTTGATCGAGGCAATTGAACGAAGTTGTAAGTCGCCTCTGAGTTTCTCAGCGCGGCGCGCGACGGATGTAATCTCCAGTCGAAATAGAGACTTTGGACTTACCTCTAGAGAGCTTGAGATTTTAGAAATACTGCCTACCGGAATGACCATTGTTGAAATTGCAAAGTCTCTCTTTGTAACAGAGGCAACCATTAAGACTCACTTAGCTGCGATTTATAGAAAACTCGACTCCGGAAATCGAGTACAGGCAATTAATGTCGCGAGAAAAGCTGGTTTGTTACCGCAATAGAGCGTTAAAACGTTCTGACCAAACATTCCAATTCCACTCTTCTTCCACCCAAGAGCGACCTCGCTCTCCCATCTTCTTGCGGAGATTTTCGTTCCTAAGTAACTCGATGGCGCGCGCTGCAATATCTTCAACGCTTGTTCCATCAACAACAAAACCTGTCTCGCCTTCCAATACGGCATCGGGAGCGCCGCCTGAATCTCCACCGATTACGGCAAGTCCACAGGCGCTCGCTTCAAGGTAAACAATTCCAAGGCCCTCTACTTCCAATCCAAAAAGGCGGGAGCGCGAGGGCATCGCAAAGACATCTCCTAGTGAGAAATATCTTGGAAGTTCTTTGTAGTTCACGCGACCAATGAAGCGCACCGAGGATTGAAGTTGATGCTTCTTTACGAGGCGATCTAGCTCTTTTCGATGAGGACCTTCGCCTACAAAGATTAGTTCCACCTCAGGAATCTCTCGTTTAATTAGGGGCAGCGCTTCAACTAACTTATCTTGACCTTTTCTATGAACTAGCCTTCCAACTGAAATTATCGCGGGACGCTCTTTCTCGACCTGATATGGAATGAAATGGTTTACATCGATACCTGGTGCAATCTTGGTCAACTTTGCCTGCGGAATAACCCGAGAGAGCTCCTTAGCAGTGTATTCCGCAAGGTAACCAAAGTGATCGACTCCCTTTGCGATCTCCCGCATCAAAAAACTAAATGGGGGCAACTTTGCCCACCAAACTTCATGTCCATGAGTGAGGGCAACTACCTTTTTAACCGATGAAGTTCGTAGCCATCTAGCACTTAGACCGAGTGGCGCTGCCGCCCCAAACCAAATTACTTCAATATCGCGCGTTGAGATTAACTTTCGAAGTGAGCGAATTACACGTGGCGTTGGTAAGAGAATCTTGGTGCGATCGCGAATAACTTCAATGCCAAAATCTCTCTGCCATCCTTGATCGTGTTCTTCATGGCCATCTTGCTTTGAGGTGTAAACAAGGACTTCTCCCTTGGGGATCCGCTCAAGAAGACCGATTATGAATGTTTCTATACCGCCTGCGCGCGGACCAAAGTCATTTGTGACAAGGAGAATTTTCGGCACAATTACTTTTCGCCGTTAGAGGCGACGGGCTCCGACATACCTCTTCTTACCGAAGAAATTTCTAAACTCAACGATTTGCACACGGGCTCCAGGACGAGGGGCATGAACCATTTTTCCTTTCCCGATGTAAATACCGACATGAGAGATCGGAGAGCCAAAGAAGACAAGATCTCCTGGAAGTAGATTGTTTCGGGCAATCGAGCGACCATAATTAAATTGGGCGCGCGATGAATGCGGAAGCCGTACGCCCGCCTGTTCAAATGCGCGCATAGTTAATCCCGAGCAATCCCAACGGACTGGCCCTGCAGCTCCCCAAACATAATTGTCACCAATTTGTTTTACTGCATAGCGAAGGGCAAGACCTGCACGACCTGAGACTGTGTTGGCAAGTTTTGCCTGTTCACGAGAGTAAGCCTCGCGCTCAGCAGCATCCATCTCTTGAATCTTGCGGAGTCGTTCACGATCTTTCGCCTCAAGTTTTGAGAGAAGTTTTTCAGCTGCTTCTAATTTTGACTTTACTTGGGCGGCTTGTGCTCGATAGCGCGCTTCCGCCGCTTGAACTAAACGGAGTTTGTCTGCGACGGTGAGAGATGTTGCATCTAACCTCTGTTTAGCAGTCGCATATTTTCTTAATTGGGCTGCCTGTTTTCTTGTTATGTTTTCAAGAGAGCCAGCCGAGGAGAGATATAGAGATGGATCTGAGGAGAAGAGGAGTTCGACTCCTTCACCTAGCCCGGTTGATTTGTAGCGGGCGACTGCAATAGTGGCAAGTGAATTTCTAATCTTCTCAACTACTGCTTTTTGTGAATCTGCTTCCTGTTGCACCGTGCTTAGCTGGGCGCGCAATCTCTGTAGTTGAACTTTTGCTGCTTGGGCATTCTCGCCGGCCTCAGCGGCATCATCTTGCAGCTGTTCTACTTCTTGGCGAACGCGGAGCAAGTCCGCACTTGGAGCAGCGCTTGTTGGTGGAGTTATCGGGATTATTAAAGCGAGGCTCAATAGAGCCAAGATCCCAGTTCGCGCTTGTCGCATCGGTTTAGGCTAACTGTGGACTCACTTCTCGCTCAACCTGAACGGCGCTTAACTTCCTGTGAATCAAGGGGATTTTCGTATCTGAGCGGGGGAATCATCCCTCTAGAGGCCAATAGGTCTATCACCCGAGCTTCCTCGGCTTCTAGGTGTGAATTAGGCGGTGGCCCAATCAAGATAGTTACAACGCAATCGCCACAAGCGATATCTCGCATGGTGCAGGTATCACAGTCAATGATCATGGCAAGGACGATAGAAGGCAGCACTGACATTCGTTTGAAGTATCTAAAACGCTACCTTTTAGCCATGCGCAGAGTTCGAGCCAATCTCGTAGTTGGAAGCAATGGGATGACCACATATGAGGGCTCCTCAAAGTCGCTTTCAAGTAGCGAGGATCGGGCTCGATTTCATGAAATCCGCTCTACATCGGAGGTCATTCTCATTGGCGGGTCAACCTTTCGAAATGAACCTTATTCAAAATGCCCACTTCCGCTCTACATCTCATCGCGGAGTTCAAATTTGAAAAGGGAGAAAGTGCACTCTTTCAACCTCTCCCCTAGCAAACTCTTAGCTAAAGCAATCAGCGAAGGCTACAAAGAAATCCTCATAGAAGGTGGGGTTCAATTCTTAAACGGTCTTATTGATGAAGTGCTAATTGATGAATTCCATATAACGCGTTCCGCAATTGCGGGAGATGGCAACAAATTTGATGAGACTTCCCTTGGCGCCAAATACAAGTTGTTAAGTCAATCAACCTCTAATAGAACGAAATTTGAAGTATGGGTACCAATTAAGCGGCCGAGATAAGGCAAACTCCTAGGATTGCAAAGAAAATTCCTAAGTATTGAACTTTATGAAGGCGTTCATGAAGGAACTTAAAAGCTAGTAGCGCTGTGACGATAGGGAAAAGTGATCCAAGTACAAGAGCCACAGAGACAAGCCCCTTTGTAGTTGCTACACCTAAGAAGAAATTTGCGAGAAAATCTGCGACGCCGATAAAAATTAGAAGAGGAAAGACCCTTATTGCAAATCCACCTATGGTTCTGAAAAGAATTGCTATGACAATGCAGACAGTTACTGATGCAACTCTCATTGAGGTCATTGTGTGCATCGAATCTATTTTCGCGCCGATTGCAATAAAGGTTAGTGCGCCACCAAATCCAAATGCCGCAATCACTGCAAAGATGAGCGGCTTGATCGGAAGTCCACCTTTCATCTCAGGACCACTTGCAAGAAACGCTCCTAACAAGGCAACGGAGATTCCGACTGCTTGAAGCGTGCTAGCGCGCTCACCTTGGGAATATGCAACAGTGAGCGGAATGAGAACTGAGAGCGAACTAATGGGACTAACGACTCCCATTCGGCCGGTCGCCAAACCTGAATAGAAGGCGAGTAATCCAATAAAACCTGAGATACCGGCAATCACTCCGGCAACAAAATAACCATCCCATTCCAAAGTTGGCTTGAGAAATGGTGAACCGAATTGGGTGCCGATTGCGATGACTGTTACTCCAAATAGAAGACCAAAGAATTGAGATACCCCGGTAACCGCAAGCGCTCGATACTTTTTAGAGAGGTTCCCAGCTAAATAATCAGCCGTTCCCCAGAGAAAACTTGATAGTAAGGCGAGCAATGAACCCATGGTTTCACCCTATCTGCTCGCGCCTTCCGAGTGAGGGAAGAACCCTCTTCTACCCTTATCTCATGCCAGAGAATCTAAACCCAGATCGTGACACGATTCTCTTCGATAAATTCTGCGAAAGTGCTCGAACTTTTAGAGCGCGAGACGAAATTGATTTTGAAGAAGTTCCAGCCCCCCAAAGACTTGCGCCGCATGCAGTTGCCTTTTCGGTTGATGTTCAAGTGCAAGGAGATGATGTTGCAACCGGACGCTTTGTAATGCTTCACGACCCGGCCGGACAAGAAGCATGGGGCGGTAGATTTCGCGCCGTAACTTTCGTTCGCTCTGCAATTGAAGAGGATTTGCAATCTGATCCACTTCTTACAGATGTGGCCTGGTCTTGGGTGAGCGAATCACTAGATGCAATTGGTGCAAGTTATGCAGCAACTTCGGGAACTGTGACAAAAGAATTGAGCGCCTCTTATGGGCAACTTTCAGAAACAGATCAATCATCAGAGATCGAGATTCGTGCCTCGTGGACACCAACTGATGCATCAAAGTTGATTGACCACATTGATGCCTGGGTAAAGTTAATTGAAACTGTTTCGGGCTTAACACCGATTGCAGAAGGAGTTAGTTCGCTAAAGTCGCGACGCTGATTGATGCAGACGTTAAGCGCCCCGGCGGGTGGAACTCCCTCGGTAATAGAAACTCAGGTTGCCCTTAGGGATGCAATTGAGCAACTGGCTGCAGGAGATGGCCCAGTTGCGATTGATGCCGAGCGCGCAAGCGGTTTTCGTTACAGCGCGCGGGCCTATCTAATCCAGCTATTTAGGCGTGGTGGAGGTCTTCACTTAATTGATCCAATAGCTTTACGGGGAGCTGCCGAGGTGGAAGAACTAGACGCACTTCTCTCCGGAATTGAGTCGGTAATTCACGCTAGTAGCCAAGACTTAGAGTGCCTACGAGAGTTTGGCATCAATCCAAAGATTCTCTTTGATACTGAATTAGGTGCGCGAATTGCTGGTTGTGAACGGGTGGGGCTAGCTTCGCTTTGCGAGAATTTATTGGAAATTCAAATTGCCAAGGAACATAGCGCCGTCGATTGGTCACATCGACCACTTAAACCAGAGTGGTTAGATTATGCCGCTCTAGATGTAGCTGTTTTGTTGGATTTACGGGATAAAGTCGAAGCTCTTCTACTAGAAAATGGAAAGTTAGATTGGGCGAAAGAAGAGTTCGCTGCCTCGCTTCAAAATACCGCTCCTAAAGTTAGAAAAGACCCTTGGCGAAGGACATCTGGGATGCACCAGATCAAGTCACGCTTTGAATTAGCAATAATCCGTGAGCTGTGGATCGCTCGAGATTCGATTGCATCCGAGATTGATTTGGCCCCAGGTCGCCTTCTGTCGGATGCGGTCATAGTTGATCTTGCAAAACATAAGCCATCAAATTACGAGGACTTCTTAGCGCTACCGATAATGAAAGAGAAGATCCGAAATGACGTGCAGCGCTCATATTTAAAGCGCTGGTGGACCCTACTTAGTGACGCTTACGAAATGGACCAATCTCATTGGCCGGAAATGCGTGCTCGTGGCGATTCGATTCCACCACCGCGCGTTTGGCGAGATAAATTCCCTATTGCTTACATACATCTGGCTCATGCCCGACTCTTGCTAACCGAAAAATCTCTAGCGCTAAACATCCCACTTGAGAATCTGATCTCTCCTGAGTTGGTAAGAAAGGTTCTATTCAATGAGGGTAAAGAGAAAATAGTTACTTACGGAGAAGATTCAATCCGCGGCGTGAGCAATGCCTTGGCAAAACTGGGCGCGCGAAAGTGGCAGATTGAAATTGCAAGTGATGCGATTGCCCGCGCCCGGGCTGAGCGTGAAGCACCGGCGGCGCCCGCTCCAGAAGAGTGAAATGAATTACGCAACAAAAATGTTGCGTAAATACCCCCCGGCGAATTATGGTTTCCCCATGTTCAAGCGCCTGGCTGCCTCCCTCTTAACCCTCTCCTTAGTGGCTTCATTAGCCGCCTGCTCAAGCTCGAAGATCGATGGCGATAGCTTGGTTATCTACTCGGGGCGTGCCGAGGAGTACACGGGAACGCTCTTTGAAGATTTCACCAGAGAGACCGGGATCAAACTCGACATCAGGTACGGCGACTCAGCGGCACTTGCAGCTCAAATCCTTGAAGAGGGCGATAACTCTCCCGCTGACCTTTTTATCTCGCAAGATGCTGGGGCGCTTGGCGCCGTCTCAAGTGAAGGCCTACTTGCAACTCTTGATGATGCAATCCTAAATCGAGTCAACGAGTACTTCCGCTCCCAAAATAAAGATTGGGTTGGGCTAACGGGTCGAGTGCGAATCCTTGCTTATTCACCTAAGCGAGTCACGGTTTTACCAAGAACAGTGGATGACTTAACGAAACCAGAATGGAAAGGTCGCCTAGGTATTGCGCCTACTAACGCCTCTTTCCAAGCATTTGTCACCGCCATGATTCAAACCCGGGGTGAAGTCGAAACTGAGAAATGGCTACGTGGAATTGCGGCAAATTCTCCAAAGTACTTTGAAAAGAACAGCCTTATCGTGGAAGCGATTGATGCCGGAGAGATTGATGCTGGATTAGTAAATCACTATTACATTTATGAAGTTGCAGAAGAGTTAGGTCGCGAAATAGATGTAAAGAATTCATTCTTTGCCCCAGGCGACATTGGCAATCTAATCAATGCCTCCGGTATTGCCATTCTTGCCACAAGCAAAAAGACTGAGCCTGCCGAGAAGCTCATTCAATTCCTATTGTCAGATACCGCTCAGCAATTCTTCGTTGATGATGTCAATGAATACTCTGCTGTAGATTCGTCACAAAGTCCGGGCGAATTAATCCCACTGAGCGATATAAAAGCCCCGAGAGTTGATTTGGCAGCGCTTAAGGATTTGAAGCGCACTCAGAGTCTATTGATTAAGGTCGGACTGCTCTAACTTGGGGCGTTCTTAAGATGAACCTATTGGCAGTTAAACAGCCTCCTTCAGGGCTAACCCCAAATCCGCGCACCTCACCCGTATTGATAAGCGCGGCGCTTATTTCCCTTGGTTTTGTTGCACTTCCACTTGTTTACCTAATTGGCCGAGCGCTACAGGGCGATATTGAGTCCGTCCGGATAGTTGTCTTTAGAGCTAAGACCCTTGAGGTCTTTACAACAACGGTTTCTTTAGTCGTTCTCGTCGCTGGGTTGGCCACATTTCTAGGCTCAGCGCTCGCTTGGACTCTGCAGAGTATCGATCTTCCGAGGAGAAACCTCATCCGTGCATTGGTTATCTTGCCCATCGCAATTCCGAGCTATGTTTTCACGTATTGCTGGTTATCCCTTGGGATCTTGCCAGATGGATTTCTTGCTGCGGTCGTAGTGCTTACTCTTTCTACAACACCTTATGTAACTCTTGCTGCGATGGCTGCTCTGCGAAGAATTGACTCTTCTCAAGTCGACGTTGCACACACTCTCGGCTTAAATCAATTCCAAATCTTTTTGCGAGTAACGCTCCCCCAAATGCGAAATGCTCTTGCCGCTGGCGCACTTCTCGTATCGCTCTATGTGTTAAGTGACTTTGGAGCAGTATCTCTTCTTGGAGTCGATACTTTCACAAGAACAATTCAAAACACCTACCAGGGTAGTTTTGATCGTAGTAGCGCCGCGGTCCTTGCCCTGATGCTTGTTGCTCTATCCGGAATCGTCATTTCGCTAGAAGTCTCATCACGCAAAAAAACTCAAGTAACAAGAAGCTCGGTCTCGATAACGAAACAGATTGAACCAATCGATTCACTCAAGGCGAGAATAATTGCGATATCACTTCTCTCAACTTATATTTTGGCAGCACTTATAGCTCCCATGAGCGTTCTGCTATTTCGCTTCTTTGCCAGGCCAAAACCAATAGATCTTCTAGGTCTATCCCAAGCGGCGTTCTCAACCATTTTGGTGGCTGCAATTGGTGCGTTAATAGCACTTCTTCTAGCACTTCCAATTGCTCTTCTTGCTCTGCGTGCCAGCCTCATAGGCAAAGTTGCCGAGCGAGGCGTCCTGCTCGTAAACGCACTACCCGGAGTTGTTATGGGACTAGCGCTAGTTGCTTTCGGTTCAGACTTTCCGATGATTTATCAGACTGTAGGTTTATTGGGGGTCGCCTACGCAATCCTCTTTCTTGCCAGATCGGTGGGAACAATTAGAACCTCACTTGCCCGTGTCCCTGAGAATTTAACTGAGATAGCAGCGACTCTTGGCCAATCCAAGGCTCGCATTTTCTATCGCGTAACTCTGCCACTTGCCGCACCAGGAGTCCTTTCCGGAACTCTGCTCGTACTTCTCTCTGCTATGAAGGAACTTCCCGCTACCTTGATGCTCCGTCCAACCGGTTTTGAAACTTTGGCAACTGAGATGTGGAGCAACACAGCTATTTTCAGATTTAGTGAAGCTGCTCCATACGCCCTACTTCTTGTCATAATTGCCGCTATTCCTACTTTTCTAATCAGCCGTCCCGATAGACAAGAAAGCACCGAACCAATGAGGGATGAGATCTGATGACAACTCTTGAGATCAAAGACCTGGGTGTACATCTTGGTGAGCGTGAGATTCTGCGGAATCTAAATCTCACCGTTCCTTCCGGTTCATTTGCAGTTCTGCTTGGACCTTCCGGATGCGGAAAGACAACGCTGCTGCGCACAATCGCTGGATTAGTTCGCCCAACATCCGGAGCAATCCGATTTGGAAAGCAACTAGTGAGTATCTCCTCACTTGTACTGCCGCCACATAAGAGAAACATTGGTTACCTTCCACAAGAAGGCGGACTCTTTCCACACCTAAGCGTTGCTGAAAATGTTGGCTTTGCACTCGCAAAAGCCTTTAAAAAGATTGAGCGAGACTCCATAATCAACGAAATGTTAGAACTCGTTGGCTTAACTGGTTTTAATAATCGTAAGCCACATCAACTTAGTGGTGGTCAACAGACTCGAGTAGCGCTGGCTCGAGCCCTTGCAACTAAACCAGCCATAGTTCTCCTTGATGAACCTTTCTCTAATCTTGATTATGCATTACGCGCCGAAGTGAGCGGCGAAGTTGTGGCGCTCTTAAAAAAGACCAAGACAACTTCTTTAATGGTGACTCATGACCGCGAGGATGCTCTCGTCTCCGCCGATCTCATTGCATTGATGCGCGATGGCCAAGTCGTACAGGCAGGCTCCCCCGAGAACGTTTATATGAATCCGATCTCCGCCCAAATCGCCGAGAGCACTGGAGACATCTTGGAGCTTCCAGCAATTCGTGTAGGGCGACGCCACTACATCTCTGCTCTACATCCAAAATCTAAGAAGTCATTTGGCAAGAGTGAGAGCGGGTACCTACTTGTTAGACCCGAGGAGATTCGAGTTGTAGAAACTAAGAAGGGCACAAAGGGTTTAACCCGCGCCACCATTTCGCAGATTCAATATTACGGACATGACGCTGTCCTCGAACTGGGCATTGCCGGGCTGGCCGACGAGTTGAAGGTACGGGTAACTGGTCCGCTCAAGTTTGAGGTGGGAAGCGCAGTATTTCTGGAGCATGTCGGACCGATTCGTTGGGTGTCGCAAATTCCTACTGGTGAGTAGGCTTGCCGCATGAAATCTGCCACCACAAAGACCAACGTTCTTCTAGTAGATGCCGTTCGCACCCCTTTCGGGAGAGCCGGAAGCCTCTACGCAGGTACTCGCGCTGATGACATCATGGTCCGAGCAATTAGAGGTTTGCTGGAACGTAACCCACAAGTAAAGCCAGCCGAAATTGATGATGTTGCAATCGCTGCCACAACTCAATTTGGCGATCAGGGAATGAATATCGGTCGCTCCACAGCAATTCTCTCTGGACTTCCAAACACAGTTCCTGGTTACTCAGTAGATCGTTGGTGCGCTGGAGCTCTTACCTCAGTAACGACTATTGCTGGCGCTATAAATATGGGCGCTTATCACTTAGCAATTGCCGGTGGCGTTGAACATATGGGCAATCATCCAATGAGTGAAGGAATGGATCCAAACCCAAGATATCTTGCCGAGAAAATTGTTGATACCGATGCGCTATCGATGGGAAATACGGCTGAGCGTTTGCATGACAAGTTTCCACATCTAACAAAGGAGCGTGCAGATAAATATGCACTTGCTTCACAACAGAAAACCGCCGCTGCGTATGCCGCTGGAAAGATTCAGCCAAATCTAATTCCGGTTGCGGTACGAAACGCGGAACAAGGTTGGGGCGTTGCCACAGTTGATGAGCCACCTCGTCCCGGAACTACTCTTGAAGCGTTAGCAGCTCTTAAAACTCCATTTCGTCCAGCTGGCCGAGTTACCGCAGGAAATGCCGCCGGATTAAATGATGGTGCAACTGCAGCGCTACTTGCGAGCGAAAGTAAAGCTAAAGAACTTGGTTTAAATCCGAAGGCCCGACTTGTCACCTTTGCATTTGCTGGAGTTGAGCCAGAAATTATGGGGTATGGCCCAGTTCCTTCCACGATAAAGGCGCTGGGGCTCGCTGGCCTTGATATTGGAGATATCGGCCTCTTTGAAATCAATGAAGCTTTCTCAATCCAAGTGCTCTCGTTCCTAGATTACTTTGGTATCAAAGATGATGATCCTCGAGTAAATATTTATGGCGGCGCAATTGCAGTTGGCCATCCGCTCGCTTCATCTGGTGTGCGTTTGATCTTGAACCTTGCTGAAGCTTTCAAAGAACACCCTGAAGTTCGCTATGGAATTACCACAATGTGTATCGGTCTTGGAATGGGTGGAACTGTGATCTGGGAGAACCCACACCATAAAGATTATGGAAAGGCTTAAATAATGGTTGAGTTCACCGCACCTGAAGGCGCTCCGGAAGAAGTTGTAACGAATTCACTCTTGCGCGAAGTTGATCTCACTCCATTTGGCTTTAATGGAACCCTCTCGCTAATCACGCTCGATAATGGAATGGATTACAACCGTCCAAATACCCTCGGTCCCCAATCACTCAAGGGACTATCCGATGCGTTAACTGCTGCCGAAAGTAGTTCTTCGGCCGCAATTGCTATAACTGGAAAGCCATTTATATTTGCAGCCGGCGCTGATCTTTCTGCTCTCCCATTCCTAAAAGATAAAGCTCAAGCTCTTGCTATGGGCAAATACGGCCATGATCTATTTAAGCGTTTAGGTCGAGGCAAGAAGCCAACCTTTGCATTCACAAATGGTTTAGCTCTCGGCGGCGGACTTGAGATTGGATTGCATTGCACTTATCGCACTCTCGCCTCGACTGCATTTACTGCCCTTCCCGAATGTTTCCTTGGAATCGTCCCCGGTTGGGGTGGCGCAACAATCCTTCCCAAACTAATTGGTCCAGAAAAAGCGGTTCAAGTAATAATTCTTAATGCGTTGAATAACAACACAATGATGAAGGCGAAAGAAGCGCTAGCACTTGGCGTAGTAGATGCCGTATTTGAACCAGCCGATTTCCTAGAGAGATCTTGCGCCTTTGCTGCTGATCTCTTAAGTGGCAAGAAGAAGATAGAACGAGTGGATCACTCAAAAGATGGCGCTGCCTGGGAGCGCGCAATTTCGACCGGTAAGGGCGCAGTTGCCAAGAAATACGGTGGCGCTGAGGTAGCTGCCCCGCTTCGCGCTCTTGAGTTGATCGCGGCTGCGAAAACAAACACCTTGGATCAAGGATTTGATGCTGAGGATGAAGTCCTAGCAAAGTTAGTTATGTCAGATACGCTCCGTTCATCGCTCTACGCCTTTAACTTAATACAGAAGAAACGTAAGAAAGTTGAGGGCGCACCAAAGCCCGCCTTGGCAAGAAAAGTTAGCAAGGTTGGGGTCGTGGGAGCTGGATTGATGGCATCCCAACTCGCGCTCTTGATTATGCGTAATCTAAAAGTTCCAGTCGTGATGACCGACCTTGATCAATCTCGCGTTGATAAGGGAATTGCCTGGATACATAGTGAAATCGACAAGTTGGTTGAGAAGAAGCGACTAAACCAAGAAGGTGCCGCTCGCCTAAAGGGACTTGTTAGTGGGTCTACTGATCAATCAGTCTTCGCCGGTTCAGATTTCATCATTGAAGCGGTTTTTGAAGAATTCTCCATTAAGCAGAAACTATTTAAGGAACTTGAGAAGATCATTAGCGCAGAGTGCATCCTTGCGACAAACACTTCCTCACTTTCGGTTGAGAAGATGGGTGAAGGCCTTGCTCACCCAGAGCGTGTTGTTGGATTCCACTTCTTCAATCCAGTTGCGGTCATGCCACTTCTTGAAGTTGCACGCACTAGTAAGACTGATGACGCTACTACCGCAACTGCGATAAGCGTTGGTAAAGAACTAAAGAAGACCATGATTATCTGTAAAGATGCGCCGGGATTTGTTGTCAATCGCCTTCTAACCCGCTTTATGGGTGAAGTAACCGATGCGATAGATGAAGGAACTCCTTACGATGTCGCAGATAGCGCGCTTCGTCCGCTTGGCTTCCCGATGTCACCACTCGAACTATTTGGTCTAGTAGGCCCAGGCGTTGCACTTCATGTTTCAAAGACACTTAATGCAAATCTCGGAGCGCGCTACAAGGTCTCACCAACTGTCTCAAAGTTGGTAGAAAAGGGTGTTAAGTCCTTCTACATAAAAGATGAATCTGGAAAGCTAGCCCCTAATCAAGAGGCTCTTGCCTTAGTTGAAAAAGGTAATTCCCCTTCGACCGCCGAACAGGTAAGAGCGCGCGCCCTTAAAGCGCTAGCCGAAGAGGCGCGGATGATGCTCGATGAAGGCGTTGTTGCTACAGCTGCGGAGATCGATCTCTGTATGTTGATGGGCGCGGGCTGGCCGATGCATCTCGGCGGAATATTGCCTTACTTAGATCGTGAGGGAATTAGCGAAGCGGTTTGCGGTCAGCGCTTTCATCCACCTGGAGTCGCGTCACTTCCTGCGTAATGCTTCCGGAGAACCAACTAACTAGTTGGCGCGCCACGGATTGGGCAGTTATTCCTAAATCTCCCAGGATCTGATTGCGCTTGGAATGTTCGATGAAAACTAATGGGACCCCGATTGAATGAATCGGAGTAGAAATATTCTGATCGCGGAATGAATCACCGAGCGAACTAGCAATTCCACCACTTCGCACGCCATCTTCAATAACTACAATTCTTGAATAACGCTCCGCCATTCGAGCCAGCGCGCTGACTGGGAGTGGTCGCACCCAACGCGGATCGATCACTGTTACTCCAACGCCTTCGCGGTATGCCTGGGCGGCGGCATCGACAGCAAGTTGGGCCATTGCACCGACAGCAACAACCAAAATGTCAGGACTTTCGCCCCGATAGAGAACGTCAATTCCCTCACGTCGTTCAAAGGCAGGAAGTTCTGGGCTTAAAGCTCCTTTAGGAAAACGTAAAAGTGTTGGTGCATCTTTAACAGAAACCGCTTCACCAAGTAATTCACGGAGTCGAGCGCCATCTCTTGGTGCAGCTACTCGAAGTGTTGGAACAATTCCAGTTAGCGCCAAATCCCAGATTCCATGATGTGATGGGCCATCATCGCCCGTCACTCCTGCTCTATCCAGAACAAATGTGACGCCCGCTTTATGAAGTGCGACATCAAGTAGTAATTGATCAAAGGCACGATTTAAGAATGTTGAATAGACCGCAACTACTGGGTGGAGCCCAGCAAAAGCCATTCCCGCAGCTGATGTTGTTGCATGCTGTTCGGCTATTCCGACATCAAATGTTCGCTCTGGATAATTCTCTTGGAATTTGTCCAAACCTGTGGGACCAAGCATTGCTGCAGTAAGCGCGACAATATCTTTACGCTGGCCGCCTAACTCAACTAAGGCATCAGAGAATTCTTGCGTCCAAGTCTTACCAGCCTTTGCAAGGGGCTCGCCGGTTTCAGGATCTACAACGCCAACTGCATGAAACTTCTCAGCCTCATCATTTATGGCTGGCGCGTGGCCCCGTCCCTTTTCAGTGATTGCATGTACCAAGACCGGGCCTTCAAATTTCTTTGCTTGAATCAAGGCTTTTTCCAGCGCTGAGATGTCATGACCATCAATTGGCCCTAGGTATTTAAGGCCCAAATCTTCAAACATTCCTTGTGGAGCAACAATATCTTTTAGACCCTTTTTCATTCCATGCAGAGTTTCATAAATTGGTTGACCTACGACTGGGGTGCGCTCAAGGACTCCTTTGCCCCAATCCAGAAACTTCTCGTATCCCTTAGTCGCTCGTAGTGTCGAGAGATAAGTTGCAACACCGCCGATTGTCGGTGAATACGAGCGTTCATTATCGTTAACAACAATTACAAGTCTTAGATTCTGTGAAGCCGCAATGTTATTTAGCGCCTCCCAGGCCATGCCTCCGGTGAGTGCGCCATCACCAACAACTGCAACAACCGTTCGATCGGTGATTCCTTGAACGCTAAATGCCCTAGCAACTCCATCTGCCCAAGAAAGTGAGGTCGATGCATGTGAGTTCTCAACAACATCGTGTTCGCTCTCAGCGCGACTTGGATAGCCCGAGATGCCGCCACGTTGGCGCAACTTTTCAAATCCGTCGGCGCGGCCGGTGAGAATTTTATGAACATAAGATTGGTGGCCAGTATCAAAAATTACGACATCGTGAGGAGATTGAAAGACGCGATGAATTGCAATTGTTAATTCAACGATTCCAAGATTCGATCCTAGATGGCCACCTGACTTTGAAACTTTATCTACTAAAAAGCTTCTTATCTCGGCTGAGAGCTCAGTGAGTTCAGCTTCACTCATGCGAGCCAAGTCAGACGGTGACTTGAGGCGCGGAAGGAACTTCATAGGCTTAATGGTAACTACTAAAAACCAATCCTTCTAAGCGAGTAGCGAGCGCAATACGTATTGCATGATTCCGCCGTGGCGATAGTAATCAGCCTCACCTGGGGTGTCGATACGGACCCGGGCGGTAAATGTCTTATCTCCCGCCTTGACCTTCACTGTCGCTGGAATCTTTCCATTGTTTAACTCAATGATCCCGGTAATCTCAAAGGTTTCATCACCACGAAGCCCAAGGCTCTCACTTGATTCACCATCTTGGAATTGCAGAGGTAAAACTCCCATTCCAATCAAATTGGAGCGATGGATTCGTTCAAATGATTCGGCGATAACAGCGCGCACACCAAGTAGCGCTGTTCCCTTTGCCGCCCAATCTCGCGATGAACCAGATCCATATTCTTTTCCAGCAAGAATCACTAGTGGAACTCCAGCTGCTTGATAAGCGACTGATGCATCATAAATTGTGCTCTGTTCGCCGCCCGATATGAAATTCCTTGTATATCCACCCTCAACGCCATCTAACAAGAGATTCTTTAGGCGAATATTGGCAAATGTTCCGCGAATCATTACTTCATGATTTCCACGACGTGAGCCATATGAATTGAAATCAGCTCGAGCAACTCCATGCTCTTGTAGGTACTTTCCAGCAGGTGAATCAGGCTTGATTGATCCGGCTGGCGAGATGTGATCGGTAGTAACTGAATCTCCAACTTTGGCAAGAACTCTCGCGCCCGAAATATCGGTTACAGGTTCTGGATTTCTTGGCATGCCTTCAAAATATGGCGGCTTTCTTACATAAGTCGATTTTGTATCCCACTCAAAAGTCTTTCCAGTTGGAGTATCAAGTGAAGTCCAACGATGATCACCCTTAAATACGCTGGCGTAATCTTTCTTAAACATCTCAGATGAGATAACGCTATCGATTACAACTTGAATCTCTTGTGGAGATGGCCAGATATCGCGTAGAAAAACATCTTTACCGCCAGCATCCTTACCCAACGAATCCTTTTCAAAATCATGATCCATAGTTCCGGCTAAGGCGTAGGCGACAACTAGCGGAGGTGAAGCTAGATAATTCATCTTCACATCAGGGCTAATGCGACCTTCAAAGTTACGGTTTCCAGATAAAACGGCAGCGACAGCAAGGTCATTTTCATTTACGGCCTTACTTACCTCTATCGGTAATGGTCCTGAATTTCCGATACAAGTTACACAGCCATATCCAACGAGGTTAAAGCCTAATTTCTCAAGAAACGGCGTTAGCCCAGACTTCTCATAATAGTTAGTAACAACTTTTGACCCCGGCGCAAGAGTTGTCTTAACCCATGGCTTACTGCTTAATCCCTTTTCAACTGCTTTCTTTGCCAACAAACCGGCGCCAATCATCACACTCGGATTTGAAGTGTTGGTACATGAAGTAATCGAGGCAATAACGACTGCCCCGTTAGCAACTGCGCCACTCTTTTCATTGACCGAAACCGAAACAGGACTCTTTGCGCTCTTATCACTTAAATAACCTGGGAGTGATTTCGCAAACGAGCTCTTCGCATCACTTAGCGCAACTCGATCTTGCGGCCGCTTTGGTCCTGCGATAGAGGGAACTACATTTGCAAGATCTAACTCAAGATGTTCTGAGTATCTTGGCGATGCAGTTGGGTCATGCCAAATTCCTTGAGCCTTGGCATACTTTTCAACTAGCTCAAGTTGTTCACTACTTCTACCGGTTAACGCAAGGTAATTAATAGTCTCTTCATCAATTGGAAATATCGCTACCGTAGATCCATATTCAGGTGACATATTTCCGATAGTTGCCCTATTTGCCATCGGTAGGGCGCTGACTCCGGGTCCATAGAACTCGACAAACTTTCCAACCACGCCATGCTTTCTGAGCATTTCGGTGATGGTGAGAACGAGGTCAGTTGCAGTTGTTCCCATCGGAAGGTTTCCATTTAATTTAAATCCGACAACTCGAGGAATGAGCATTGATACCGGCTGACCCAAGAGCGCAGCTTCTGCCTCAATTCCACCAACTCCCCAACCAAGAACTCCGAGGCCGTTGACCATGGTTGTGTGCGAATCAGTACCAACGACGGTGTCTGGGTATGCGCGAACCGAGCCTTCGACTTCGCGAACCATTACTACTCGGGCTAGATATTCGATATTAACTTGGTGAACGATTCCAGTTCCGGGTGGAACAACTTTGAATTCATCAAAAGCGGTCTGACCCCACCTTAAAAAGCGATATCTCTCGGTATTTCGCTGGTATTCGATATCTACATTTTCTTCAAATGCAGAGGCTGTTCCAAATTTATCGGCGATCACAGAGTGATCAATTACCAACTCTGCGGGAGCAAGCGGATTTACCCGAGTTGGATCTCCACCAAGTTGAGAGATTGCCTCGCGCATAGTGGCCAAATCAACAATGCAAGGAACGCCGGTGAAGTCGTGCATGATTACACGTGCCGGAGTGAATTGAATTTCAGTATCTGGTTGAGAGTCTGGATTCCAGTTTGCAAGAGCTTTGATTTGGGTAGAAGTGATATTTGCTCCATCTTCAGTACGGAGCAGATTTTCAAGAAGAATCTTTAGGGAGAAAGGAAGGGTTGCTGCACCTTCTAAGCCGGTGATATCGAATATCTCGTAGCTTTTTCCTGAAACTTCTAACGAACGCTTGGCCCCAAAAGAGTTCTTGCTCATACCCCGAATCCTAACTTGACTGGGCTATTGCCTTCATTATTCGGATCTGATGAAGCGCGCCACACTTTCAATATGTTGGGTCATAGGAAATAGGTCAAAAGCTCGAATTGCATCAAGTTCATACCCTCTGGCCTCAAGAATTGCAGTATCCCGTGCCAGCGCTGCTGGATCGCAGGCCACGTAAACGATGGTCCGTGGATTTAAAGCAGCAATGGATTTTATGACTCGCTCCCCTGCGCCAGCTCTTGGTGGATCAAGAACTACTACATCTCCTCTTACAAATTTAGATAATTCTCGCTCAACTTTTCCTTCAATTACCTCTACCGTTTCATAGTTAGCAAAATTTCTCCGGGCGTCAGTGATTGAGCTCCCAGATTCTTCAATCATTGTGATTCGACCACCCGGACCGACTAACGAGAGCGCACCGCTTGCAAATAATCCAACCCCAGAATAGAGATCATAGAAATGATCTCCTTGACGGAGTCCAGACATTTCCATAACAACAGCGAGCAGCGTTTGTGGCGCCGCCGTATGGCTCTGCCAGAAACTATCGGGTGAGATCGAGAACTCGAAACCAGCAACTTCCTGCTTGATTAAGGCAATGTTCTCCCGGCCTTCTATCGAAGTAACTACATCTCCGGTCGTGCCCACAGCAACATCTATTTTCTTGCCAATAGGAAGCTTACGGCTATTTATTCCACCAATATCCACTTTTGGATCCGCGATCTTGCACTCAGAGATTTCAATTAAGTTGTTTCTACGTGATTCATACATAGCCAACCTGCCATTTTGTGAAACAGTGAACTCCATCCGAGATCGCCAACCTAAATTTGGTTTGACCTCTTCAACTTCAACATCAATACTCTTCTTTGCCAGCCGGGAAAACTGCTCCTTGATAATTTCTGCCTTTAATTTGCGCTGTGCTGGAGTAGATATATGTTGAAAGTCGCATCCACCGCAGCCACCGGGATGTGCGTAGGTGCATGGTGGTGTTACGCGATCTTTTGAAGCGCTCAATACTTCAATGCAATCTCCTCGCGCAAAACTCTTAGAGATATCAGTAATTCGCACTTTTACTTTTTCACCTGGAATAGCGTGTCTTACAAAGATCACTCTTCCTTCAAAACGAGATACACAATGCCCACCATGAGCTATTCCAGAAATATCGACAACAACTTCATCGCCAACATTCATGAAACACCTCAATTTCGCGCGTGAATTACTCTTACCCAAGCCTAAAGGTGTAAATTCTCTCTCTGTGCACATCGTGATTATGGGTTGTGGCCGCGTCGGCTCAACTCTGGCAAAGGATTTTCAAGCCTTAGGTCACTCTGTATCTGTAATTGATCAAGAGCGTGAAGCTTTCCGCCGTCTTGGCGCTGATTTCAATGGACTCACTGTCGCAGGTGTCGGGTTTGATCGCGACACCCTTATTGAGGCTGGTATTGAGCGAGCCGATGCATTTGCCGCAGTTTCTAATGGCGATAACTCAAATATTCTGGCAGCGCGAGTTGCGCGTGAGACTTATGGCGTAAAAAATGTAGTTGCTCGTATTTATGATCCAGGGCGCGCCGAGATCTATCAACGCCTCGGAATTCCAACTGTGGCAACCGTCCTTTGGACTACTGACCAGATCATGCGCCGCATCTTGCCTTCTGGGGCAAAGTCTGAATGGCAAGATCCATCTGGAAAAGTTCAATTAGCGGAGATTCATATACATCGCGACTGGTTTGGTTATCCCGTAAATGCAATTCAAGAGTTAACTAAAGCGCGAGTCGCATTTATCACAAGGCTCGGAGCCGGGTTAATTCCGGATGATCATGTCGTACTTCAAGAAGGCGACGTGCTCCATGTGCTTATCTCCGACAAAGATGTTGCCCAAGTCGTAGCCGCTCTCTCCCAGCCGCCGGAGGAGAAGAAATGAAGATTGCAATTGCCGGAGCTGGGAATGCGGGACGTGCAATTGCCCGCGAATTGATTGGAAATGGCCATCAAGTTCTACTTATAGATAAGAATCCAAAAGCGCTAAAGATGGATAGCGTGCCTAACGCAGAATGGCTTCTTGCAGATGCATGTGAAATCGCAACTCTAGATAAGGCGAGCCTTGATCAATGCCAAGTCATGGTTGCGGCAACCGGTGACGATAAAGTGAATCTGGTTGCCTCCCTGCTCGCTAAGACTGAATATGGAGTACCGCGAGTAGTTGCCCGCGTTAATCATCCAAAGAATGAGTGGCTCTTTGATTCTTCATGGGGCGTAGATGTTGCGGTTTCTACCCCGCGAATAATCGCAGCCCTGGTGGAAGAAGCCGTCAGCGTTGGTGACGTTGTTCGTCTCTTCTCCATCAAATCGGGAGAGGCGAATCTTGTTGAAATTACTCTTCCCGATAACTCAATCTGTATTGGTAAATCAGTCTCAGAGATAGAGCTTCCTAAAGATGCATCTCTCGCAGCAATTATTCGAGATGGTCATGTAATTTCACCTTCGCAACATGACCTCTTTAGCGCCGGCGATGAATTGATATT
>VGAG01000008.1 GCA_016870835.1 Actinomycetota bacterium | reverse complement strand
CCACTCTGCTTTAGTAAGTTCCAATCCAGCCGCCGGTGCTGATTTAAGTGAGGCGCCCGATGAAGTGCGCTTGAAATTCAATGAAGAGTTGTTGCTTTTGGGTAATGAGAATCCCAACAAGTTAGAGGTAACTGATTCATCTGGGGAAGTCGTTTCGGGCGAAGTTATGGTTAATGGCCCAGAAGTTTTTACTTTGATAAATAAAGAGATAGCGGTGAGTGGTGAGTATTCGGTGCGCTATCGGGTTGTTTCAGCTGATGGCCACCCAGTTGAGGGGGAATATGAGTTCACAATTACTGGCCCTGAAGTTATTTCAGCGCCAATTTCGCCGGCTGCTGAAGATGGACCGAATCTCTTGGTTAGGTTTCTATTTGCTTTTGTACTGCTTGGAATTGGAGCGTTGGCGCTACTTCGCCTCAGAAAGTAAATTCTTTATCCGAGTTACGCCTTCGATGATGTCCTCGTCTGAAGTTGCATAAGAAAGCCGCATGTAACCTGAAGGTCCAAAGGCTTCTCCAGGAACTACGGCGACTTCCGCTTCTTCAAGTATGAGCGAAGCAAGTTCAGCAGAAGTGGCAGGGCGACGGCCGCGAATCTCTTTCGCAAGAACACCTTTAACAGATGGATAAACATAGAAGGCTCCTTGTGGGGTGGGGCATTCGATACCGGGGATTTCATTAAGCATTTTTACTATTAGTTTTCTTCGTCTATCGAAGGCTTCGCCCATCTTCTTAACAGCCGAGAGATCATTATTTAGCGCAGCGATTGCAGCGCGCTGGGAGATATTTGAGACATTTGAAGTTAGGTGCGATTGAAGATTTGTGGCTGCTTTGATTACATCCTTCGGGCCGATCATCCAACCAACGCGCCATCCAGTCATTGCATAAGTTTTGGCAACGCCATTCAAGATGATGGTCTTATCGGCCATGGCGGGAACTAAGACTGGGATTGAGGGAACTGTGGCGCCGTCATATAAAAGGTGTTCATAAATTTCATCGGTAATAATCCAGATCTCATTCTTAAGCGCCCACTCAGCGATTCCCTGTACTTCTTCTTTTGTGTAGACCGAGCCAGTCGGATTAGAAGGAGAGCAGAATAGAAGCGCTTTTGTTTTAGGCGTTCTAGCCTTTTCAAGTTGTTCAACTGTTACACAGTAATTTTGGGATTCATCGGCAAAGACTTCAACAGCGCTTCCGCCCGCTAACTTGATGCACTCAGGATAAGTAGTCCAATAAGGCGAAGGAAGAATTACCTCATCACCTTTATCGATTATGGTTGCAAATGCTTGGTAGACAGCTTGCTTACCGCCATTTGTTACGAGTACTTGATCGGCTGTGATCTCAAAGTTTGAATCGCGTTTTGTTTTCTTAACAATTGCTTCGCGAAGTTCGGGAAGTCCAGGTGTTGGTGAGTAGCGATGATTTGCAACAACTTTTGCCGCATCAATCGCAGCTTGAACGATGTAATCAGGAGTTGGAAAATCAGGTTCGCCTGCACCGAATCCGATAACAGGGCGACCGGCTGCTTTTAGAGCCTTTGCCTTCGCATCCACAGCCAAGGTCGCCGATTCGGCGATAGCTGCGATTCGTGCGGAGATTCGGGGTTTTGTCACAGGCGGGAGTCTTCCATAAGCGTGAAAGTAGGCGAGTTAGACCGAAACGGGGGTCCTAACCTAGACTTGTGCGTCCTGGCGCTTGATTGATCGGGTAAATAGAAAATTCGATTATGAAAAGGTAAGGCTTTTGCATGTCCGCATGTTGAAGCGCTAACTAAGTGCCACGAAGGGCAGTAGCTCAACTGGCCAGAGTTCCGGTCTCCAAAACCGGCGGTTGGGGGTTCAAGTCCCTCCTGCCCTGCGCAGTAGTTGCAGTACTAGTACGGAAGTGAACGAGTAACGAAAGAGAAGGAAAGGAATCGAAATGAGTGAAGACTCAGAGAAAGAATTAAACATCTTTCAACGCGTTGCCCTTTTCTATCGCCAAGTTCTCAATGAACTCCGCAAGGTCGTTTGGCCTTCACGGAATATGTTGACTACTTACACCGGCGTCGTACTCGTATTCGTTACCTTCGTGATCGCGGTCGTATCTATTTTCGATCTCGGGCTTACCCAAATAGTTCTATACATATTCGGCGAGTAATTAAGAAGAAGGAGGGGAGATGAGCGAAGAGCAATTAGTAGAAGCATCGGTTGATACCGATCTTGAACTTGATGAGGAAGAAGTTCAAGAAGAACAAGTATCGCCCGAAGTTGCTGCGTTCCGTGATGAACTTCGTTCACGTCCGGGCGAATGGTTTGTCGTCCACTCCTACGCCGGTTATGAAAAACGCGTTAAGGGAAATCTCCTACAGCGTATTCAGTCCCTGCATATGGAAGATTTCATCTTTGAAATCCAAGTACCTGAAGAAGAGGTAACCGAGGTCAAGAATGGCCAACGTAAACAGGTAAAGCGAAATGTTTACCCAGGTTATGTTCTAGTCCGTATGGATTTGACCGATGAATCTTGGTCATGCGTGCGTAATACTCCTGGAGTCACAGGCTTTGTTGGAAACTCGCATCACCCAAGCCCGCTACCAATGAGCGAGGCCGAGAAGATGTTGATGCCTCGTGAGCTAAAGAAGACTTTGAAGCCTGAGATTAAGGTTGTTGATTTCTCTGTTGGTGAATCGGTAACGGTTATGGATGGTCCATTCGCAACGCTGCCAGCAACAATCTCAGAAATCATGCCAGAGCAGGCAAAATTAAAGGTTCTCGTATCGATCTTTGGTCGTGAAACCCCAGTCGAGCTTTCATTCCACCAGGTTCAGAAGATTTAAGTCCAGAAGATTTAAGTAGAGAGAAGAAGGAGAAAAGAAATGGCACCGAAGAAGAAGGTCCAGGCACTCATCAAGCTCCAGATCCAAGCTGGCGCTGCGACTCCTGCGCCACCAGTTGGTCCTGCGCTCGGTCAGCATGGCGTAAACATCATGGACTTCGTCAAGCAATATAACGCCGCTACTGAGAAGCAGAAGGGCGAGATCATTCCGGTTGAGATCACCGTTTTTGAAGATCGCTCATTTACATTTATTACAAAAACCCCACCAGCATCGCGCTTGCTACTTAAGGCAGCCGGGCTTGAGAAGGGATCATCTGTTCCTCATAAGGACAAAGTTGGCTCAGTTACCTGGAAACAGTGTGAAGACATTGCAACTTTGAAGAAGGATGATTTGAACGCCAACGATGTAAAAGCTGGCGCATTGATTATTGCTGGTACTGCTCGGTCGATGGGAATCGTCGTCAAGGACTAGTAATAGAGAAAAACTAAATAGAAATAAGTGGGAGGACCACGCTGGTCCGTTAACACCACAACTTCACAACTAACAAGGAGAAGAAGATATGAAGCGCAGTAAGAAATACAAGGCCGCCGCGGCCAAGGTCGAAGAGGGCAAGTTATATACGCCGCTCTCTGCGATGAAAGTTGTAAGAGAAACCAATGTCACCAAGTACGACGCATCGGTAGAAGTTTCGATGCTCCTTGGCGTTGATCCAAAGAAAGCCGACCAAGCAGTTCGCTCAACAGTGAATTTGCCACATGGAACCGGTAAGACCGCACGTGTTCTAGTTTTCGCAACCGGTCCTCGCGCTGAAGAGGCGCGCGCAGCAGGCGCAGATATCGTCGGTGGCGATGAGTTAATTGAAGAAGTAAATGGTGGCCGCCTTGATTATGACGCAGTTGTCTCAACCCCAGAATTGATGGGCAAAGTTGGTCGCCTTGGAAAGGTGCTTGGACCACGTGGTTTGATGCCAAATCCAAAGACCGGAACTGTTACGACTGATGTGGCAAAGGCTGTTACCGACATCAAGGGCGGAAAGATCGAATTCCGTATTGATAAGGATTGCAACCTTCACTTCCTAATCGGGAAAGCATCATTCTCAGCTGAGCAACTTGCTGATAACTACGCCGCAGCCGTTGATGAAATCATGCGAGTAAAGCCAGCTTCATCAAAGGGTCGCTACATTCGTAAAGCAGTTGTCTCAACAACTATGGGCCCAGGCGTTGCGCTTGATACCAACTTTGCACGCGAGGGCGCAGCACCGATTCAATAATTTAGTTCAACTTTTGAATTAGAGAGGAAAACCCCGTCACTTTCCGTGGCGGGGTTTTTTCTTACCAAAAGTGCGAGTATTTTTAGCCCTGTGAAACGTCTCGGAGTATTCCTTGCAACAGCAACCCTTCTAGTCACACTTCTTCCGCTACAACAAGCTAGCGCAACTGAATGGTCAATGACAGAAGACCCAGGCCTGCAGATGAAAATGGGCATGAGTGGAGTATCGCCACATGTTGAAAGGTTCAATGGCCTTGATCGAGTTTGGAGATCAGATGGTCCGACAGGGACTGTTGCAAGTGATTGCAATGATGAGGGTGTCTGCACAAATGTTTCGGTAACAGGGCGTCTAGGAAACGATTTCACTGTTGTAACTTTTCCGAACGGGACAAAGCGCGCTTACTTCAAGGAAGTAGAAGGTGCAAACCAACAGGTGTATTCGGCACCTTGTAATGATGCCGGCTGCACAAGTATTGGAGTCAAAACTGCAACGACCACAGATATGAGAGTTCCATCAACTACTAAAGCTTGGGGCGTACCGGATGCCGTGCTTCTTCCAGATGGACGAGTTCGTATCTACATTGTTGAAAGCCCAGTACTTGGAAAGTGCACTGAAAAGATTGCTTCATATATTTCAACTGATGGCATCTCATTTACAAAAGAGCCGGGTTGGCGATTTGAGAATGGTTATGTTGATACTGAGATTTTGCGTGCGAAAGCAAATGACTACGTCATGATCATGGCGGATATCGCTTGCACGCCCTCTAATCGTCAGATGCTTTTTGTGAGTACTTCAAAAGATGGATTGACCTGGACTACGCCGCTTATGCTGACTGGTCCGGGTGTTGAAGGGCTAGATCCAACCGGCTACGAAGTTTCACCCAATGTTTGGCGAATTTACTATTCACAAGGGAGACCGGGAAATACTTTTGTTGTGTCGCGCGGAGTTCTTCGTTTCACTCCAGCACCAGTTGTTGTTGCTACTCCCACGCCTTCTCCAACTCCAACTCCAACACCCACTCCAACTCCAACTCCAACACCCACTCCAGTTGTAACCCCAACTCCGAGCGCAACGGCCACGGCTACTTCATCAGCTACCCCCACAGTGATTGCAATTTCGCCTGCTAAGAAAACCACAATCACTTGTGTCAAGGGCAAGACAACAAAAAAAGTAACTGCCGTGAATCCAAGGTGTCCGAAGGGCTACAAAAAGAAGTAATTTGTCGCGCTTAGACCTACTTACGCCGTGAAATCTCTTTTTCGTAACTTGAATCTATTAGTTTATGAGAGACGTTGTCGATACGTGCACGGATTTCTAATTCACCACCAAGCGCGTTTACGTACGCCTCTAATGTTCTAAGCTCTGTTGAATTCATAGGACCACGTTCGATTCGAGAGACATTGGACTGGTCGATTCCAATGATTTCAGCTAACTCCTTCTGGGTAATGTTTAGAGCAATGCGAATCTCCGCTAACGTTGCATTCTGAGACTTAGAAAGATACTCGCGGGTTAATTTGCGAAGTTCAGATTGGTTTACTGGGCGCTTTTTCCGTACATCTTGCCAAGTCGAGTATTTAGCCATTTTCTGACTCCTTAAGTTCTATTCTGCGTTCCGCCAAATTGATTCTTGTTCGGTACCAATCCTTCCAATCACTTGATTTGTCACCGGCAACGAGAGGAGTTGCTCGCCTAGCCTTATCGAAATAGAAGAGAATTCGGATCTTCGTGCCTAACGGTCTTAATTCCTTTAATTTATGTATCCGAGATCCTTTGATTTGATCTGCCAGAGGCCTTCCAAGTAGAGGTCCTTTGATTCGCAGCGCTTCAATTGCGGCGGACACTTGCATGTACTCCTTATCTGTAAGAGTTGAAAGCCACTCTTCAACTTCTGGATGAATGAGGATTTCCCATGACATCAGAAGAGCATATGCATTCTAACGCATAGGCGTTATGGCGCATACACAAGCACTGGGCATTCAAAAAGCTTCTTTTCCAACACAGTTTTGACTGAGAGCCAACCTCCCACCTAATATCTGCCATCTCACCAGAGACTGCTGGTCTCGATTCGAAATGGTTTGCCAGATTGAATCGAAATAAATGTCGAAAGACAGCCCGCATAGGTTCAAGCGGTTACCCCGCGCGTTTCTATGCGACGGGGTTTTTCTCATTTATTACCAACTTCAAATCTGGGGAACAAATAGAAAGGAAGCCAGATGGCTCGCCCTGATAAGGCAGCAGCAGTTGCAGAGCTCGTTGAAGATTTCAAAGGAGCAGATGCAACAGTTGTCACCGAGTATCGCGGACTAACAGTCCAAGCGATCAAAGAGCTACGCCGTTCACTTGGCGCCGAAACCAAGTACAAAGTAGCGAAGAACACACTCGTCAAGATCGCCGCAAAAGAAGCAGGCGTAAATGTTGATGAGTCTCTTCTCGCCGGTCCTTCTGCAATCGCTTTCGTAAAAGGCGATCCGATTACCGCTGCGAAGAGCCTAAAGAACTTCCAGAAAGAGAATCCACTTCTTGTTATCAAGGGCGGAATCTTTGAAGGTAAGACTGTAACCACAGCTGAAATCATGAAGCTCGCCGATCTCGAATCGCGCGAAGTTCTCTTGGCCAAGCTGGCTGGTGCTATGAAGGCATCGATGGCAAAAGCTGCACGCGCATTTGATGCACTTCGTATCAAGAGAGAAGCAGAAGCTGGTGCACCCGCTGCACCTGCCCAAGCTGCCCCCGCTGCAGAAGCAGCACCTGAAGTTGTAGCCGAAGCAGCACCAGTTGCTGAAGCAACAGCTCAAGAAACTTCTGCAGAACCAGCGCAAGCTGAAGCAACTCCAGAATCACAAGAGAACGCGTAGTTAGAAGCGTAGAGAAAAGGAATAAAGAAATGGCAAAACTAAGTACTGATGACCTACTAGGTCAGTTCAAGGAGATGTCCCTCGTTGAGCTTTCAGATTTCGTAAAGGCTTTCGAAGAGGCATTTGATGTAACCGCAGCTGCTCCAGTAGCAGTCGCTGCAGCAGGTGGAGCTGCCGGTGGTGGCGAAGCTGCTGCTGCCCAAGATGAATTCACCATCATCATTGAGGATGCAGGCTCACAGAAGATCGCCGTTATTAAGGAAGTACGTGCGCTCAACTCAAGCCTTGGCCTCAAGGAGGCAAAGGACCTTGTCGATGCGGCTCCAGCAACTGTGCTTGAGAAGGCAGATAAGGCGACCGCGGATAAGGCAAAGGCAGCTCTTGAAGCAGCTGGCGCGAAGGTTTCCGTTAAGTAGTCATTCCGTCATTCGCAAGGCCCCCCTTATACGGGGGGCCTTTCGTTTACCCCGGATTAGACATCGGCGTGTCGCGGGGGTTATGCTCCCCCTTCGCACAATTTCCTAGGTACAGGCATATAGCGGCCGTGGCCTTTCGTTTGCTGTGCGGAAGTAATTAAGACGAAGTCCGAAAAACATAAGTAGTGACGAACTTTGGAAGGACAGAACTTGGCCGCGAAACAGAAATCAACTGCACCAGCCCGAATTTCTTTCGCCAAGATCCGCGAACCACAAGAAGTACCAAATCTCCTTGCACTTCAAATCGAGAGCTTTGATTGGCTACTCGGTAATGAGGCATGGCGTTCGCGAATTGGTAAGAATGAAAGACCAGACCGTGGAGAAATCCCGAAGCAATCCGGTCTAGAGGAAATCTTTGAAGAGATTTCCCCGATTGAAGATTTTCAAGGATCGATGTCGCTCTCATTCCGCGACCATCGTTTCGAGCCACCGAAGTACAGCATCGCAGAGTGCAAAGAGCGCGACATCACTTACGCAGCTCCGCTCTTCGTAACTGCTGAATTTACAAACAATGTAACCGGTGAAATCAAGTCGCAAACAGTTTTCATGGGTGACTTCCCGTTGATGACTCCGCGCGGAACATTTGTAATCAATGGAACTGAGCGCGTAGTTGTTTCACAACTCGTTCGCTCACCTGGCGTTTACTTTGAGCGCACCGTTGAGAAGACTGCAGATAAAGATATCTTCACTGCAAAAATCATCCCAAGCCGCGGTGCATGGCTTGAGTTTGAAATCGATAAGAAAGATTTCGTTGCCGTTCGTATCGATCGTAAGCGTAAGCAATCCGTCACCGTCTTCTTGAAGGCGCTTGGCTGGACTAACGAACAAATTCTTACCGAGTTCGGCGAATACGCATCGATGAAGGACACGCTTGCAAAAGATAACGTCACAACTCAAGATGAAGCCTTACTTGATATCTACCGCAAGATGCGTCCTGGTGAGCCACCAACAAAGGAAGCTGCCCAGAACCTCATCGAAAACCTATATTTCAATGCGAAGCGCTATGACTTGGCCAAGGTCGGACGCTTCAAATTAAATAAGAAACTCGGTATCGAACTTGATCTCGGCAAGAACCTTCTTGCAATCGATGACATCGTCGGCACAATCCGCTACTTAGTCGCGCTACATAAGGGCGAGGCGCTTATCGATCTTGGTAAGCAAGTCCGTGTTGAAATTGACGATATTGATCACTTTGGAAATCGTCGCCTACGCACTGTTGGCGAATTGATTCAAAACCAAGTTCGCGTCGGCCTATCACGTATGGAGCGCGTTGTTCGTGAGCGTATGACAACTCAAGATGTTGAGGCGATTACTCCACAAACCTTGATCAACATCCGTCCAATCACTGCAGCGATCAAAGAGTTCTTCGGAACTTCCCAGCTCTCCCAATTCATGGATCAGACAAATCCAATTTCTGGTCTTACACATAAGCGTCGTCTCTCTGCACTTGGACCTGGCGGTCTATCTCGTGATCGCGCCGGCTTCGAAGTTCGAGATGTGCATCCATCGCACTATGGACGTATGTGTCCGATCGAAACTCCTGAAGGTCCAAACATTGGACTTATCGGATCGCTCGCAACTTATGCGCGCATCACCCCATTCGGTTTCGTAGAGACTCCGTACCGCAAAGTTTCTGGTGGAAAGGTAACTGACCAAGTCGATTACCTAACTGCTGATGAAGAAGATGAGCACATCATCGCCCAGGCAAACGCGCCGTTAACCGAAGATAATCGCTTCGCAGAATCTCGCGTTCTTGTCCGTCGTCGTGGTGGCGAAGTTGAATACATCCCGGCTGAAGAAGTTGATTACATGGATGTCTCACCACGCCAGATGGTTTCAGTCGCAACAGCGATGATTCCGTTCCTTGAGCATGATGATGCAAACCGCGCCCTTATGGGAGCGAACATGATGCGCCAAGCAGTCCCACTACTTCGTGCAGAAGCCCCATTCGTCGGAACCGGTATGGAATACCGTGCAGCCGTTGATGCTGGCGATGTTGTAACCGCAGTCCGAAGTGGCGTTGTCACAGAAGTTGCCTCTGATCGCTTAGTAATTAAGAGTGAAGATGGCGAAGAAGATATTTATGACGAGACCGTAATCCAGAAGTTCATCCGCTCCAATCAGGGTACTTCGCGGAACATGCGCGTTCTTGTTAATCAAGGCGAGAAAGTCTCAGCTGGCCAGGTAATTGTTGATGGCCCATCTACTCAAAATGGTGAGATGGCCCTCGGTAAAAACCTTCTAGTCGCTTTCATGTCATGGGAAGGTCACAACTACGAAGATGCAATCATCCTCTCGCAGAGACTTGTGCAAGATGATGTTCTAACTTCGATTCATATTGAAGAGTATGAAGTTGATGCTCGCGATACCAAGTTAGGTGCAGAAGAAATTACTCGCGACATTCCAAATGTTTCCGAGGAAGTTCTAGCTGACCTTGATGAGCGCGGAATTATTCGCATCGGCGCAGATGTCGTCCCTGGCGATATTTTGGTTGGAAAGGTAACTCCTAAGGGAGAGACTGAACTAACCCCAGAAGAGCGTTTGCTCCGTGCCATCTTCGGTGAGAAGGCGCGCGAAGTTCGAGACACCTCACTAAAGGTTCCTCATGGTGAAGGTGGAAAAGTAATTGGCGTAAAAATCTTTGATCTTGAAGATGGCTACGACCTACCTGCGGGTGTTAATCAAGTTGTGCGCGTTTACGTCGCACAGAAGCGAAAGATCCAAGATGGTGACAAGCTCGCTGGTCGCCATGGAAATAAGGGTGTTATCGCAAAGATCCTCCCTGTCGAAGATATGCCATTCCTTGAGGATGGAACTGCTGTTGATGTAGTTCTAAATCCACTCGGCGTTCCTGGTCGTATGAACGTTGGACAGGTTCTAGAGACTCACCTTGGTTGGGTTGCAAAGAGCGGTTGGGAAGTAGAGAAATCCAATGAAACTTGGACTGGCCGCCTTGAAGATATTGGCGCAATGTCAGCTTCATCTGGAACTCGCGTTGCCACCCCAGTCTTTGATGGCGCTCGCGAAGATGAGATTCATGGACTACTCGAATCAACTCTTCCAAATGCAGATGGCCAAAGACTCGTTAATAAGGATGGAAAGGCGCGTTTATTTGATGGACGTACCGGACTTCCTTACCCAGAAGAGATCACAGTTGGTTACATGTACATCTTGAAGTTGCACCACTTGGTCGATGACAAGATCCATGCACGTTCAACAGGTCCTTACTCGATGATCACTCAACAGCCTCTCGGCGGTAAGGCCCAGTTCGGTGGCCAGCGCTTTGGTGAGATGGAAGTTTGGGCGCTCGAGGCATACGGCGCGGCTTACACTCTTCAAGAGTTGCTGACAATTAAGTCAGACGATGTTCTTGGACGTGTAAAAGTTTACGAAGCAATCGTAAAGGGCGAGAACATTCCTGAGCCTGGAATCCCTGAATCATTCAAGGTTCTAGTTAAGGAAATGCAATCACTCTGTCTCAATGTAGAAGTGCTTTCATCTGAAGGCGTCGCAATTGAGATGCGCGATACTGATGAAGAAGTATTCAAGACGGCCGAAGAGTTAGGAATCAACTTGTCACGAGTTGAGCCAAGCTCTGTAGAAGAAGTGTGACAGGGGGAGAATAGACAATGTTAGATGTCAACTTTTTCGATGAATTAAGGATTGGTCTTGCTTCGGCAGAGAACATCCGTGAATGGTCATTTGGCGAGGTAAAGAAGCCAGAAACAATCAACTACCGAACACTTAAGCCGGAAAAAGATGGTCTCTTCGATGAGAAGATCTTTGGACCGACTCGTGATTGGGAGTGCTATTGCGGTAAGTACAAGCGCGTCCGATTCAAGGGAATTATCTGCGAGCGTTGCGGCGTCGAAGTAACGCGCGCCAAGGTTCGCCGTGAGCGGATGGGCCATATCGAACTCGCAGCGCCAGTCACTCATATTTGGTACTTCAAGGGAGTCCCATCTCGCCTTGGTTATCTTTTAGATCTCGCTCCAAAGGACTTGGAGAAGGTCATCTATTTCGCTGCCTACATGATTACTGAGGTAGATAAAGAAGGTCGCGAAGAAGATATGGCAAAGCTTGAGAAGCGCGTTAACACCGATCGTAAGAAGATCGAAACTAAGCGCGATACTGATTTGCAAGCACGCCAAGAGAAGTTAGAGAACGATCTATCCGATTTGGAAGATGAAGGCGCAAAGTCTGACCAGAAGCGCAAAGTCCGTGAAGCGGGCGAGCGTGAATTAAAGACAATCCGCGATCGCTCCCAGAAAGAACTCGATCGTCTCGAGGAAGTTTGGAAACGCTTTAAAGATCTTAAGGTCGGCGACCTTGAAGGTGATGAGAACTTGTATCGCGAAATGCGCGATCGTTACGGCATCTATTTCAAGGGCTTCATGGGTGCGACTGCAATTCAAAAGCGTCTTGAGACTTTTGATCTTCAAGCTGAATACGACAAGCTCACTGATGTCGCTGAAAATGGCAAGGGCCAGAAAAAGACCCGCGCCATCAAGCGTCTGAAAGTTGTCAATTCATTCTTGACGACAAATAACAAGCCAACTTCGATGGTCTTGGATTGCGTTCCAGTAATCCCACCTGACCTTCGTCCGATGGTTCAACTAGATGGTGGACGCTTTGCGACCTCAGATCTAAATGATCTTTATCGCCGCGTCATCAACCGTAATAATCGTTTGAAGCGTCTTGTCGATCTGGGCGCTCCAGAAATTATCGTCAACAACGAGAAGCGCATGCTTCAAGAAGCTGTCGATGCGCTATTTGATAACGGTCGCCGTGGTCGCCCAGTAACTGGCCCAGGAAACCGTGCTCTCAAGTCGCTCTCTGACATGCTCAAAGGTAAGCAGGGACGCTTCCGCCAGAACTTGCTTGGAAAGCGCGTTGATTACTCAGGTCGTTCAGTAATCGTCGTTGGCCCGCAGCTAAAGCTCCACCAGTGCGGTCTTCCAAAGCAGATGGCGCTAGAGCTATTTAAGCCATTCGTTATGAAGCGCTTGGTCGATTTGAATCACGCGCAAAATATCAAGAGCGCAAAGCGTATGGTCGAGCGTTCGCGCGCAGTAGTTTGGGATGTTCTTGAAGAAGTTATTGCAGAGCATCCAGTACTACTTAACCGCGCACCAACCTTGCACCGACTTGGTATCCAAGCTTTCGAACCGCAACTAATCGAAGGTAAGGCAATCCAGATTCACCCACTCGTATGTACTGCATTTAACGCAGACTTCGACGGTGATCAGATGGCGGTACACGTTCCGCTCTCAGCAGAAGCGCAAGCCGAAGCTCGCATCTTGATGTTGTCCTCAAACAACATTCTTTCGCCAGCATCTGGTCGCCCACTTACTGCTCCTACCCAAGACATGGTGCTTGGCCTTTACTACCTAACTTCAAATCGTGAGAACCAAGTCGGCGATGGCAGAAGCTTTACCTCTATCGCAGAAGGCTTGATGGCTTACGAACAGAAGAGCGTTTCAGTTCAGGCGAAGATCAAGATTCGCGTAAATGTAAATGGTGAAACCGTTACGAAGGAAACAACTCTGGGAAGAGCAATCTTCAATGAGATTCTTCCGGAAGATTTCCCATATGTAGATCACGAAGTCACAAAGAAGGCGCTCGGTGCAATCGTTGATAACCTCGCTGAGGCTTATCCAAAGGTCGTAGTTGCGCGCGTTCTTGATGATTTGAAGGAGCTCGGTTTCCGCTGGGCAACTCGCGCCGGTGCCACAATCGGTATCGTCGATGTAGTAACTCCGGATCGCAAGAATGAGATTTTGGCTGGTTACGAAGAGAAGGCCGAGAAGGTCCAATCCCAGTACGACCTCGGACTCATTACTGACGATGAGCGTCGTCAGGAATTAATCGAGATCTGGACTCAAGCAACCAACGATGTTGCCAAGGAGATGGAAGATAACTTCCCACGGACCAATCCAGTCTGGATGATGGTTTACTCCGGTGCTCGTGGAAACATGATGCAGATCCGCCAGATCGCAGGTATGCGCGGACTTGTGGCAAATCCAAAGGGAGAAATCATCCCGCGCCCAATCAAGTCCAACTTCCGCGAAGGTCTCTCAGTACTTGAGTACTTCATCTCTACTCACGGTGCTCGAAAGGGTCTTGCTGATACCGCACTTCGTACCGCAGATGCTGGTTATCTAACTCGACGTCTCTGCGACGTTGCACAAGATGTCATCATCCGTGAAGAGGATTGCGGAACAGATCGTGGCCTCGGACTAGTGATTGCTGAAACTGTTAACGGCAAACTCACTCGTGATGACCATGTTGAAACTGCAATCTACGGTCGTATCGTTGTTGAAGATGTAGTTGTTGATGGCAAGACAATTATTGCTGCAGGTAGCGATCTTGGTGATCGAGTTATTGACGATCTAGTTGCAAATGGCGTAGCTGAAGTAAAGGTTCGTTCAGTTATGACTTGCGATTCAAAGGTCGGTCTCTGCGCAAAGTGCTACGGACGCTCGATGGCGACTGGCAAACTTGTTGATGTCGGCGAAGCAGTTGGAATTATTGCTGCCCAATCAATTGGTGAGCCTGGCACGCAGCTAACAATGCGTACCTTCCACACCGGTGGAGCCGCTTCTGCCGCAGGTGACATCACACACGGTCTACCTCGCGTTGTTGAGTTATTCGAAGCGCGCACTCCAAAGGGCGTTGCTCCGATTGCTGAAGCAGCTGGCGTTGTCTCATTTACTGAAGACTCAAAGGGCAAGAAGATCATCGTCACCCCAGAAGATGGTGGCGAAGCAACTGCTTATCCAATTACTCGCCGTCAGAAACTTCTCGTTGAAGAAGGAATGAAGGTTGGCGTTGGACAACAGATGGTTGTTGGTGCGATTGATCCTAAGCAGGTTCTTCGTATTCTCGGTCCTCGTGCTACCCAGACCCACTTGGTAAATGAAATTCAACAGGTTTATCGCTCCCAGGGTGTCAGCATCCACGATAAGCACATTGAAATCATCGTCAAGCAGATGCTCCGTCGTATCACCGTTCTTGAACCAGGCGATACTGATTTACTCCCAGGTGAATTGGTTGACCAACTCCGCTTCCAGGCAGCAAACCGCGAAGCAGTTCAAAAAGGTGGCAAGGCTGCCTCAGGTCGCCCAGAACTTATGGGTATCACCAAGGCATCACTTGCTACTGAGTCCTGGCTATCAGCTGCATCCTTCCAAGAGACAACGCGCGTCCTAACCGATGCAGCGCTCTCTGAGCGAAGCGATCCGCTACTAGGTCTTAAAGAGAACGTCATCATCGGTAAGTTGATCCCAGCAGGTACTGGACTATCGCGTTATAGAAATGTTCGCGTTGAACCTACTGAGGAAGCAAAGGCAGCTGTCTATGCCGCTTACGATGAATATGACTACACACCATTTGAATCAACTGGCTCAGGCGAAGCAGTTCGCCTTGATGAGTTTGATTCTGGTTCACGGTAAATAAGAAGTAATAAAAGGCCCCGGTTAGAAATAGCCGGGGTTTTTTTATGGTTTAAGTACGATTCGAATTGGATTACCAATCTTCTTCTCTAATTTCTCAAGGGCCAACTCTGCTTGAGCAAGAGGGAGAATTTCAGAGACTGATTTAGAAAGGTTTAGTTTCCCATCTCTAGCTAATTGCACTAACTCTTCAGTGTGATGACGCTCAGAGCCGTAATGTCCAAGGACTTGGGTGCGCATATAGGTAAAGGCCATGTCATTTGGAATTGTGATTGGTTCATTTGCGATTCCCACAATCACCAATCTTCCTTCTTCACCAAGAAGAGATAATGCCTGTTTTCTAACCGCAGTTACACCAGCAAAATCGAAGCAAGCGTTAAGCCCCCGGTGTTTTTTTAGGGCCTCATCGCTGGGATCAAAGGCCAAATCAGCCCCTATTTCTAGGGCTTTATCGCGAGCATCGCTTCTTGGGTCGATTGCAATTACCTTGCTACAGCCGAGCAATTTAAGGAGTTGTACTGCGTGAATTCCTAGACCGCCGACTCCAAAAACTGCAACGTTCTCACCGCTTTTGATTTTCGCAGTTGTAGATATTGCAGCCCAAGGAGTAGAGACAGCGTCGGGGATGATCGCTGCTTGTTCAAAGGGAAGATTATCTGGAATTTTTACAACGAGCGATTGCTTAGCAATTACATATTCGGCATAACCACCATCATAATCAAAACCAAGAGTTGTTATCTGATTTAACTCATTTCGCTCACCAGCAATTACAAGAACTCGATCTCCGATTTGAAACTCATTTACTTCCGGGCCAACTTGATCAATAGTTCCTGCTACCTCATGGCCAAGAGTTACCTCATCGCTCTTTAAGTATCCTGGTTTTAGAGTTCCATCTAAGAAATGAACATCTGATAAACAAACACCGGCAGCGCCGACCTTTATCCGAACTTGACCAGATTGCGCAGTTGGAGTTGGTACTTCCTTCACTTCGAAGTTGCGAGTTGCTACGGTGATACGTCCGGCCTTCATGCGATTAATCCTTGCGCACGATTGATGAGAATTTTGACGCCGACACCAAAACCCTTAAAGGCCGGATTTGAAGTCTGGCCAGCTCTATAGCGCGCCCAGATCTGTTGAATAATTACGCTCAATCTAAAGAGGCCAAATACTTCATAGAAAGTAAAGTCGTCACAACTTCTCCCGCTTAACTCGAGATATTTCTTAATGAATTCGTTTCTTGTGGGCATACCTTCAAGATGACTTGGTTGCCGGCGCAACGAAGCAAACTCTGGATCATCATCACGATCGACCCAATATGCAAGAGCTGAGCCAAGATCCATGAGGGGATCGCCTACAGTGGCAAGCTCCCAATCGAGCACGCCCACTAGCTTTTTCTGCCCTAAATCAAAGACCATATTGTCTATTCGCCAATCACCATGAATGATGCAGGAATCAACATCTTCGGGCTTATTTTCCGCTAGCCAATTCATTACAACTTCGCCATCCGGAACATCATCGGTAAGCGCATTTCGATAACGCTTTGACCAACCTTCAACCTGGCGCGTTACATATCCAGAACCCTTATTGAGTTCTTGTAGCACACTTGAATCAACGCTGTGAAGTTGGGCCAACCCTGACACCAGGCTGGTAGCCATAATTGAGATATCTTCTCTAGTGAGTGATTCCGGAACATCACGCCGGAAAATCTCTCCTTTAATCCGCTCCATGACATAAAAATCAGAGCCGAGAACTTCATGATCTTCACAGAGCGCGATTACCTTTGGGACTAAGTCATAGCCTGGCTTTAACCTTGATTGGATTAGAAATTCACGTTTCATGTCATGAGCCGAAATCGCTTTAGTTCCGACTGGCGGGCGGCGAAGAACTAACTCACGATCTGGATAAGTTAACAAATAGGTTAGGTTTGATGCGCCACTTCTAAATTGTTCTACTTTAGGTAATTCACTTTCAGAAATATATTTGCTTAACCAGTTATGTACTTTCGCGATATCAAAGGAATCTTCCGCGCGAACCGGAGTTAGCTCGCTCATGAAATGTAAGGCTTGAGTTCTAACCTTGCTAAATCGCGGAGATGAACTTCATCCGGCCCATCAACAATTCGAAGCACCCGGATACCGGCAAACATCGCCGCAAGGGGAGTGTCTTGACTTACTCCGGCTCCGCCGTGGGCCTGGATCGCGCGGTCAATAATCTCTTGTGCCATTTGCGGTACCGCTACCTTTATTGCAGCGATTTCTTTACGTGCTGCTTTAGCTCCCTGATTATCAATAAGCCACGCTGTTTTTAAGACCAATAACCGGGCCTGCTCGATATCGATACGAGCCTTCGCAATCCACTCTTGAATTACCCCTTGTCGCGCCAACTCTTTTCCAAATGGGTTTCGAACTAGTGAGCGCTTAATCATTAATTGGAGGGCCCGCTCAGCCATTCCGATGGCGCGCATACAGTGATGAACTCGTCCTGGACCAAGTCGCGCTTGGGCGATTGCAAAACCTTCGCCTTCCTTTCCAATCAAATTAGAGATTGGAACTTTTACATCGGTAAATGAGATTTCGGCGTGGCCATGTTGGTCTACGTATCCAAGGACATCAAGATTGCGAATAACTTTCACACCTGGGGTATCTATTGGAACTAAGACCATGGATTGTTGTTTATGTTCATCTGCTTCAGGATTGGTTTTGCCCATGACAATCAAAATTTTGCATCGCTCGTCCATAGCCCCAGTTGTCCACCACTTAGTTCCATTTATTACGTAGTGCTCGCCCTCACGTTTGATACTGGTGCGAATATTTCGGGCATCACTTGAAGCAACATCCGGCTCTGTCATTGCAAAGCCCGAGCGAATCTCGCCATTTAAAAGTGGCTCAAGCCATTTCTTTTTCTGCGATTCCGTTCCGAACATATCTAGAACTTCCATATTTCCAGTATCAGGAGCTGCACAGTTGATTGCTTCGGGAGCAATATCAGGTGACCAACCAGTAATCTCAGCTAGCGTTGCATAATCAGTTACTTTTAAATGATGACCAAGATGAGGCAAGAAGAGATTCCAAAGTCCTTGCGCCTTAGCTTTCTTCTTTAACTCTTCAATAACTGGTGGGAGTTTGTGGGGATTACCCGCTTTGATGAAGGCAGCGCGCTCTTGGTGATAGATCGTTTCTGCTGGAAAGACCTCGTTATCCATAAAGGCTTGCAGTTTTGCGGCATATTCGGTTGCCTTGGGGCTGAGGCCGAAATCCATGCGAGTACCGTACGCATACTTCGTCCAAATTAGGAGAGGGAAAATGAGTGTTCTAGACCGCTTTCGCCTTGATGGAAAGGTCGCTGTCGTAACCGGCGCCTCATCTGGACTCGGTGTTGCATTTGCAAAAGCACTTGCTGAAGCAGGGGCAGATGTTGTTCTGGGCGCGCGTCGTGAAGAGCGCCTTCCCGAAACTGGAAAATTAGTAGAAGCTGCGGGGCGAAAGTACGCCGCAAAACGCACCGATGTAACTAGTCCGCAAGAGTGTGAAGCCTTAATTGCATTTGCAATCGAGAAATTTGGTAAGGCAGATATCTTGGTAAATAACGCAGGCGTTGGCACTGCAATACCGGCAACGCGCGAAACTCCTGAACAATTTAGAGATGTGCTTGATGTTAATTTATTTGGTGCCTATTGGATGGCCCAAGCATTTGCAAAGGCAAATAAAGATGGCGGAGTAATTGTTAATATCTCAAGCATTCTTGGGATAAAACCACAAGGCCTTCCACAAGCTGCTTATGCATCAAGTAAAGCTGGGCTAATTGGATTAACTAGAGATCTTGCAGCGCAATGGACCGGAAGAAAGAAGATCCGAGTAAATGCTCTTGCCCCTGGATTTTTTCCCTCTGAGATGAGCGATGAACTACCAAAAGAAATGGTCGAGATGCTCAAGATGTTTGCACCAGCTGGACGATTAGGGGAGCCGGAAGAGCTAGCCGCCACTTTGATCTGGCTAGTTAGCGATGCCTCTAGCTATGTAACTGGAATTACCGTTCCAGTTGATGGCGGTTTGGTGATGCCGTAAGGGATTAACCCTTAATTAACGCGTGTAGCCCTACTTCGACCATATCGTTCAAGGTCCGCTCGCGCGCAGCTGAATCCATTGCTTCATGGGTAAAGACATGATCGCTAATAGTCATAATTGCAAGGGCGCGCCGGTTCTTTCGAGCGGCGATTGAGTAGAGCTGATTTGCCTCCATCTCAAGGGCAAGAACTCCGTGTTGAGCGAGCTTCTTAGCTGAATCAGTCTCGTCATAGAAGAAATCCATAGAAGAGACGCCACCAACGTGAACCCGATCAAACTTCTTACTTGCTTCATAAGCTGCCATCAGAAGATGGAAATCGCAATGCGGCGCAAAATCAAGGCCATTTGTAAAACGGCGATTGATATTTGAATCGGTAGATGCGGTCATAGCAAGCACGAGGTCGCCAACCTTAGTTTTATCTTGGATGCCACCAGCAGTTCCAATTCGAATAGCGACTTGAACATCGTATTCATCAAAAAGTTCAGTTACATAGATAGATGCAGAGGGAAGTCCCATTCCGGTACCTTGGACCGAAACGCGCTCGCCTTTATAAGTTCCGGTGAATCCGAACATATTGCGAACTGAGTTGTATTGCTTAACATTTTCAAGATAGTTCTCAGCGACCCACTTTGCTCTTAGGGGATCACCAGGAAGAAGTATTCGTTCGGCGACTTCGCCTTTTTCTGCTCCGATATGTACGCTCATAGTTAGCGAACAATAACAACAACTGCAGCGATAAAGTGCGAAATGAAAGCCGCGGCGGTTAGCGCATGGAAGAGCTCATGAAATCCAAACCAATTAATTGAGAAGTTGGGCTTTTTGAAGGCGTAGATGATTGCGCCGACTGAGTAAAGAACACCGCCCAAGGCGATCAAGGCAAAGACCAATAATCCGCCTGCGCGGTAGAAGTCGGGAAAGTAGATAAATGCGGCCCAACCCAGAGCGAGATAAATAGGAACATAGAGCCACTTAGGCGCCTTTAGCCAGAAGACTCGAAAGATTCCAGAGAGCAGCGCCCCACCCCAAACAATCGATAAAAGTATTACCGCTTGCTGCTTTTCCAATAGATAAATGGAGAACGGGGTATAGGTGCCAGCAATAAGGAGCGGAATATTTGCGTGGTCTATCCGGCGCCAGACTGCTTTAGCAGTGGGGCTCCAAGGAACTCGGTGATAGATAGCGCTACACGTAAAGAGTGATACCGCAGTCAAGGTGAAGATAGTTAACGTGATTCGACCGCGCAGCTCACTTGTAATTGTGATGAGAGTAAGTCCCGCAACCAACGCAAGTGGTGACATAACTAAATGGATGATGCCGCGCAGCTTCGGTCTACTTAATACGTTCATAGATACCCATCATCTTTCGGTCAAAAGAAATTAGCATCCGATTCTCGAGGATTGCGGTTGCAATAATCATAGAGTCCACAAATGTCGCCTTCTGTTTAGATCTAATCAAAGCAGCCAGTCGAGCATGGTCTTTCTCGAACGGGATAATTCGGTAAATTAATTTATCGAGCCTAGATAGAAAGAGCTCTACTGATTCTTCGCCAGCAGCCGAGGGCCGAATCAAGATCTCCCCTACAGACACGGCGCTTACCGCGATTTGCATTCGTGAAGTTTGTGAGAATATTTCTTGGGCATTCACGTAGTGCGAGTCTGTATCACTCAGAGCTGCGATAACTACTGTTGAATCTAAAAGTATTTGCTGTCCCACTCTTCTCTTTCTTTCCGGAGATCGAAGCCATCCCACATCCCCGACATACTTCCAAGCACTTCATCAAGAGTTTTTAACCACTCGCTATCAATCGGTGTAACTACTAGTCGATTACTCTTATCGAGATGAAACTGGACTCGATCTCCAGGCTTTAAAGACATCTCTCGCAGCACCTCCACCGGGATTGTTATCTGGTTCTTTGAACTTATCCGAGATGAGGTGGCTCTTCCGCGCCGAGGACGGGGAGATGCGGATTTCTTAGGGCTCCGCTTAGCCTTTACTTTGTTAGCCATAAGTAAAGGCTAACCGCTTTTTGGTCGGCGTGTCGGGGGGTAAAAAACGGCGTGTTTGGCTCACTATCCCGTTTTGACCGTCTCGCAGGGCTTCCTATAGCCTCGCGCCCTTGTGTCCGAAGAGGCGACACACCCGACCGCGTGGGTCGGAGATTGAACGGGATGGAGATAAGTAGTGCCAACAATTCAGCAGTTGGTCCGCAAGGGTCGCGTTGATAAGTCTGACAAGACAACAACGCCTGCGCTAAAAGGAAGTCCACAACGTCGCGGCGTTTGCACGCGCGTTTACACAACGACCCCTAAGAAACCGAACTCTGCACTTCGCAAAGTTGCACGTGTTCGTCTAACAAGCGGAATGGAAGTAACTGCATACATCCCAGGCGAAGGCCACAATCTCCAAGAGCACTCCATCGTTCTTGTTCGTGGCGGTCGCGTTAAAGATCTTCCTGGTGTTCGTTACAAAATCGTTCGCGGTTCACTCGATACCCAAGGTGTTAAGGATCGTAAGCAAGCTCGTTCACGCTACGGAGCAAAGAGGGAGAAGAAGTAATGCCACGTAAAGGTCCCGCTCCTAAATCCCCAGTTGTTGCCGATCCGGTTTACAACTCACCTGTCGTCACCGCGTTAATTAACAAAGTTCTTTCACATGGAAAGCGTTCAACCGCAGAGCGCATCGTTTATGATGCTCTAGAAAATTGCCGCGCTAAGACTGAAGTTGATCCAGTCATCACATTGAAGCGCGCGCTAGATAATGTCAAGCCAGCTGTTGAAGTTCGTTCACGTCGCGTTGGTGGAGCTACCTACCAAGTCCCAGTCGAAGTTAAAGCTGCGCGCTCTACAACTCTTGGTCTTCGTTGGTTAGTTGATAACGCTCGTCTCCGTCGCGAGAAGTCGATGGCAGAGCGTCTTGCTAACGAGATGATTGATGCCTCAAATGGTTTGGGCGCTGCCGTTAAGAAGCGCGAAGATACTCACAAAATGGCTGAAGCAAACAAGGCGTTTGCTCACTATCGGTGGTAACGATGACAACAGCTACCGCACTTGATCTCGCAAAAGTCCGCAACATCGGCATCATGGCTCACATCGATGCTGGTAAGACGACTACAACCGAGCGCATCCTTTTCTACACCGGAATTAACTACAAAATCGGTGAAGTCCACGAAGGCGCAGCCACGATGGACTGGATGGAACAGGAGCAAGAGCGCGGAATCACGATTACTTCTGCGGCAACTACCTGCCAATGGAAGAACCACACAATCAACATCATTGATACCCCCGGCCACGTTGACTTCACCGTTGAAGTAGAGCGTTCACTTCGCGTTCTTGATGGCGCAGTAACTGTTTTCGATGGCGTTGCTGGCGTTGAACCACAATCTGAAACTGTCTGGCGCCAAGCCGATAAGTACAGCGTTCCTCGTATTTGTTTTGTAAATAAATTAGATAGAACTGGCGCAAACTTCGATCGTTGCGTTGAAATGATTGGCTCACGTCTTGGAGCGACTGCACTTGTACTACAAGTTCCAATCGGAGCAGAAGCTGATTTTATCGGCGTAGTTGATCTGATTTCAATGAAGGCTCTTACCTGGCGCGGTGAAACCCAGAAGGGTGAGGATTACGTAGTCGAAGAGATTCCTGCAGATCTAAAGGATAAGTGCGACAAGGCTCGCCACGACCTGATTGAAACTCTTGCAGATTGTGATGATGCAATCATGGAGAAATATCTGGGCGGAGAAGATGTAAGCGAAGATGAAATCATCGCCGGAATTCGTCGCGCAACACTTTCATACAAGTTAACCCCAGTCCTAACTGGCTCTGCATTTAAGAACAAGGGCGTCCAGCCGATGCTTGATGCTGTAACTCGCTACCTCCCAAGCCCACTTGATGTTGATGCCATCGTCGGTACAAAGTTGGGTAATAAGGAAGTAGAAATTGCTCGCAAGCCTGATGCTGCTGAGCCTTACTCATCACTTGCATTTAAGATCATGAGCGATCCACACCTTGGAAAGCTCACCTTCGTACGTATTTACTCCGGCGTTCTTGAAGCAGGAACTGGCGTTCTTAATTCAACTAAGGATCGCAAGGAGCGCATCGGAAAGATCTACCGGATGCATGCAAATAAGCGCGAAGAAATCCCACAAGCTTCTGCTGGAGACATCATCGCTGTTATGGGTCTTAAGGACACCACTACCGGTGACACCCTCTGCGATCCAGATAATCCAGTAATTCTTGAGTCGATGGACTTCCCAGATCCAGTTATCCACGTTGCTATCGAGCCAAAGACAAAGGGCGATCAGGAAAAGCTTGGTGTTGCTATCCAACGCCTCGCTGAAGAAGATCCAACTTTCCACGTGCGAAGCGATGAAGAGACCGGCCAGACCATCATCGGTGGAATGGGCGAGCTACATCTTGAAATTCTCGTCGATCGCATGAAGCGCGAATTTAAAGTCGAAGCAAATGTTGGTAAGCCACAAGTTGCTTATCGCGAAACGCTCCGTAAATCGGTTGCCCGTCATGACTACACCCATAAGAAGCAGACTGGTGGTTCTGGACAGTTCGCAAAGATTCAAATCGCACTGGAGCCACTTCCTGTTGGCGCGGTCGAAGGTGGATACGAGTTCGTAAACAAGATTACGGGCGGACGTATCCCTAGGGAATACATCCCATCAGTTGATGATGGTTGCCAAGAGGCGATGGCGAGCGGACCACTTGCTGGTTATCCACTCACAGATGTACGAGTAAGTCTTCTTGATGGCGCGTACCACGATGTTGATTCATCGGAGTTGGCCTTCAAGATTGCTGGAATCGCGGCGTTCAAGGAAGCGGCAAAACTTGCCGGTCCTGTTCTCCTCGAGCCAATGATGTCCGTTGAAGTCACTACCCCTGAAGATTTCATGGGCGACGTCATCGGCGATCTCAACAGCCGTCGTGGCCAAATCCAGGCCATGGATGAGCGAGCCGGTGCTCGCATCGTAAGGGCGCTTGTTCCGCTATCGGAGATGTTCGGCTATGTCGGCGATCTTCGAAGCAGAACGCAGGGTCGCGCGAGTTACAGCATGCAATTCGATTCCTACGCAGAAGTTCCTGCGGCGGTTTCGAAAGAAATCATCGCGAAGATTCGCGGCGAGTAGTACAACCAAAAGAAAAGAATAAGGAGAATCCACAGTGGCAAAAGCAAAGTTCGAGCGGACAAAGCCGCACGCAAACATTGGCACCATTGGTCACATCGACCACGGTAAGACCACTCTTACTGCTGCGATTTCCAAGGTGCTTCACGACAAGTATCCAAACCTCAATGAGGTAAGCGCATTCGATCAGATCGATAAGGCCCCTGAAGAGAAGGCCCGTGGTATCACCATCTCGATCGCACATATCGAATACCAGACAGAGAAGCGTCACTACGCACACGTTGACTGCCCAGGTCACGCTGACTACATCAAGAACATGATTACTGGTGCAGCTCAGATGGATGGAGCAATCCTCGTAGTTGCAGCGACAGATGGCCCAATGCCACAGACCAAGGAGCACGTTCTCCTTGCACGTCAGGTTGGCGTTCCATCAATCGTTGTTGCGCTAAACAAGTCCGACATGGTTGATGACGAGGAAATCCTCGCGCTAGTTGAGGAAGAAGTTCGCGACCTTCTCAACAAGTATGAATTCCCAGGTAAGGACACACCAATCGTTCGTATCTCAGCTCTTAAGGCTCTCGAAGGAGATGCAGCATGGGGCGAGAAGATTATGGATCTCATGAAGGCCGTTGATGATTTCATCCCACAGCCTGTCCGTGAGGTTGATAAGCCATTCTTGATGCCAGTCGAAGATGTATTCACCATCACCGGCCGTGGCACCGTTGTTACTGGACGTATCGAGCGCGGTATCGTCAAGGTCAACGAAGAAGTTGAAATCGTTGGTATCCGTCCAGATTCACAGAAGACAGTTATCACTGGTGTTGAAATGTTCCGCAAGCTCCTCGATGAGGGACAAGCTGGCGAGAACGTCGGTCTACTTCTTCGCGGTTTGAAGCGCGAAGATGTTGAGCGCGGTCAGGTTGTTTGCAAGCCTGGCTCAGTTACACCGCACACTGAATTCGAGGCATCTGCTTACATCCTTTCAAAGGATGAAGGCGGTCGCCACACTCCGTTCTTCAACAACTACCGTCCTCAGTTCTACTTCCGTACAACTGATGTGACTGGCGTTGTAACACTTCCATCCGGAACTGAAATGGTTATGCCTGGCGACAACACTTCGATGTCTGTTGCTCTTATCCAGCCAGTTGCTATGGAAGAAGGACTCCGCTTCGCAATCCGTGAAGGTGGCCGCACCGTTGGTGCAGGTCGCGTTACAAAGATCACGAAGTAATCAATTAAAAAGGGCTGGGGCGGGAAATCTCGCCCCAGCTAATAGAAGAAAGAGGAAACGATCATGGCGGGACAGAAAATCCGCATCAGGCTCAAGGCCTATGACCATGAAGTGATCGATACCTCGGCGAAGAAAATCGTCGAGACTGTCGAGCGCACTGGTGCAACGGTCGCGGGCCCAGTTCCGCTACCAACAGAGAAGAACACCTACTGCGTGATCCGCTCTCCTCATAAATACAAAGACAGCCGCGAACATTTCGAGATGCGCACCCACAAGCGTCTAATCGACATCATCGATCCAACGCCAAAGACCGTGGATTCATTGATGCGCCTTGATCTTCCTGCCGGCGTCGATATTGAGATCAAGCTCTAAGAGGACCTCATGACAACCACACAATCAAAGGGCAGCGCCATCAAGGGAATCCTTGGCGTGAAGCTCGGCATGACCCAGGTCTTCGATGAGAACAACAAAGTGATCCCTGTGACCGTTGTACAAGCTGGTCCTTGTGTAGTCACATCGGTGCGCACTGTTGAGAAGGATGGCTATGAAGCTGTTCAACTCGCTTTTGGCGCAATTGATCCAAAGAAAGTTTCAAAGCCAGAGTTCGGCCAATTCACAAAGGCTGGCGTAACTCCACGCCGTTATGTCGGTGAAATCCGCACTGCTGCCGCTGCAAATTACACAGTCGGTCAAGAAGTTAAAGCAGATATCTTCGCTGCCGGCGAGATTGTTGATGCCCAGGGCACCTCAATTGGTAAGGGAACTGCTGGCGTTATGAAGCGCCACAACTTCCGTGGATTTGGCGATGGCCATGGTGTTGAGCGAAAGCACCGCACCTCAGGTTCGATCGGTAACCGTACAACTCCGGGTCGCGTATTCCGCGGAAAGAGAATGAGCGGACGCATGGGTATCGACACCGTAACGCTACAAAATCTCACAATTCATTCGGTTGATGCTGAGAAGAATTTGATTCTCGTTAAGGGCTCAATCCCTGGCATCAATGGTTCAAAAGTTGTCATTCGCACTGCTTCAAAGAGCGTTGCAAGTGAAGTCATGAAGAAGGCAGGTGCATGATGGCGCTAACCATTGAAATCAAAGATGCAAAAGGAGCAAAGGCGGGAACCTTTGAACTCCCAGAAGAAATCTTTGATGTCCAAGTAAATGTCCCACTAATTCACCAAGTCGTAACTGCACAATTAAATGCAGCTCGCCAAGGAACACATAAGGCGAAGAACCGCGGTGAAGTAAGCGGTGGTGGAAAGAAACCTTTCAAACAGAAGGGAACTGGTCGCGCCCGTCAGGGTTCAACTCGTTCACCAAACCAGCGCCATGGTGGCGTTGCTCAAGGTCCAGTACCTCGTAAGTACGACGAGCGCACACCTAAGAAGATGATCAAGGCAGCTCTTCGCGGAGTTCTCTCTGATCGTGCGCGCAATGAGCGCATCCATATCGTTACTGAAGTTACCGCTGAGATTGATAGCAAGGCCGCAATTGCTGCCGTCCGCCAATTCTCAGATCGCGCTCGTCTGCTTGTTGTTCTTGCGCATGGCGAAGAGGCTTCATGGCGCTCACTTCGTAATGAGAGCGAACTGCACTTGATTCGCCAAGATCAACTAAATGCTTATGACGTCGTTGTCTCTGATGATGTCGTCTTCTCCAAGAAAGCGATTACTGAATTTGTTGCTGGACCTGCAAAGGGTTCATCTGCAAAAGGAGTAGGTCGCGAATCAGAGTTAGTTGAGGTGTCAGCATGAAAGATCATCGCGAAGTCTTAATCGCGCCAGTCGTATCTGAGAAGTCATACGGCATGCTCGATGAGAACAAGTACACCTTCATCGTTGCACCAGATGCCAACAAGACCGAGATCAAGATTGCGGTTGAGAAGGTATTTAAGGTTCGCGTACTAAAGGTCAACACCCATAACCGGGAAGGAAAGAGCAAGATCAACCGGTTTGGAAAAGGAAAGCGCAGCGACACCAAGCGAGCAATCGTTCAAGTCGCACCTGGCGATCGCATCGACATCTTTGGAGGTCCCGTCTCCTAGTCGCCTGGCGATTAGGTAAGGGAGAAGGGATAACAAAATGGCACTTCGTAATCTGAAACCAGTCACACCAAGCTCACGCGGTCGCATCGTTCCTGACTTTGCTGAAGTCACACGAACCACCCCGGAGAAGTCGCTCGTCCGTCCGATTAATTCAAAGGGCGGTCGTAACGCTGCTGGTCGAATCACTACTCGCCACCAAGGTGGCGGACATAAGCGCGCATATCGCGTAATCGATTTCCTCCGTAACGATAAAGATGGAATTCCAGCTGTCGTTGCACATATCGAATATGACCCAAATCGTTCTGCTCGGATCGCGCTACTTCACTTTGCCGATGGCGAGAAGCGTTACATCATCTGCCCAGATGGCGTAGTTCAAGGAACCAAGATCGAGAATGGTCCATCTGCAGATATAAAGCCAGGCAATAACTTGCCGCTTCGCAACATCCCAGTCGGTACAAATATTCATGCAATTGAGACACGTCCAGGTGGCGGAGCACGCATCGCGCGTTCTGCAGGAGCCGGCGTTCAACTAGTTGCTAAAGATGGTCCATACGCACAACTACGTATGCCATCTGGTGAAATCAGAAATGTTGATGTTCGTTGCCGCGCCACAGTTGGCGTAGTTGGCAATGCAGAACAATCAAATATCAACTCCGGAAAAGCTGGTCGCTCTCGCTGGAAGGGACGCCGTCCAACTGTTCGTGGAGTTGTTATGAACCCAGTCGATCACCCACATGGTGGTGGTGAAGGAAAGACCTCAGGCGGTCGCCATCCAGTATCACCTTGGGGTAAGCCTGAAGTTCGCACTCGCAAGAAAAAAGCGAGCGATCAATTAATTGTCCGTCGCCGTCCAAGTAATAAGAGCCGATAGGAGATCCCTAAGTGCCACGTAGTTTGAAAAAGGGTCCATTCATAGACCATCACCTTGAGAAGAAGGTTGATGAGTTGAATGCCAAGAACGCCAAGAATGTAATCAAGACTTGGTCTCGTCGCTCAATGATTACTCCCTCAATGATCGGCCACACAATTGCAGTCCATGATGGACGCAAACATGTTCCGGTTTACATCACTGAAGCGATGATCGGTCACAAGCTTGGAGAGTTTGCTCCAACTCGCACCTTCAAAGGTCACGTTAAGCAAGAAGACAGGACGGTGACCCGTGCCGAGTAGTACGCCACTAATCGCAAAAGCTTCTGTAACTAACGTCCGCGTTACGCCACAGAAAGCTCGTCGCGTAGTGAATTTAATCCGCGGTCGTCGTGCAGATGAAGCGATCCGTATCGCTAAATTCTCACCACAAATCGCTGTCTCAGAATCTGTTTATTCACTTCTTAACTCTGCGGTTGCAAATGCAAAGCAGAAGAACCCAGCAATTCGCGATGCTTCTGAGTTATGGGTAACCGAGGCCCTTGTTGATGAGGGTTACACAATGAAGCGTTATCGCCCACGCGCCCAAGGCCGTGGCTACCAAATCTTGAAGCGCTCTTCACAAATTTCTGTGACGCTTTCTGATGATAAGAACTATCGCCCAATCTCAAAGGCAGAACAGCGCAAGCGCGCTAAAGCTGCTGCTGAGGTAGCGGTTGTTGAGAGCGCAACTGAGGTTGAAGCAACGCAAGCTAGCGCTGAAAGCAAGCCAGCAAAGAAGGCTCCAGCTAAGAAAGCTCCAGCAAAGAAATCAACAGCTAAAAAAGCTCCAGCTAAGAAGAAGGAGGCCGAGTAAATGGGTCAAAAGATAAATCCACATGGCTTCCGCCTTGGAATCACAACTGAATTTAAGTCACGTTGGTATGCCGAGAAGCTCTACAAAGATTATGTAAAAGAAGATGTCGAAATCCGTCGTCTTATGGAGAAGAAGATGGAGCGAGCCGGTGTATCTCGAATTGAAATCGAGCGTACCCGCGAACGCGTCCGTATTGATCTTCATACCGCGCGCCCCGGAATCGTCATCGGTCGCCGTGGAACTGAAGCAGATCGTCTCCGCCTTGATCTAGAGAAGATGACTGGTAAGCAAGTCCAGCTAAATATTCTCGAAGTTAAGAACCCTGAGATTGATGCCCAACTTGTTGCACAAGGAATCGCAGAACAACTAGCGGCTCGCGTTTCATTCCGTCGCGCAATGCGTAAGGGAATGCAGACTGCATTTAAGGCTGGCGCAAAGGGCGTTCGCGTCCAGTGCGGTGGCCGTCTTGGTGGCGCTGAAATGTCACGCTCTGAGTTCTATCGCGAAGGTCGCGTTCCACTACACACTCTCCGCGCCGATATTGATTATGGCTTCCATGAAGCACATACAACTTTCGGTCGCCTTGGTGTGAAAGTTTGGATTTATAAGGGCGAGGTAATCGAGTCACGCGCTGAGCGTGAAGCAGCTGCACTTGCAGCAGCAAAGGCTCCAAAGGCTGATCGTCCTCGTCGCCAACCACGTGCACCTCGCGGTGAAGTAACAACTTCAACCGTTGAAGAGCGCGCCCAAGAAGCGGTAGCGCAAGCCCCAGCAACAGAAGTTGCTCCAGCTACTGAAGGAGGCGAGGCGTAAATGTTGATTCCACGTCGCGTTAAGTACCGCAAGCAACATCACCCAAAGCGTTCTGGAAAAGCTAAGGGCGGAACTGCTGTTGCATTCGGTGACTTTGGCTTGCAGGCAACTGAAGGTGGTTATGTCACTAACCGTCAGATTGAAGCTGCTCGTATTGCAATGACTCGTTACATCAAGCGTGGTGGAAAAGTTTGGATAAATATCTATCCAGATCGCCCACTAACAAAGAAGCCGGCTGAAACTCGTATGGGTTCCGGTAAAGGTTCCCCAGAATTCTGGGTAGCAAATATCAAGCCCGGCCGAGTTCTATTTGAGATCTCGGGCGTAACCCTTGATGTTGCAAATGCTGCGCTTTCACGTGCAGCCCACAAACTTCCCGTTAAGTCTCGCGTTGTATTGCGTGAGGAGGCATAGAAATGGCGAAGATTACTAAGACCGAAGAGTTCCGCGGTAAGACAACTGAGGATCTGCAAGAGATGCTCAAGGAATTGAAGGAAGAGTTATTTAACCTTCGCTTCCAAGCCGCAACTGGTCAACTTGAGAGCCATGGACGCTTAACCGCTGTCCGCAAAGAGATTGCTCGTATCTACACGATTATCCGTGAACGCGAACTAGGTATCGGAGGTGCTGCATGAGTAATGCAGAAAAAGATCAAGACCGTAACTTCCGCAAAGTTCGTGAAGGAATCGTCGTGAGCGACAAGATGGATAAGACCGTCGTTGTGAAAGTTGAAGACCGCGCAAAGCATGGTCTCTACTCAAAGGTCATCACAAAGAATAAGAAATTCAAGGCGCACGATGAGAGTAACTCAGCCGGAGTTGGCGATCGCGTACGCATCATGGAAACCCGTCCACTATCTGCAACAAAGCGCTGGCGAGTTGTTGAGATCATCGAGAAGGCGAAGTAAAAATGATTCAAGCTGAATCACGTCTACGTGTAGCGGATAACACCGGAGCTCGCGAGCTTCTCTGTATCCGCGTTCTTGGTGGTGCTAAGCGCCGCTACGCTGGAATTGGCGACATCATCGTCTGCTCCGTTAAGGATGCAATCCCTGGTGGCCAGGTTAAGAAGGGCGAAGTCGTAAAGGCTGTAATCGTCCGCACTGCAAAAGAGAATCGTCGCGCAGATGGTTCCTACATCAAGTTTGATGAGAACGCCGCTGTAATCATTAAGGAAGATAACGAACCACGCGGAACTCGTATCTTCGGACCGGTTGCACGCGAACTTCGCGACAAGAGATTTATGAAGATCATTTCACTTGCTCCGGAGGTGCTCTAGTGCGTATCAAGAAGGGTGACAAAGTCCTTGTCATCGCCGGAAAAGATAAGAACAAGACCGGAACTGTCCTAAACGTGAACACCAAGACTGGTCGTGTCACCGTTGAAGGAATCAACCGAGTTAAGCGCCACACCAAGGAAGAGAACACCCAACGTGGTGCAAAGGTCGGCGGAATCCTTACCGTTGAAGCCCCGATTCATTATTCAAATGTCATGCTGCTTGCAGATGATGATCAGAGCACACGAATTGGTGTGCGCGTAGATGAGGATGGAAAGAATGTCCGCGTCTCACGTAGAACTGGAGGAGATATCTAATGACGACCGCTACTGCGCCACGTCTTAAGTCTCGCTACAAGAGCGATGTCGCCGCGCACCTACAACAGCAATTTGGTTACAAGAATCGGATGCAGATCCCTACTCTCACCAAAGTTGTTGTGAATATGGGCGTTGGCGAAGCCGCAAAGGATTCAAAGTTAATTGAAGGAGCAGTCCGGGACCTAACAACGATTACTGGCCAAAAGCCAGTCGTTACTAAGGCTCGTAAGTCGATTGCAAACTTCAAACTTCGTGAAGGACAACCAATCGGTGCACACGTAACGCTACGTGGAGACCGGATGTGGGAGTTCATGGATCGCCTTCTCTCTGTCTCTCTACCTCGTATTCGCGACTTCCGCGGACTCTCACCAAAGCAGTTCGATGGAAGCGGTAACTACACCTTCGGTTTAACCGAGCAGGTCGTGTTCCCAGAAATCCAGCAAGATAAGTTGGATCGCGTTCGCGGTATGGACATCACAATCGTCACATCGGCCAAGAATGATGATGAAGGTCGCGCACTTCTTCGCGCGCTCGGATTCCCATTCAGGGATAAATAGGAGACCAAACTAAATGGCAAAGACATCACTTAAGGTCAAAGCAAGCCGCAAGCCAAAGTTCAAGGTGCGCGGTTACACACGTTGCCAACGTTGTGGTCGTCCCCATTCCGTATATCGCAAGTTCGGCATCTGCCGAGTCTGCTTCCGCGAGATGGCACACCGCGGTGAACTTCCTGGCATAACGAAAGCTTCCTGGTAACAACTATCGGATAGGTCTCGAAAGAGAAACCACCCGAAGAAAGGCGATAAGCCAAATGGCAATGACAGATCCAATCGCAGACATGCTCACTCGTCTGCGTAATGCGAATACTGCTTACCATGAGACGGTTGCAATGCCCTCCTCATCGGTTAAAGCGCGCATCGCAGAAATCCTTCAGAAAGAGGGATACATCGCAAGTTACAAGGTTTCCGATAACCAAGAAGGTTTCGGTAAGACCCTTGTAATCGATTTGAAGTACGGCTCAAACCGCGAACGCTCCATCGCAGGACTTCGTCGCGTTTCAAAGCCCGGACTTCGTGTTTATGCAAAGTCAACTGGACTTCCAAAAGTTCTCGGTGGACTTGGCGTTGCGATCATCTCCACCTCTCAAGGACTCTTGACCGATAGACAAGCAAATAAGCAAGGCGTAGGCGGAGAAGTTCTCGCCTACGTATGGTGATTGTTATGTCACGTATCGGAAAGATGCCGGTCACAATTCCTAAAGGAGTAGAGGTAACACTCGAAGGCCAAGCGCTCTCAATCAAAGGGCCAAAAGGAACGCTCACACATAATTTTCCAGAGCTAATCAAGGCTGCGAAGGACGATAGTGGTATCACTATTTCGCGCGCTAATGATGAGCGTCTGGCGAAGTCACTACATGGTCTATCGCGCACACTCGTGGCAAACATGATTATTGGCGTAACCCAGGGTTACTCAAAGAAGATTGTGATTACTGGTGTGGGATACAAAGTTGGTTTAAAGGGTAAGGATCTTGAGTTTGCACTTGGTTACTCACACCCAATCGTCTTTAACGCACCAACCGGAATCACTTTCACGGTCGACTCTCCAACTGAATTGACTGTATCTGGCGTAGATAAGCAACTCGTCGGTGAGACTGTTGCAAAGATCCAGAAGCTCCGTAAGTCCGATCCATATAAGGGTAAGGGCATACATCTTCTCGGTCAGCGCATCCGTCGTAAGGCTGGAAAGACCGGTAAGAAGGCATGAGTATCGCTAAGAAGATTGTTAAGGGTTCAACACAAGTTGCCCGCGCACGCCGTCACTTCCGAGTCCGCAAGCGGATCGCCGGAACAACTGAGCGTCCACGTCTTGTTGTGACTCGCTCTGCTCGTCACCTCGTCGCCCAAATCGTTGATGACTCAAAGGGCCACACCTTGGCCTCTGCTTCAACAATGGAGAAAGATCTTCGCGCTCAATCAGCAGATAAAACTAAGAAGGCCCGCACAGTTGGCCAACTTGTTGCTGATCGCGCAAAGGCAAAAGGAATCACCCAGGTCGTCTTCGATCGCGGTGGTAACCGCTACACCGGACGCGTTGCTGCACTTGCTGATGGTGCTCGCGAGAATGGATTGGACTTCTAATGGCCAACGAAGAAATCAAAGCACCAGAAACCGGCGAGAAGCCAAAGCGCGGTCGCGATAAGCGTGAACGTCGTGAGGGCGGAGATACTCGCGAGAAGTCGCCATACATCGAGCGCGTTGTATTCATCAATCGCGTTGCAAAGGTCGTATCTGGAGGTCGTCGTTTCTCCTTCACTGCACTTGTAGTGCTTGGTGATGGAAATGGAATGGTCGGCGTTGGTTACGGCAAGGCAAAGGAAGTTCCACAAGCGATTGCAAAGGCAGTTGAAGAGGCGAAGAAATCCTTCTTCAAAGTCCCACGCATTCAAGGAACTATTCCTCACCCAGTACAAGGAGAAGATGCTGCCGGCGTTGTTCTACTTCGCCCAGCTGCTCCTGGTACCGGAGTTATTGCCGGCGGTCCAGTCCGCGCTGTTCTTGAGTGCGCTGGAATCACTGATGTTCTAACTAAATCTCTCGGATCAAATAATCCGATCAACATGGTCCACGCAACCGCAACTGCGCTGAAGAATCTTGAAGATCCAGCAGCAATCGCAGCTCGTCGCGGACTTCCACTTGAGCGCGTTGCTCCTGCAGCAATCATCCGCGCTATGACAACAACGGCAGGTGCCTAATGCCACGTTTGAAAGTAACTCAAGTCCGTTCCAAAGTCGGTAACGCCCCAGATCAGCGCGAAACTCTTCGCTCACTTGGTCTAAAGCGCGTCGGCGATGTCGTCGTTAAAGAAGATCGTCCAGAAATTCGTGGAATGGTCTACAACGTTCGTCATCTAATCAAAGTCGAGGAGGTCGAGTAATGGTGCTAAAGGCGCATCATCTCCGTCCAGCACCTGGTGCTAAGAAGGAGAAGACTCGTAAGGGTCGCGGCGAAGGCTCAAAAGGAAAGACCTCTGGTCGTGGTGGAAAAGGAACGCGTGCTCGTAACGTTGTTCGCGCTGGTTTCGAAGGTGGCGCAATGCCGCTTGTTCAGCGTCTTCCAAAACTTCGTGGGTTTAAGAATCCAGAGAAGGTCGAATACCAAGCTGTAAATGTCTCCACAATTAACGCGCTCTTCCCGAAAGGCGGAGATGTAAGCGTTGAGGATCTGTACAAAGCTGGCGCAGCTCGTGCTGGTCATCCAGTAAAGGTCCTTGGAAATGGCGATATCTCAGTTAAGGTGAATGTCACTGCACATAGTTTCTCTGCATCAGCTAGCGAGAAGATCGCAGCTGCTGGCGGAAGTGCAAAGACGCTTTAGTTAGAACAGACTCGAGGAGAAGAAAGTGTTGCTATCAGTATTCGGTAAGGCATTTAAAACGCCAGACCTACGTCGCAAGATTTTCTTCACCCTTGCCATCATGGCGCTCTTCCGTTTCGGATCAATAGTTCCGACCCCAGGAGTTTCATATGTAGCTGTTCAAAAGTGTCTCGCAAATCTTGATACTGGTGGATTACTTGGACTAGTCAATCTCTTTAGCGGCGGCGCATTACTACAGCTCTCGGTATTTGCACTTGGCATCATGCCTTACATCACCGCATCGATCATCGTCCAACTTCTAACCGTCGTAATCCCAAGGTTTGATGCGCTTAAGAAGGAAGGCCAATCCGGAACTGCAAAGCTCACTCAATACACGCGTTACCTAACTATTGGGCTTGCAATTCTGCAAACATCCGGTTTGATCGCTGTTGCTCGTACCCCAGGACGTTTGATCCAGGGATGTACCGAAAACATCATTCCTGATACTTCTTGGATTCGAATTCTCACCATGGTCTTTGTTATGACTGCCGGCACTTCTGTAGTTATGTGGCTCGGTGAGTTAATCACCGATCGCGGTGTTGGAAACGGTATGTCAATCCTTATCTTCACCTCAATCGCTGCGACTTTCCCTAGCCAACTCTGGGCAATTCGCCTCTCACGCGGCTGGCTAACTTTTGCCTTCATCATGGCGGTCGGAATTCTTATCGTTGCCGCAGTTGTCTTTGTTGAACAATCACAGCGCCGTATCCCAGTCCAATATGCAAAGAAGCAGATTGGCCGCCGTGAATACGGTGGAACTACAACTTACATTCCAATCAAAGTTAATCAATCAGGCGTTATCCCAGTTATTTTCGCCTCTTCTCTGCTCTACATCCCGTCTCTAGTCGCTAACTTCACTAACTCACAAGCGGCTTGGGCAGTATGGATTAGCACCAACTTTGTAAGCGGCGATCATCCAATTTATATCCTCTCTTATGCACTTCTAATTATTTTCTTTGCCTACTTCTATGTTGCTATTACTTTCAATCCAGAAGAGACCGCTGAGAATATGCGTAAGTACGGTGGCTTTATCCCCGGTATCCGCGCTGGCAAGCCCACAAGTGATTACCTCCAGTATGTGTTAACTCGCATAACTGCCCCAGGTTCGCTCTACCTTGCAATCGTTGCGATTCTTCCAATCGTTGCTCTAATTCTCTTTGGCGCATCACAGCAATTCCCATTCGGTGGTACCGCAATCCTTATCATCGTCGGCGTTGGTCTTGATACTGCAAAACAGATCGAGAGCCAGCTGCAACAGCGTTCATACGAGGGATTCCTCCGCTAATGCGTTTAGTCCTGGTAGGCCCACCAGGTGCAGGCAAAGGAACCCAAGCAACTCTCCTCGCTGCTCATTACAAAATCCCTCATATCTCAACGGGAGATATCTTTCGCGCTAATCTCAAATCTGGAACTGAACTTGGGCTACAAGCAAAGAGTTATATGGATAAGGGTGAACTTGTTCCTGACTCAGTCACAAACGCCATGGTCAAGGATCGTTTAACTCACGCCGATACTGAGAGCGGTTTTCTTCTAGATGGTTTTCCTAGAAATGTTGCACAAGCAGAAGTACTCCGTGCATTTCTTGGTGAACGTAGCCGCCCACTTGATGCGGTAGTTGAGTTCGCAATAGATAATGGCGAAATCATTAAGCGTCTCTCAAGTAGAAGGACATGTAAGTCCTGCGGAAAGATCTTTGCCGGCAACTTAGATAAGTGCGACTCCTGCGGCGGCGATCTCTATCAACGTGATGACGATAGGGAAGAAGTCATTGCTAGACGCTTAGAAGTCTATGCCGAACAGACAGCTCCAATCGTCTCCTTCTACCGGACCGAAGGACTTCTAATAACTATTTCTGCCCTTGGCGCAGTCTCATCTATTACTGAGAGCGCACTTCGAGCACTTTCCTCAAAGGTAAATTGATTTATGGCGATTCAGATAAAGACTTTGGATCAGCTAAAGACGATGCGTCGCGCTGGATTACTAGTGCGAAGTACTCTTGAATTAGTGAAGTCTCAGATAAAGGCGGGAATCACAACGAGTGCACTTGATGCAATCGCTGAAGCCAACATAAAGCGGGGTGGCGGTACTTCTAATTTCAAGGGTTACCACGGATTTCCCGCAACAATATGCGTATCGGTAAATGATGAGATTGTGCATGGCATTCCTGGTGAGCGGATGATTATGCCGGGGGATGTGGTCTCAATTGATTGCGGTGCAATCATTGATGGTTGGCATGGCGATGCCGCATTCACTGTTGTGGTTGATCCAATCGATACTGATACTAAGAAGATGCTCGATGTCTGTGAAGAATCTTTGTGGGTCGGCATTGCTGCCGGCGTAGCTGGCGCAAGACTTTCTGATATTGGTCACGCAATCGAAAAGTATGTTAACTCCCAAGGTAGCTACGGAATTCTGCGCGAATATGGTGGACATGGAATCGGAACTGCGATGCATATGGAGCCACACATTTTGAATTA
>VGAG01000007.1 GCA_016870835.1 Actinomycetota bacterium | reverse complement strand
GCATAAATCAGCATTTATATCAATCGTTGGTCGCCCCAATACTGGAAAATCAACACTTATAAACGCCCTAGTTGGCGAGAAGATTGCTATTACTTCACACCATCCAAATACAACAAGAGGTGCGATTCGCGGGATTCTCTCAACTGATGAGTATCAATTAGTAATCGTTGATACCCCAGGACTTCATAAACCAAAGACAACTTTAGGAAGCGCCCTAAATCAAGTCGTAAGTGAGAGTTTGGAAGATATCGATATTGCTATCCAATGTATCCCGGCAATTGAAGAGGTTGGGGAAGGTGATCTTTACATCGCTAAACAACTCGCCTCGCAGAAATCAACAAAGAAGATCTGCGCTGTAACGATGATTGATATGGCAGATAAGAACGCCCTCCCGAAGCAATTAATGGCGGTCTCTAACTTGGCTAAGCAGGCTGGTTTTGAGTGGGATGAAATCGTTCCGCTCTCTGCCTTTACTGATACCCAGATCCAGCTTCTTATCGATCTCTTGGCCAAGCACTCAAGTGAAGGCCCAGCTTTCTATCCCCGTGAGATGCGCTCGGACCAAGAGGAAGAACTACTTTTATCGGAATTGATACGAGAAGCGGTTATCGAGGGATTATTTGAAGAAGTCCCACATTCAATAGCTGTAACTATCGATGACTTCTCCACTAGAGAAGGCAAGGAGCTGATAGATATTCATGCCTCAATAATCGTTGAGCGCGATAGCCAGAAAGCGATAATCATCGGAGCAAAGGGTGCGAACCTTAAGGATGTAGGTACTCGAGCCCGCAAAGAGATTGAGAAGAAATTAGGTAAGAAAGTCTTCTTATCTTTGCTGGTAAAGGTGATGCCTAATTGGCAGCGAGACCCAAAGGCGTTACAGAAATTAGGGCTTTTAGGAAATTAGTTTAAACAGCGATTGGTTGTGGGTTAGGTTTTCTACTTGCTAAATATGAGCCAGCAAGAACTAATGGCAAACCAATAGCGAGGGCAAGGGTAATTTCCTCTCGCAAAATCAATATGCCAAGGAGTACCGCGACCGCTGTATTCGGATAAACAACAAGGGAAGCGCGAGCCGGACCGATCTCAGCAAGGACTAAGAAGAAGACCCAGAATGCTATGCCACTACAAATTACTCCAAGACCAATCGTTGAGAGAATGACATTGGTGGAAGGCGTTTGAGAAGGCCAACTTTGAATTGCAAAAGGCGTGAAGATTGCCGCTGAAATTGTCATCGCAATCCCATTAATTGCAACGCCTGACACTCCTGGGGCTTTCCGTGTAATCATATTTACGGCCCAGGCATATGAAGCAGCCGCAATCAATATTTGAGCAAGCGCTATGAAGTTTGTGAAATCCGAGACGCTCTCGATACCAACGATGAGCGCGATACCTACCAAGCCAATCGCAATACCAAAGATTCGAGTTCTATGTGCAGCCGTTGAATCTCCTGAGTGATGCGCAAAGAGAGTTGCCCATATTGGGACTGTTGCTACTAAAAGCGCAACAACGCCGGATGATAAAGAACGCTGTGAGTTAGTAATTAGCGTCCAAGGAATAACCATTTCCAAGACTGCATACAATGCAATGTAACGCCAATACTTAAAGGCACTTCTGAGTGTTCCTTCCTTAAGTGCGAGCGGGATCAAGAAACAGGCACCAATAACAAGACGTGAGAAGACAATCATCGGGGTTGAAAGCTCTTCAAGAGCGACCTTCATAAATAGATATGGAACCCCCCAAAGTAAACCGACAAGAGAGAATAAGAACCAACCGCGGCGTGACATTAAATAAGGCTCCGATACAGATCAATTGTTGCGCTCGCAACTTTATCCCAGCCGAATTCAGCTATTGCGCGCCGGCGTCCCTCAACTCCTAACTTCTTTGCGAGAGATTCATCACTAAGCACTCTATTTAGTGCATTGGCGAACTCAATTTCAAAGTCTTCACTCTTGGCAATTGGATTTACCAATATTCCCGTCTTTCCGTCATCAACTACTTCTGGAATTCCACCAACCTTCGTTGCAACAACAGCAGTTTCACAGGCCATGGCTTCAAGGTTGACGATACCGAGCGGCTCATAGATAGAGGGGCAGGCAAATACTTCTGCGGCGGAAAGTAGCGCGACCAAGTCGTCATGGGGCAGCATCTCTTTTATCCAGAAGATATTGCTCCGTTCGCTTTGAAGGTTAGTAATCAGAGTTTCTACTTCAGCGCCAATACTTGGCTCATCGGGGCTACCGGCAGCAACAACAAGTGAGAATTTTGGATCAACCTGTTTCCACGCACGGAGTAGATGAGCAAGTCCCTTTTGGCGTGTAATTCTTCCGACGAAGATTGCAAATGGGCCTTTGATTCCGTATTTCTCCAACACCTTTGGGCTCTCTATCGGTTTGAACTTATTGGTGTCGATTCCGTTTCGAATGGTCACAATCTTCTTTGGATCAACCTCGGGATAAGCAGATTTGATATCACTCTTCATTCCATCGCTAACTGAGATAACTGCAGCTGCGTTTTCATAAGCTAATTTCTCAACCCAGGATGAAATTACATATCCACCGCCTAGTTGCTCTGCTTTCCAAGGGCGGAGCGGTTCAAGAGAGTGCGCCGTAACAACGTGGGGAATTGAGAAGATTTTGCTTGCAAGATAGCCAGCAAAATTTGCATACCAAGTATGGGAGTGTGCAATTGCAGCCCCACCAAGATTGAGGGCCATGTCGTTATCGATAAGCAGAGTTTGAAGAGCAGGATTGATCTTGGTTAATTCGCCCTTTAGTTGATAACCAGTTGCATCACTTCGCTTATCCCCAAAGCAATGAACATCGCTTTGAACTAATCCGGTGGCATTGAGCGCTGTAACGAGATTTGAGACATGCACTCCCGCCCCGCCATATATAGCGGGAGGCCATTCCCGAGTAAGGATTGCGACTTTCAAGTCCTTCCCGTCCTTCATGAAGCAAGAGTATCGTTCACTCATGGCGCGCTTAGATCTCCCACTAGGAATCGTGCTTGCAGGTGGCGAAGGAAAACGTTTGATGCCACTTACCGCAGATCGTGCAAAGCCCGCAGTTCCATTTGGTGGTTCATATCGCCTAGTTGATTTCGTTCTATCTAATCTTGTAAATGCTGGATTTTTGAGAATCGCAGTTCTTACCCAATATAAATCTCATTCACTAGACCGTCACATCACAACCACGTGGCGGATGTCGACGCTGCTTGGAAATTACATAACTCCGGTTCCAGCTCAACAGCGACTTGGGCCACGTTGGTACACCGGTAGCGCCGATGCCATCCTGCAAAATTTCAATTTGATCCATGATGAAAATCCCAAGCATGTTCTAGTTTTTGGCGCGGACCACGTCTATCGAATGAACCCCGATCAGATGTATCAACAGCATCTACAAACTGGTGCTGGCGTGACTGTTGCGGCGATAAGAGTTAAGCGGAGTGAAGCGTCTCAATTTGGAGTGATTGAGCTTGCAGATGACGGGGTAAGCATTAAAGCTTTCCACGAGAAACCAAAAGAACCACCAGCGATGCCTGGACATCCAGATCTCTCTCTAGTTTCGATGGGTAACTACATCTTCCGGCGCGATGCTATGGAAGAGGCGTTAATTCTTGATTCGGAGGATGTCGATAGTCGCCACGATCTTGGCGCAAACATCATTCCGGCTATGACTAAGAGTGGCGCAGCAAAGGCATATGACTTTGCAAACAACATTGTTCCCGGTGAGACGGAGCGCGATAGAGGGTATTGGCGGGATGTAGGAACAATCGATTCATACTTTGAAGCGCATATGGATCTCGTATCGGTACATCCGATATTTAATCTTTACAATCGCAATTGGCCCATTCTTACGAACCCACCATCTCTTCCACCTGCGAAATTCTCAGAGCGTGGAATTGCTTTTGATTCTGTAGTGGGCGCCGGCTCGATTATTGCCGGTGGTGAGATGCATAGAACAGTTGCTTCCTATGATGTTTTAGTAGGTCGGGATGCGAAGGTCGAAGGCTCGGTACTTATGCCACAAGTCCGCATCGGCGATGGCGCCCAGGTTAAGAATGTGATCCTTGATAAGAATGTAATTGTCGAGCCAGGGGCACAAGTAGGAATTAATCTTGAACGAGATCGTGAGAGATTTACCGTATCTGAGGGCGGGATAGTTGTCGTTGGCAAGGGCGTTACCGTAACTCGCTAGATTTCGCCCCGCTCTAAACCTTTAATAACAAAGTCTCCGCGCTTAACCGTAGCTTCAAGATCATTTAACTTTTTCATCCCATTTAACTGTTGGAACATTCGATGATTCTTCTTAAATCTCTCGCCGTTTCGAGCCAAGTAATGCCAATAAAGAGTTGTGAATGGGCAAGAGTCCTCTTCGGTTCTGGTCTTTGGGTTATATGCGCAATCACCACAGTAGTTGGACATCCTTGAGATATATGCGCCACCTGCTATGTATGGCTTAGTAGACATACGCCCACCATCTGCATGCATACTCATACCAATCACATTTGGAACCATCACCCAATCTGCGGCATCGACAAATACTTCACGCATCCAACTTAGAAATTCGGCTGGGTTTACATCGGCCAGCGCAGCTAGGTTACTTAACACCATTAGCCGCGGGATGTGATGCACCCAGCCGCGCTCATCTATTTGAGCGACGGTGGTAGAGACACAGTTCATCTTGGTCTTGGTTGAATCGGTAAAGAGGGGGAGAAGTTTACGTTTTGAGCCAAGAGTATTTGAGGCGCGATATTCATCGCCAAAGTACCAATAGATTCCATTTATATATTCGCGCCAACCAATAACTTGGCGGATGAATCCTTCACAGGATGAGATGGGAACTCCGCCTTTTCGATATCGCTTCAGCGCCTCTGTAACAACTTCATCGGCTGTAATCAGCCCAACATTCAAATAAGTACTTAACAAAGAGTGATGTACTGCCCATGACTCTTTGGTCATAGCATCTTCAAGCGGACCAAAATCCTTAAAGGAATCAGTTAGAAATCTCTTAAGTTGTGCCAGCGCAGCCTCGCGAGTTGTACCCCAAGTCGTATCTTCAACTTTCCCAAGAAGTTCGAACTCTGAAATTTCTGCTAAAACTTCAAGATCAATCTGATCACGGGAGTGCTGGGGATATTTTGGCCACTTATATCCAAGCTTTGGTGGCGGCAGTCGATTCTCTTCATCGAAGTTCCAAGCTCCTCCTTCAGGCTTATCGCCAACCATCAATACATCAAGGCGTGCCCGCTGCCAGCGATAGAAATTCTCCAGCTTGAGTGACTTTTGAGAATTAGCCCAACTTATGAAATCTTTACGAGAAGTGAGAAAAAAGTCGTTTGCCACGAATCTAACGCCAATTTCCTTAAGCGAAGCGAGTAGTCGATAAGAAGAAGGCTCGGTAGCGATAACTTCTCCGTACTTAGAGGCGATTGTTCTTATTCCACTCGCTGTGTTATCTGCTTTCAAATAGTGGACAACAAATCCTTCATCGCGAAGTTCTTGCGCAAAATGACGTGCCGCCGAGAGCAGGAAGAAGACTCGCTGTTTATGCCAGCGCGCGCCTCGTAATAAGTTCTGGCTCTCTACAAAGAGAATTTCACAATCCGCAGGGTTCGCCCCTTTGAGCGCGCCTTTATTGCGATTTAGATTGTCGTGAGCAATATAAATAAGGGACTTTGCCATCACGAAAAGAGTAGTGGGGTAGGGGTAGAATTGCGCTCTGGATCAATGTTGATCAACCCATTAATAATTGGAGAAGTCCAAGTATGCGTTTCGGTGTCCTAACAGGCGGTGGCGACTGCCCCGGTCTAAATGCAGTCATCCGTGCAGTCGTCCGCAAAGGCGAAAAAGAATATGGCTATGAATTCATAGGTTTTCGCGATGGCTGGAAGGGCCCACTTGAAGGGTTAACGATGCCTTTAAATATAAAGGCTACCCGCGGGATTTTGCCTCGAGGCGGAACAATTCTTGGTTCTTCACGCACTAATCCATTTAAGATTGAAAATGGCGTAGAGCGTATAAAAGAAAATCTTGCCAAGATGAATGTAGATGCGCTGATTGCAATCGGCGGTGAAGACACACTTGGTGTTGCCACAAAACTCGATGCGCTAGGCGTAAAAGTTATTGGTGTCCCAAAGACAATCGATAATGATTTGAACAATACCGATTACACATTTGGATTTGATACGGCGGTAAATATCGCAGTTGAAGCAATTGATCGCCTTCATACAACAGCTGAGTCACATCACCGAGCGCTAATTGTTGAGGTAATGGGCCGCCATGCTGGTTGGATCGCGCTTCACTCGGGTCTTGCGGGTGGCGCCTCTTGCATCCTCATCCCTGAGGTCCCATTTGATATTGAAAAAGTTTGCAAGTTAGTTGAATCAAGATTCCAACAGTCATACGCGCCAATAGTCGTTGTTGCCGAGGGTGCGCTTCCAAAAGATGGAACTATCGTCACCAAAGATGGCTCACTTGATTCATTTGGCCATGTAAAGCTCTCAGGAATCGGAGAGTGGCTCGCAAAAGAAATTGAAACAAGAACTGGGGCTGAGGCACGTACCTCAATCCTTGGACATATCCAACGAGGAGGAACTCCAACCGCATTTGATCGGGTACTCGCAACTAGGTTTGGAATCCATGCAATCACTGCTGCGCATGAAAGTGATTGGGGCAAGATGGTTGCCCTACATGGAACCGAAATCAAGCGAGTTCCGCTTGCTTCTGCTACTGAGAAATTAAAAACTGTAGATCCACGCTTATTAGCTGAAGCGGAAGTCTTCTTCGGTTAATCAAGTAGCGCCGAATTGGCGCACTTCCCTAACCTTGGCTGCTATGACCTCCCCAATCGAGAGCCTCTTTGATGCCTCATTAGTTGCTGCGCAACAACCGAATTGGCCTGATAGAACAAAACTTGAATCTGCTGCGAAAGAGCTGCGCGCACTTCCACCACTTGTCTTTGCTGGCGAATGTGACAATTTGAAGGCAAAAGTTGCCCAAGCTGCACGTGGTGAAGCTTTCTGGCTACAAGGAGGAGACTGCGCCGAAACATTTGTTGGCGCTACCGCAGACTCAATTCGAAATCGGATTAAGACAATCCTTCAAATGGCAGCTGTTCTTCAATATGGCGCAAGCATGCCGGTCATCAAAGTTGGTCGAATGGCTGGCCAATTCGCAAAGCCAAGAAGTAACGATATTGAAAAGCGTGGTGATGTTTCGCTTCCGGCTTACCGCGGTGATGCAGTTAATGATCTTAAATTTACAGAGCAAGCGCGCACCCCAGATCCTTCTAGGTTGGTAAAGGTTTACAACACCTCTTCAGCAACTTTGAACTTAGTTCGTGCATTTACCCAAGGCGGCTTTGCAGACCTACGACTTGTTCATGAATGGAATAAAGGATTTGTTAAGGATTCTAACGCTGGCGCAAAGTATGAAGCGCTGGCAAAAGAGATTGGTCGGGCACTTGATTTCATGCGCTCTGCTGGAATAAATCCAGAAGAGTTTAAGACCGTTGATTTCTACTCTTCCCATGAAGCGCTAATTCTTGAGTATGAAAAGGCTCTAACGAGAATCGATTCAAGGACGGGACTTCCGTATGATGTTTCAGCCCACTTTATTTGGATTGGCGAACGGACTCGTCAATTAGATGGTGCGCATATTGATTTCGCTAAGAAAGTGAAAAATCCAATTGGCGTTAAGTTAGGCCCGAAGACAACAATCGACGAGACGCTTAAGTTGATGGAAGTTCTCAATCCAGATGAAGAACCAGGACGACTAACTTTCATCACTCGCATGGGTGCAAAGAACATTAGAGCGGTTCTCCCGCCACTAGTAGATGCGGTCAAAAAGAGCGGTAGAAGCGTTCTCTGGGTCTGTGATCCGATGCATGGCAATACTTATGAATCGCCAACTGGCTTTAAGACTAGAAGTTTTGATGAAGTTTTAGATGAGGTAAAAGGTTTCTTTGAAGTTCACTTAGCAAAGGGAACCCATCCCGGCGGTATTCATATCGAGTTAACTGGAGATGATGTAACTGAGTGTGTAGGCGGCGCGGCTGAGATTTCGCACGATGACTTGGCGACTCGCTATGAGACCGCTTGTGACCCAAGACTTAACCACACCCAATCCCTAGAACTCGCTTTCCTCGTAGCCGAGATGCTGCGCGATAACAAATAGCCACTACCCTTTCGCTAACTCGAGGCGTAGGCTCCCGACGTGCTCAGCCGCTCGACCCTCAAGACTCCAATTGGCACACTCTTTCTTATCTCACATGAACACATGCTCCTTGCTTCGGGATTTTCAAATTTCAAAGAGTTGTCAAACCAATTAGAGGTAGAAGACCAAGTACGAGATTCAAAAGAAGTAAAGCGAATTCCCATCGTCTCCGACTTGATCGAGGATTACCTTCAAGGTGATTTGAAAGCTCTTGATGGAATTTCAGTAAGACAACCGGGAGAGCGATTCTCGCAATCTGCTTGGAAAGCGATGCGCAAAGTATCTCCCGGAAAAACAATTTCATATGGCGAGTTAGCAAAGAAAGCTGGCTCGCCCGATGCAGTCCGCGCCGCGGGAAGCGCCTGTGCCAGGAATTTAATTGCCCTAGTTGTGCCGTGCCATCGAATTGTTAAAACTGGGGGAGCGCTAGGAAATTATGCGTATGGCCTTGATGTAAAGGAGTGGTTACTTAGGCACGAAGGCGCTCTTAAGTAAGCGCTGAAGTACTTCTACTGCTCTCTCAATTCCTAGATCATCAACATCAAGATGAGTCACTAATCGAACATATTTAGGTCCTAGTGCGCTAACCCAAACTCCTTCTTCCCGCGCTTTCCCAGCAAATTCAGCTGCCGTCCAAGTTGCACCTGTTAGATCTAGCCCAACAATATTTGTCTCAATCTCAGCCGGGTTCACAGTCGAAGCTACGACCGAGTTGCAGGCAACTGCCAATTTCTTAGCTCGAGCATGATCTTCGCTCAATCTCGCAACATTCTTATCGAGTGCGAAATGACCAGCTGCTGCCAAGATACCAATTTGGCGCATGCCTGCTCCATAACGCTTCCGCCAAACTCGCGCCGTCGCTACTCGCTCTTTAGTTGAAATCATCAATGACCCAACGGGAGCTCCAAGCCCCTTGGATAGACAGACGCTTATCGTTTCGAAGTACTTTCCATATTCGCTAAGCGGAACTGAAGATGCGACATGGGCGTTCCAAATACGCGCACCATCGAGATGTAACTTCAGACCGAGCGGAGTTGCTAGGGAGTAGAGTCTTTTAATCTCATCAAGTGGCTGGACAGTTCCGCTGCCAAAGTTATGGGTGTTCTCAACTGCAATAGCAGTGGTTGAAACCAGGTACGGTCCAGAATCAGGGCGGGCCAGCTCTAGCGCCTGCTCAGCATTTAAAAGTCCACGCGCTGCAGTCCAGGTCCTAGTTGTGATTCCGCTAAAAGTTGCAGCAGCGCCGAGTTCGGCACGGACAATATGAGAGTTACTCTCACAGAGAAGTTCTTCGCCTGGTTTTACGAGAGTGCGAATTGCAAGTTGATTTGCTAGTGATCCGCTCGGAGTAAAAACTGCAGCTTCTTTTCCAAAGAGAGCCGCAACTCTCTCTTCAAGTGAATTTACAGTTGGGTCATCGCTATAGACATCATCTCCGACCTCTGCGTTCATCATGGCTTCACGCATCGCCTTCGATGGACGAGTTACTGTGTCGGAGCGCAGGTCAACGATCATTTGAAACCGGGGTAACTTTAGGTTGAACAATCATTATCATGGCGATGAGAACCATACTTCCGCCAAGTACTATCCGTAAAGTTAATGGCTCAGCGCCGAGCGCAACCGAGAAGAGAGCCGCAAAGACAACTTCCATAGTAAGGATTACAGCAACTTTGGTAGATGAGATCCGAGCCTGGGCCCATGTCTGGATAACGAAGGCAAAGAATGTTGCAAAGACTGCGGTGAAAAAAACTACCGACCAAACTTGAGAATCTGGCGGGGCGCTAAATCCATTTATCGAAGCTGGAATTCCTGAGACCAGAGCGCAAGTTGCGAGTTGAACAAATGTAAGTGCGTAAGCATCAAACTTCTTGCTCCATTGGCTCAGAAGGAGAATGTGTGCTGCAAACAAGAACGCAGAGATAAGAACGAAGAATTCGCCAGTTCCGATTGACCAACCGGAGACTGATAGAACTGCAAGGCCTGCAGTTGCAAGAACAATGTAGAACCAAGCTTGTTTTGTAAGCCTTTCCTTAAGGAGCAAAGCGGCAATCAGAGGAGTGAGGACAACGTAGAGACCCGTGATAAAGCCGGTGATCGCAGGGGTAGTTCGATCCAAACCGAGAGTTTGAAAGATATAACCAAGACCAAGCGCTGTTCCAATCACCGACCCCTTTGTGAAAATCTCACGATTGAGTCGAGTGATTACGCGCGGATTAGCAAGCAACATCACAAGTGAAGCAACTAAGAACCTAGATAACAAAAAGCTGTAGACATCTTGCTGATCCAATATGTCTTTCATCCAGACAAAAGAGATTCCCCACATAGCAGCAACAGCAAGAAGCGCCCAAGGCGCAAGCACCAGCGCCACTATTTATCCCGCATCTTCTTCAAGAGCACGACCTCACGACCATGCTCAGGTTCCTCACCCGGCGTTTCAAGAATTAGTGGTGCATTTACAACAGCTGGGTGCGCTAGCAACTCTTCAAAAGGCTTAGTACCAACTTCGCCCTCACCTAAATTTGCGTGGCGATCTTTTAGTGAGCCAAGAACATCCATTGAATCATTTGCATGAATTAGTTGGATTCGCTCTTTACCCGCAATTTCAACGAGAAGATCTAGCGTTGCTTTCATTCCACCTTTTGACTTTATATCGTGCCCCGCAGCAAAGACATGGCAGGTATCGAGGCAGACTCCGACTTTTGGATGCCACTCGAGAGCTTCGAAGTAGTTTTTCAAATCATCAAGTTTCTTAACTAGTGATTGACCTTGACCGGCAGTTGGTTCCAGTAAAAGCCAAGGATCTTCATCGCCAAGCTTCTCAAGAATTGGCATCACACCTTTTTTAATCTGCTTCCATGCCTTCGGCACATGAGTTTCATCAACTGCCGAGCCGGTATGTATGACGACACCAAGGGCGCCAATCTCGCGGCCACGCTTTAGCGAGTAAGCGGTAGAGGCGACCGAATTCTTATATGTGGCTTCAGTCGGAGAACCAAGATTGATTAAGAAAGGAGCATGAACATATGTTTCGATATCAAGTTCAGCGGCCTTACTTCTAAATGCCTCATCTGCTTCAGGGTTTGAATCTGGCATCGCCCAACCACGAGGATTTGAGGCAAAAACTTGGATCGCCTCAGCCTTTATAGTTGTTGCGTACTGAATTGAACGTTTCGCCATTCCACCTGAGGTTGGAACATGCGCACCGATACGTGGTTGCGTGGCCTTCTTATTCACCACCTCACCCTACTGTGATTGTCACAGTGGAGCCACGCTTTACCTTGCTTCCTACTTTAGGTGCGATATTTGTTACAACCTTGTTCTTCTTAGCCCCAACTTTCTTGACAGTCACTTTCAATTCAAGATCTTTGAGTGCGGCAACTGCCTTCGCTTCGCTAAGTGCAAATAGATTGGGAATAAATACAAACTCAGTTCCCTTAGAAACTATTAACGTTATCTTTCCGCCCTTATCAGCCTCACCACTTCCGGGTGTCTGAGAAACGACCGCGCCCGCAGGTAAGTCCTCACTGAATATATATTTGGTATCAACTTCAAAGCCAGCTTCAACCAATTCATTGAGCGCTTGCTCACCGCTCTTACCTTTGTAATCTGCAAGTGCAATCTGCTCGACGCCCTTTGAAATATAGAGAGTTAGCGAGGTATCACGTTTTACGCGCTCACCACTTATAGGCGCGGTTCTCATTATGAGTCCCTTTTTGATATCAGCCGAGAACTCTTCAATAATTTCGCCCACAACAAGTTTGTTCTCCTCAATCAAACTCTGAGCAACATCAGGCTTTAGCCCAACCAAATCTGGAATTATGAAACGCTCTTTTCCTTTTGAGACAGTAACGCTTACAACGCCATTTGGATCGACTCGGCCTCCACCAGCTGGACTTGAGTTGATGATCTTGCCTTCTGCTACATCCTCACTAAATTCCTCTTTATCTACCTCTAAATTGATTCCTAAGTCAGATAACTCTGCCTTTGCATCCTTTACCGTGTAACCAGCAAGTGATGGGACTTGGACTTTGGAGCCGGGACCTGCAAAGACATACCAAGCGGTCGTTATGAGAGCGAGTGCAAGTAGCGCTGCAATTCTGCGGTTGCGCTGGACACGAGGGGAAACTTTTCGACTTGGCTTTTCTTTCTTTTCTTTGGCCACTTCGCTCTCCTTCTTAACTTCAGGTGATGGAACGGTTTTCTCTTTACGGTTTGTCTTGGAACGCTCCCTTACAGGGGACTTAATCGGTATGGGAGGCAGATCAAGTTCAAGACTGAGTTGGCGCTTACGCGGATCGAGCTTCTCAGAGAGCTTTCGTAACTCCTCTAGGAAAGCTGCGCCATCTACGGGACGCTTATCTGGATTTACATCGGTTGCCCGTAACACCAACGCATCAACTTCGGGAGTGATTGCGCTATTTAAAGTAGAAGGAGCGGGAATCCGATCATTTACATGGCGGATAGCAATTTGAACCGGGTCTTCTCCTTGGTATGGCTTCTCGCCAGTTAGAAGTTCGAAGAGAACAATTCCAAGTGAATAGATATCGCTTCTTGCATCAGCGATACCACGCTGAACTTGTTCAGGGGAGAGATATGAGACGCTACCGAGAATTACGCTTGATTCAGCAGTCATCGTGCTACCTAATAGCGCACCTCTTGCTAACCCAAAGTCTGCAATCTTTATCCGACCCTCTTTAGATACCAAGATGTTCTCTGGCTTTATATCTCTATGAACAATTCCCAATTTATGCGCAGCCGCCAGCGCACTTGAAACCGGCATGATTATCGGAAGGACTTTTTCAATCGACAGTCGACCTTGCTCTACTAAATAATCTCGAAGCGTCGCTCCTTCGATTAACTCCATAACTATGAAGACACAAGGAGTTCCACCTTGATTCCAACCTTGATCCAAAACCGCAACGATATTTGGGTGTGAAAGAGAAGCCGCCGCTTTTGCTTCACGGATAAATCGCTCGACAAATTTCTCATCTTGCGCAAGGTGCGGATGCATGATTTTTACAGCGACCTGTCGATCAAGCCTTAGATCTAGAGCAGCATAAATTGTCGCCATTCCACCTGAGGCAACGATGCGATTTAACTTATAGCGACCATCAATTACTTCGCCAGTTAAATCAGACACAGCGCAATTTTAGATGAAGAAGTTCCCATCGACTCGGATAGTGGCGCAGTCGCGAGTGTTCTCTTTTTGAAAGTGCTCCTGCTCACGCAATTGCCAGACGCGCATCTCAGTTTCAAGGTAATCGCCATCTCGGTTTAGGACTCTTTGTAAACCAACTTCGCTCTCAACTTCAATCCAAATGGCTTCATCTGTGAATTTACGAGTCACTTTCTGGCCAGAACCCACACCTTCGAGAATTAAAAGGCTTGGTAGAGGCACAGAAGTGAAATCGCCGAAGCCTTTTTTGAGCCAGTCATATTTGCGGTAGCTAAAAGGCTTGCCTTGAGAGATTGGCGTAAGTATTTGTTGGGTAAGAGTTCTAGCGAGCTGAACGGTGAGCGCATCTTCCCAGCCGTTGTATAGATCATCCATATGAATGGTTGTGACTGGACCAATTGAAAAAGATTCTGCAATGCGCCGCGCAAGTGTTGTTTTACCGGAGCCCGCAGGGCCATCAATGGAGATGGTTTTTATATTAGGAGACTTCTGTTCGGTTTTTGCTATTCGATCAAGAATCTCTTCGAGCGAGGGATTCTTCATTTCCGAAGTTGCAGCCAGCGTATCCAGCCATAAACAGCAACTAGCGTAAATACCGAATAGAGAACTCCGGTGAAGAAGTACTCCTGGCGTGTGTAGTGCCAAGTTCCAAACACATTAATCACAAACCACATAACCCAAGTTTCATTTCGCTGCATAACCATGATTACTTGCGTTAGTGCGCTAGAGACAAGCAATAGCGAATCAGGCCACGTTGCAGCAGCTCCAACATTTGAAAGTAGGGGAGCTGTGATGGCCCAGAGAGCAAGAAGAGAAGCGATCCAGATGATTCGCTCGCGTTTGCTCATGTATCTAGGTTCAACGCCGGAGGGCTTCCAACCAAACCAACCCCAAATTGCAGCGGCGATAAAGATCAGTTGCAGGATTGCGCTAGCAAAAAGTTCTACGTTGTAGAAGAAGAGGGCATAAAGCGAGCTGCTTACTACCCACCATGGCCAAGCCCAGCGCGTTCCTCGAGCTCCCAGGATTACCGCGATTAGTGAGGTAATCACTGAAGCTAATTCGAGGTATGAGACTTCGTATCCCCAAGCTGTGAAGAATGTTTTCATTATTAACCCCTTTCCAATTCGCATTATCGAACTGGTACGACGGTCGACCCGAAGGTCCTCTCAGCCAACTTTTGGCTCCCGATTGAGATGAAGATTAACATAAGCCGTGCTCAAGTTCGCATATTTCGCGATGCTAATTTTTACTGTAGTGGGCTCTTTTTGGTTAGAGATTTTCCTTAAAGTTGGTGTATTGCGCAGAGTGAAACGGGTAGCGCTAAGCATCTTGCCGGTCGCGCTAATTTTCTTGGTTTGGGATTACTACGCAGTCTCTGCCGGGCATTGGTGGTTTGATGAGAACCAGGTAGTCGGAATCTTTGGACCAAAGGGCATTCCACTTGAGGAGTTTCTCTTCTTTATTGTGGTCCCGCTCGCTTCGCTCTTAACAATTGAGGCAGTTCGTACCCAGAAGCGCCATTGGAAATTTGGTGATGAGTCATGACATATACCGAACTTGCCTTGGTGAGCGTGCTTTTAGTTGTCTTAGTGGATTTATTTGTATTGAAAACTCGATTGTTAACACGTAAAGGCTATTGGACTGCTTATGCAATCATCGTATTCTTTCAATTAATCACGAATTGGTGGCTTACATCAAGAAAAATCTTGAGCTATAGCGAAGAAGCAATTATTGGATGGAGGATTGCATCAGCTCCAGCTGAAGATTTACTCTTTGGTTTCTCAATGGTCACTTTAACAATGGCGCTCTGGATTTATTGGGGTCGGCGCGGAATCCAGAGAACTTAACGAGCTTTTACCGCTCTTAGCCAAGCAGGTAGGGCAACGCTTAATCGTCTCCAGGTTGAAGTCTTAGCTCTTCTCTCAAAGACTTGAAAATCAATCCGCTCTACTTCATCAACGATTCCACAATAGAGCTCACTTGCTGCTTCTATACAGGGACGAGATTCGGGGGATAGGAGTGAGATTCCTTCGTTAGCGGCGCGCTGTAGATCACGGACTCGCTGGATTTGAAACTTAAGCGCTTCGATTATTTGCGGGGTGAGTATGCGTTGCTCAAGCATTTCTCTATCAACTCCGAATCGCTTCAATTCATCAAGTGGAAGGTAGACCCGGCCTCGTTCTAAATCTTCGCCGACATCGCGGATGAAGTTTGCTAATTGAAAGGCGATTCCGAGCTTCTCCGCAGCCGCCAGCGCCTCTTTCTCACGCCCCTTTAAAGTTCCAAGAATGGGAACCATCTGCAGTCCAATTACAGCAGCAGAGCCATACACATATTCCAGTAGCGCATCGAATGACTCATATTCTCTTACATCTAAGTCCATCGCCATTGAGTGTAGGAATGCTTCAAAGTAAGCAATTGGGATTGAAAATCTATTTACAGTATCGACAAGGGCTCGGCCGATGTGGTCATCACTTCTTCCCGCTTTAATGTCCTGAAGGAGTTGATGGCTCCAGCGTTCAAGTTCTAACCGCTTTTCTTCTGGCGATAACTTCGAATCGAGATCATCGACGATCTCATCGGCGTAACGAGCAAAGCCATAGAGCGCATGGACAAATGGACGCTTTGATTTGGGAAGTAAGAGCGTGGCTAAGTAGTAAGTCTTTCCATGTAATGAATTGAGGCGCTTGCATTCAAGATAGGACTCACTAAGTTTCGGGTCTTGAATACCGGCTGCGGCTAACTCATCCATTTCCAGTTATTCGCTCCGCTGCCAACTTTCCAGAAATTAGAACCATAGGAACTCCGACCCCTGGGAGTGTTCCGCTTCCGGCAAAGACAACATTCTCAAAACCTTTTGCAAGATTACTTGGCCTAAAAGGTCCAGTCTGAAAGAAAGTATGAGCGCTGGCAAAGGGCGCGCCCATCTCAAGTCCCATCTCTTCCCACTCAAGTGGAGTTGTTAGATGTTCAACCTCTATAGACTTTCCAAAACCATCGTAACCGCGAGACTCTAAAGTCTTAATCATCTGATCGCGGTATCTCGGGGCCTCTTTCCGCCAATCAATATCGGCGCTCAAGTTCGGAGTTGGAAAGAGTACGTAGTAACTCTCGCGCCCTTTAGGAGCTAGATCTGGATCATCATGAGATGGAACCGTCACAAGAACACTGGGGTCGCTCATAAGTTGTTTCTTATCTATCAACTCTTCGAATACGCCATCCCAGGAATTACCGAAGTGAATATTGTGATGGGCGATATGGCCATATCTCTTACTAGAGCCAGCAAGTAATACTGCACAGGAAGGGGAGTAGTTGAGGCGTTTAACTCTTCGTGGAACGTTTCCAAGAAGTTCGCGGTAGGCAACAGGCAGATCGGGGCTCAAAATAATTACATCGCAATCGTATTTTGATCCATCCTCAGTGATTGCAGCCCTAACTCGCGAGCCGCTTTTCTCGAGAGTTGTGACTTTTGAGTTGTAATGAATCTTCACGCCATGCTTTGTTGCTGCTCCAGCAAGTGCCCTTGGAAGTGCATGCATCCCGCCTTTAGGGAAGAAAACTCCATTTACCGAATCCATGTAAGCGATAACGGCATAGATAGCGAGCGCCTGTTGTGGCGAAACCCCGGCATACATAGCTTGGAATGAGTAGACGCGTTGCGTTCGTGGATCTTTTAGAAACTGTGAGACTTTTGGAGCGAGTCTTTTGAATCCGCCAATTGCTATTAAGCGGGCAAGATTTGGGGTGAGTAAATCAAATGGGGTATCGATGTTTTTATCTATGAAATCATTCATTTCATATTTGTATAGTTTGGTTACAAAATCTACGTATCTACGATAGCCCGCAGCTTCATCTCCGCCAATCACCCGTGCAATCTCATCTTCCATCTTTGCCGTGTCGGCATGAACATCAAGAGTGCTGCCATCTGCATAAAAAGCTCGGTAGAGCGGCGAGAGTGGCATAAGTTCTAACCAATCTTCTAGGCGCTCACCCACACAATTAAGTGCATCTTCAATCAGAGAGGGCATCGTCAAAACTGATGGTCCGGTATCAAAGGAGTAACCGGATTTCTTTAGTAATCCATTTCTTCCACCAGGGACTGATTCGCGCTCCAGGATAGTTACTTCATGTCCTGCTCCCGCAAGTCTTAGCGCAGCGCTTAACCCCGATAGTCCGGCGCCCACAATTACAACGCGATCCTTCTTGCCCTTAACTGTGCGCATTTATCGCTAACTCTTTCTTTTCGTTGCCGCTACTGCCATTTCATTTAATTTTGTAGTGACTTCAGCATCTAAAGCAGGGTGCTTGAGCGAATTGAGCGCCTCATTTAGAAGTTGCTCAATCAACGCTTCACACTGGTCTAACGCCCCCGAATCTTTCACTAGTTGTTGAATTTGTGCGACCTGAGAACTATCTAGGTTGGGATTGCCTAGGGCTGCGGTAAGAGTCGAGTGATCTGCGGCGCTTAATCGCGAGGCGGTTAGTGCCATCAATACTGTCCGCTTTCCTTCGCGAATATCATCGCCCGAAGGCTTACCAGTGATCGCTGAATCGCCAAATACGCCCAAGATGTCATCTCTTAACTGAAAAGCCTCGCCAAGCGGTAACCCATAGTTTGAAAAAACTTTATGCAATTCCTTACTCTCACCAGCAAGTGAGGCGCCAAATTGGAGCGGTCTTTCGATGGAGTACTTTCCAGATTTGTACCGTGCGATCTTGCGCGAACGCTCTAAATCAAATTTGGCTATGGATCCTTCAAGAACATCTAAGTATTGACCAGCCATCAATTCGGCTCTCATCTCATGAAAAATAGGTGCAGCTCTTGACGCATCAAGATTCGAAATTCCTGATTCACTTATCATCTGATCACTCCACGAAAGAGCAAGATCTCCTAAGAGAATTGCTGCGGCAACTCCAAACTTCGAGGGCTCACCTTTGTAACTATTTTTCTTATGCAAATCTTCAAAGTGTTTATGTAGAGCTGGCTTGTTACGTCTTGAATCTGAGCCATCCATAACATCATCATGAATCAATGCACATACATGAACGAGTTCGAGCGCTGCACAGGCTTTGAGAAAGTTCTGGTTAGGTGTGGACCCAGGCCCTAGATAACCTAGATAGGCGAAGATTGGTCTAAATCGCTTCCCACCATCGGTCACAAAGTCAGAGAGCGCTTTAGCAACCGGCGCTAATTCCGAGTCAATAGCATTCAATTCACTAGAGCGGGCCTTGGTAAATTCAAGGAGTTCAGCATCTATTGCTTCACGTATCTGCGTTATGCCCGGCAAAACCACGGCGCAACGGTACCCTCACCTCGTATGTCAGGTAGTCCTACGTTCTCAGTCGAATTCTTTCCACCGAAAGATCTTGCCGGTGAAGAGCGACTCTGGGCTTCCCTTGAGGTGTTAGTACCGTTGAAGCCAGACTTTGTATCGGTTACATATGGAGCGGGTGGAAGCACTCGAGATCGCACAATTCGAATAACACGTGAGATTACTAAACGCACCGGTCTTAAAACAGTTGCCCATTTAACTTGTGTGGGTTCCACCGAGTTAGAACTGAAGGCGACGCTAGAGAGTTATAGAGAAGCCGGTATTGGTTCAGTTCTTGCGCTTCGGGGAGATCCACAAGGTGGCCCGGGTGGAAAATGGGTTAGCACACCAAATGGGTTTGATCACGCCGATCAACTTGTCAGCCTCGCAAAGGAAATGGGATTTGAAGTCGGAGTAGCAGCGTTTCCCGATATTCATCCGGCATCGCGCGATATTGAGCAAGACATCTCAGTTCTGCATGAGAAGCAACGGCGCGGAGCAACTTTCGCAACCACCCAATTCTTCTTTGACTCGCGAAGTTATTTAAGTCTTACAAATAGATTGAGAAAGGTGGGCTCAGGTCTTCCGGTAATCGCTGGCGTTCTTCCGATCACCAATGTCAAGCAATTAGAACGAATGGCGGCGTTAAGCGGCACACCAATTCCAGAAGCGATTAGAGAGCGCATCTCAAAAGTTGAGTCGAATCCAGAATTAGTTAGAAATGAAGGCGTAGCTATAGCTACAGATCTCTGTGAAGAGTTGATGAAAACCGGTGTTCCAGGAATTCACTTCTATACGATGAATTCAGCTCAATCTACAATTGAAATCGTAAAGCGGATTGGACTTAGATGAAGAAGGAAGAATTCTTCTCGCACTGGAGTAAAAACCATGGTGAGGCAGAAGTTAAGGGGATTGTTCGTGCCTGGTTGAGTATTAGTTACACAATCACCCGACCGTTGGTAGCGCTTAGAATTTCACCGAACACTCTTTCACTTCTATCGGTATTGGCAGCCATCGCTTTTCTGCTAAATATCAATTCTTATGGCGCAATCTTCCTACTCGTTCTCTCGCTTCTATTTGATGGAATAGATGGCACCGTTGCAATTTCAACTGGAAAGAGCTCAAAGTTTGGCGCCGTTGTAGATGCTGTTGCTGATCGAATTGTTGAGGCGATCTGGGCCTATGCCTTTTATTTATTGGGCGCCCCTTGGCAAGTCATAGTTGCGGCATGGGTCGCCGCATCCACCCAGGAATATATGCGTGCCCGTGCTGGGGGATTAGGAATTAGCCAAGTCTTGATGGTGACTTGGGCAGAGCGACCTATTCGAGCAACTCTGATTTTTATCCCGCTAGTGGGGAGAGTTCTGGATTTAGATCTATTTGAGATTGCAGCTTGGGTTTGGGCAGTTCTGCAAATCTCTAGCTCTTTGGCACTCTTTAATTCTCTTCGATTGCAGCTGCAACAATCTCAGCGCTGAGGGCAACTAGCGGCAATCCACCACCAGGATGTGCGGAGCCACCAACACAATAGAGGTTCTTTATTGGTGAACGATTTCGCGCCCGCAAAAATGCAGAGCGCGCACCGTTACTTGAACTCCCGTAGATGGAGCCACCAGGCGCTCTATATTCGCGCTCTAAATCGGCTGGCGTGCGAACGACCATATTCTTTAATCTACTTCGAATACCTAAACCGCGAGATTCAAGTTTCTCGATTATCAATTCGGCGTAACTCTCTTTTAATCCCGGACTATCCCAATCTGTTCCTATACCTGGCTCGTGCCTAGGAGCATTTACGAGAATAAACCACGCTTCATTCTCGCCGCTAACCATCTTCTCATCTCGGGGATTGCAAATATAGATTGCAGGATCCTTTACTGGTTCTTTCCGCTTGAAAATAGAGTCAAATTCATCATCGTAATTTTCCGGGAAATAAACGGTGTGATGCTTCACCTTACTTCTTCCGTTGAGCGAGAGCAGCAAGGAGAAGCCAGATAGCGAAGGGGTGGCACGAGATAGCGATTTCTTTGGTCTATTTGCTCTCTGCTCATCTTCAAGAAGAGTTGCATATAGTTTACTTGCATCCGCGTTAGAGACGATGAGATCAGCGCGAACCTCTCTTCCATCTTCAAGGATCACCCCAGTAGCACCACCGTTTTCAGTAGTAATTTTTGAGACTGGAGCGTTTAGGTTTATCTCAACTCCAAGTTCTCTAACTCGCTTGGCTAGCGAACTCCCGAGTTCTCCGATACCTCCACTTACATGCCAAGCTCCAAATGCCTCTTCAACAAATGCAATAGTTAGAAGTACGGCCGGAGCCTGTCTTGGATCAGAGCCGGTATAAGTGGCGTAGCGATCAATGATTTTTCTTAAATACGGATCATCCGTGTATTTAGACGTTATTGCGCGTAGAGACTTGAAAGGCGCAATTGTGCGAAAATCCTTTAATAGAGTCTTTCGCCTCAAAAAGGGCCAGATACTTCTTAACTCACCTTCGATGAAATCCTCTCTCGAGGCCTCCCACATTTCCTCTGCTCGCTTTAACAGTTGATGCCAATCCCTACCTGCTTGGGCACCGAACGACTTTGTGATTGCTGCAACTGTTCCATTATGTGAAAGATTTGGGAAAACCACTCGCTTACCATCATGAAATATATATTCAAAAGCAGGATCTACCGGTTTTACATCTAAGAGGTGTTCAAGTCGTTTGCCAGTCTTTATGAAGAGGTCGCGATACACAGCTGGCAAGGTAAGAAGTGATGGACCGATATCGAAAGCAAATCCATCAACTTCGACTGTTTGACATTTGCCCCCCAATTTTTCACTTGCTTCAAAAAGTTGAACTTGGTGACCTTTCCTTGCAAGTCGTGCAGATACGGCTAAGCCCGCCATACCACCGCCAATGACGATTACACGCTTCGGTGACTTAGTTGGAAAGTGACGGCTCATATGGTTCTACCACGCCACTCTAGTTTTCCCATTCGCTTTAATAACAAAGAGCGAAAGATTAGAAAGATCCAAATTGTGATTGCCAAGGGATGCAGGGGAGCAGTCGATGTTACTGATCTAGTTCGTATCGCCGCCATTAACCTCGAGAGAATCAAAATTAGGTAGCTTGCGACTGCCCAACTTTCGAACTTAATCAGCGCCACCGCCGGCAATACCGAACTTACAAACATCAACGCGATTGCAACAAGCGCTCCAAAGGTTCCACCAAAGGCCCGCCATTGGGACTTGGAATATCCTGCAGTTAGCTCGCTGGAACTTCGATACATCTCGCAGGAAGAAACACTTGAGGCGTCAACAACTGAGCCAAGATAACCATGTCTGCGAAGCAAGCGTGCCAACTCAAGATCATCTAAGACCTCACCTTTAATGGCGAAGTGGCCACCACAAGCTTTGTAGGCAGAACTCTTAACAATGAAGAATTGTCCATTTGCAACTGCCGTTGATGTTTGACGACTATTTTCGATAAGTCGTAGCGGGAGCGTCGCAAACCATGACCACTGTAGGAGTGGCTGCACCGTACGTGCAAGAAAGCCATTAGCGATCTGGCGAGGATATGGAGAGATGTAATCCCAACCTAATTCATTCATAAGTGAGATTGCCGCAGATACCGCTTCTTTCTCAAGCCTTACATCGGCATCAATAAAAACAAGAAATTCAGCAGACGAATTTGACGCGAGAGTATTTAGTGCAAAATTCTTTCCCAACCAATCTTTAGGAAGATCCTGGCCCATTAATGAACGAAAGCGTTCATCCCTTATTGAATTTAATATTTTTAAGGTCTCATCAGATGAGAAGTCATCTAACACAATTACTTCTAAGTTGGGTATATCTACTTGAGCTAGCGCCGAATCAACCACCTCCTTGGCATTTATCGCCTCATTGCGCATAGGAATCAGGATGGAGACTGAGCTAGCTATTGGCTTTGATGAGGGCCGAAGAGATCTCGCCGTGATGAAATTAAAGAGTGAAATAAGAAAAAGAATTGAGACGAGAAAAAGTACAAGAATCTCCATCAGTCATTACGCCCAAGTTTCACTGAAAGGGCGTACCAAATTACGACTACTCCAAGGGCAAAGCCGGCCAAGAGCGCTACACCGGGGCGATCAAAGAAGAATAAGTTAGCGATGATTCCGCCCAGCCAACTCCAAAACAGGAAGAATTCTGGAACTGCTCGGCTCGTTCCAAGTGATCTTCGCTCTTTAGGAAGATAGAAATTCAATAGCGCCATCAACCCCATTCCAGCCAATAACCAACCAAAAGCATTTGAGAGCGGTATCTCAGGTTGAAATGGAACTGTTCTTCCAGTTATTTCAAAGGTCCATCTCCCAGCTGAGACCATCTGCGGATCCAAAAATAAGTCCCATGCCATCAACCCATAGCCACCCACTAGGAATACCCAATGAGGTGCAACTCTTCTAGCAGCTAGAAAGATCGGATGAGCCATCATCATCCATGCAAATGGAACTACCAGTGGGACTCCAAAAATTTGATAGCCAAGTGACCCGGAGTATTCATAACTTCCAAATGGCCAACCAGTTCGCACTCCGATTTGTTCAATAACTAGTGCGTAAAAGAAGGTTATTAGAAAGAAGCGAACTGCAAATTTGGCGCGATATGCGAAGAGAGCATGTAAGAGCATTGCACCTGCTCCCCAATACACCGTGGAAATCGTGACAAGTCGTAGAGCTTCGCCTTCTAGAAGTGGGTAGGAAACTTGAAGGCCAATCGCAACTGTTAAGACCGCGATTAAGAGAAAATTTTGGAATGGCGAAATACGTCGCCGTGAATTCCGCCTCGGTGTGAAGTTGCGGATCGACATAGATGAATTCTGCCTTAAAGCTCGCCGCTTGATTCAGTGAGAGCGAATCGAGCGAACATCTCTTCTGCGTACCACTTCTCTCGAGCCGTTGCGGCTATCGCAGCCTTATGCGCCTCACCCCTATAAGCGAAGTAACTGATGGTCTTTGGGTCTTCCCAGATTGAAAATGTTCCCTGTAAACCAATCGGCGCTTCACCTATTCCGATCGCCTTCACCAATCCGGGTGCAGCTTTGAGGCTGGCCGTGACTGGTGGGACTGAGCGCCAAAATAGGAAGTTCTTCTGCCACTTAATACGCGCCCTAGTAATCGCGACCACTTTTCCGTTCCAATCTATGGGAGCGACTTCTGGTTTAAATGGATTCTTTCCAGACCACTTACCATGCACTGCAATTGTCTTTAAAGTAGCGGCGAATTGCGATTCTGAATTTGAATTCCAACGTTTCATAATTCGTGAACTTTCAAATTCACCTAAGGCGCTCTCTTCGATAGTTATCAATAAACCCCATCGCTTGGGATCAGCATCCTTTGGGGTGAAGGTCTCACCTTTGCCCGTTCCCAATAGTTTCCAAAACTTGATTGCAGGATTTCGTTTAAGTACTCGGCGATCGAGCGCCATTCGAAATATTGCCCAGATTATTTTGGAGCGATTTACTTTCCAGAAGTAAATGCGAGTCTTCATCGAACTAGAGCTGTCTCTTCAATCGCAGCAACGACATCAAGCGGGCTATCCCACATCGGAGCATGTCCAGTATCGGGAAAGATAATCCACTTTGCATGCGCCGGTGCAATAGATCTTTCCTGGCAGGTAGTTGCAGGAAGAGTTCTATCGGTGTCACCGAAGATAATCGTTACTGGAATCTCTTCTGGAATCTTTCCATCGAAACGTTTCATCAACATTCCGTCCCATGCCGGGTAGTAACCATCGGCTTTACCAAGGGCGTTTACAGCATCTAGGCATAGCTCATAACTGAACTCTTGCCATCTAGGGCTTATGTCCCAGAATCCAAGCTTGCGCGCGGCTTCAAAATGAAGCGCTGTCGGTGCCAGTTTCATAGTGGTACGCGCAAGAAATCTTACAAGCGCGGTTGCTGGATAGCGGACGTTGTATGGATTGAGCCACAATCCAGCGGGAGCTAGTCCAGTAACGCTCTTAACTCGGGATGGAGCCGTACTTGCCATCTCAAGTGCTACCCAGCCGCCCAGTGAATTTCCGGCGAGATGAAAACTTTCAATTCCTAGTTCACTCATTTCATGTAGGACTGTAAGAGCCAAACTATGTGGATCCATTGCAGCGCCTTCGATAAATGGCGTTTCGCCATGTCCCGGCAGATCGACGGTAATAACTGTGAACTTTGATTCAAGGAGGTTTCTAACTGGCTTCCAAGCGGTACTCGCCGAACCCATTCCATGTACAAGAAGTAACGGTTCACCCTCACCAGTAACTAAATGATTTAACCTTTGCATCAATCACCAACTATGGCAGCTGTTCCACCAGTTGCCGCTATCAATTCATCGAAATTAGTTGGAAAAACGGTATGAGGATGTCCGGCAGCTGCCCATACAACGTCGTAGTCACTAAGGGCTCTATCAATCAAAATCTTTTCGGGGGGATTTACCCAACCTACTGGCGCAACTCCACCGACTGAGTAGCCCGAAATATTCTTAACAAAATCCGCATCTGCTCGATCTAACTTTTCAACTCCAAGATCTCTAGCAACTCTCTCAGTATCAACTCGATGACGACCTGAGGTAACAACTAGTAGAGCGCCACTACTTGGGAGTTTAAAAACAATTGATGATGCAATCTGTCCAACTTCAATTCCTAGCGCATTTGCCGCATCTAAGGCGGTTCTCGCGCTATCGGATAAGACCTTTACCTCACCCTTCATTCCTTGTGCGCCAATACTTTGGATTGCGCGCTTTACCGCTGCCTTCTCAAGAATGCCTTCCACATCCCAATTCTATTCAGCCAGTGAATTCAATAACCCAGGTCTCAAATAGGGTAAAGGCAGCAATTGCGAAGACGGTGTAAGCAAAGGCGCGCTTAAGTGTTGCTGGCGCAAGCGCAGCGCTTCTAGCCGCTGCGAGCCTTGAGACTATAACTGCTGTTAGAGCGATGAATATCGGGATTTGCCAAGAGATCTCATCCCAATGGCGATAATGAGCAAAAAAGCCGGTGAAAGTGTTTATTGTGATGATGAAAAGTGAAGTTCCAGCAGCTTTAGCCGGAGCTACATTGTAGAAGAGAACCAGAATCGGAATAGCAATAAATCCGCCACCGATTCCAAAGAGCCCCGTAAGTGCTCCCACCAATAGCGAGAGCGCAACTAAGGCAGGCATAGACATCCCTTTCTCGCCACTTGCTGAGGGCGGCTTTAATAACATCGATGCGCCGGCTGCGATTAGCACAAGTGAAAAACCGGTAAGGACAATTGAGTCTGCAATTTTGGGGAGCACATACGCACCGCCAAAGTTAGACGCAAGGCCAAGCGCCCAGATCGTTAGAGATTCACGGACAAGAACATCGCCGTTCTTTAATTTCGAAAGCACTCCTGAGAGCGCACCGCTAAAGACGATTATGAGTGAAGCAGTGGTTGCCTGTACTGGAGTCATGCCAAATATGTAGATGAGCATCGGAACTGCAACCATAGATCCGCCCGCACCAACGAAACCAAGAATGGAACCGATTGCTATTCCACAAATGATTGCGAGTAGGACTTCCATGAGAAAAAGGTACCGGCAAAGCAAAAGACCCCTGGGAGGCCAGGGGTCTTTAGGCTAACTTCGATTAGAAGTTGAAGAGCGCGCCTCTTATCTCTGGACCAAATTCAGTTCCAGTTGCAACTAGCGCAAATATTATTAGCGCAGCTCCAGCGAGTGAGAGATTCTTGAAGAAGTTAATCGTCTCGCCTTGCTTTGCCTGTGCATCTTCGATAGTCCAGAAGTTATGCATCATGAAGGCTGAGATAACGAGGAAGATGGCGAGTAGTAAAGCTCCGAGATCAGCGAATATGCCGAGCGCTACATAAAGACCACCAATTATGAGCATTAGTCCAGTGACGATAACTGCCAATTTAGGGGATGGGACCTTCTTGAACTGTGCATATCCGGTCATCGCACTCAACTTGGTCAAGTGGGCGATACCTGAGTTAATAAAGATCAGCGCAAATAGAACGCGACCTACAAGCAGTACTACATCTGGGAGAAAATCCATTATTTTCCTTTCAAACGGGTTGATTGAACGTTAAACCAAATTTATTGAAATTTCAACTATCTTGGCGTGTCGCAAAAAGAAATCCGCGCCCCCCTTTTTTAGGAGGCGCGGATCCCTTACTTCTTAACTACTAGCCGACCTTGGTGATTCGACCATCTGCCTTAGGAGTCTGGGTGACTTTTCCAGCAGCCATGTCAGCCTTGATTCCATCAACCAAGATATCTAGCAATAACTTGCCAGGGAACTTAGCGGTTGTTGGATTTAGCATCGTGTATCCATCTCCACCATAGAGCATGAAGTCATTTACAGCGACGGTGTACTTCTTATCATCCTTTGCGATAGCAGCTCCACTTAGAGTTGTAACCGCAGTGATTCGGGCGCCAGCCGCCTTTGATGCGTCAAAGGAGAACTTGAAGCCAGAGATCTGCGGGAAGCGACCGCCGGATGGGAATTGTGAGACGCCATTTTCGAGCGCAGCCCAGAGTTGAGTTCCAGTGATGGTTGCGACTGCGAGTGAGTTTCCGAATGGGAGAACTGAGATTGCATCGCCTAGAGTTACATCAAATGGACCTGTGACTCCAGCAGCAGGGCGCTTATAAGAAGTATTTACAACTTTATAAGTTGCTGCAGGGAATGTATCGCGAAGTCCGCCACCGTTTGTGATGGCAAGATCGGTCTTCAATTCCTTACGCATTAGATCAGCAACGTAGTTACCCATTGGGGTTTCGCCAGCTCTTTCAACAGCTGGTGAGCCACCGCGCGGGAACAGATCAGAGACTTGACCGATTTTTACATCAACCTTTGTCACCAATTGATCCTTGTATTTCTTGACTAGCGCAGCTCCGGCAGCATCAGGTGTCAATTTGCTGATGGCCGCGGTGGTTACGTATTCAAGTGATGCACCAACGAGTTTGTTACTTGCGTTATCTAGGCAGAGTTGGATGCGGTAGTAACCGACTCCAGCATTAGGAGTTTGGGCAACAACTTTGGCATTTTCGCGCGGATTTACTGCGGCCATCATGCTGCCGTAGCGCTGGTGGCTATGGCCACCTAGAACTACGGTCGCACCCTTGAGTTTCTTGGCGATATCGATGAGATTGCCCTTTGCAACCCCATCGCTATTTTCTGCCCATCCTTCGTGGACTAGCGCAACAACGACATCTGCGCCATCGGTCTTGGCATCTGCAATTGCTTGATTGACGCCATCAACTGAGGCTGAGATTCCGATAGTTCTCTTTGCGCCACTTGCATCATTGAAGTCGAGGTTGCCCGGGAAAATTACTTCAGGAGTTTCTGGAGTATTCATACCGACAACGCCAATCTTGACGCCACCACGATCAATCACGACATAGCCCCTAGCAGCTTTTGTACCGGACTTAAGGGGTTCGAGCGTGCTGTAGTTAGAGACGACCCAAGCAAAGTCAGATGCTCCAATAACTTTCTGAACGTGAGAGATATTGCGATCGTGCTCATGATTTCCGAAAGTTGAGACATCAAATTTCATCAAGTTCATCGATTCAATTGTGGGCATTTCTTCGAACTGACTTGAAATTGCAGGTGCGGCACCGATGTTATCGCCGCTCGAGAGTGTCAATGTCGATGCAACAGCTTTCTTATCTGCAGCAAATGCAGTTGTAAGGATTGCGGTACCTGCGTTTGTCGAAGATCCTTCAACTGCGCCATGGAAATCACTTAGCGCAAGGAGCTGGACATTATTTAATGCTGAGCGAGTTACGCGCGCGAGATCTGCAGTTGTGAATGTCTTGCTCCACGTCGTTGCGGCAGAGAATCCATATGCATTAACCGCTTGAACTGAAACAGTTACTGAAGTCTGATCCTTTAGAACCGGCAGTCTTACTGATCCATTTGTAGCCGCAGGAACAATGACTGGACATGAACCTTGTCCACCAGTAACTACATAATGTGTGACTGCGGGGTTTGCAGTTACAGGAACGAATCGAACACGGATCCCGCTATCGGTTACATAGGCGCGGGTGATTGTTGGTGCTGCGGGAACGGCATAAACATTTGCCGAGACCTGCGGGGAAGTGAGCACTACGAGGACGGAGGTCACTAGCGCGAGGGAGCTAGCGACTGCAGAGAGACGGACGCGGAGGGACTTACCCTGGGCGGACGCGGATGGCTTGTGTGTGATCACGGGCGGATATTGGCATGAGGTAGGTAAAGGAAGGGCAACCGACTCGTCTCATTTCTGTGAACTAATTGGCCTTTGCGAGCTGTCGGGGCGGTTCGCTAGAGTTCGAACAAATGTTCGAAAAACCCACCCAACCACATATCTACCTCATAGGCGGCGAGCCGGCTGAGTTCATCTTCCGTGGCCAGCGCTTTCGTATCCATGCTGTCCTCTCTTCATGGCGCGAATCGGGCGGTTGGTGGAACCGAGCAAGTGATGGTTTCTATCGCCCCGATGATGGCGCTCGGATTCTCTGGCGGGTTGAAGCTGCTCCGATTGGAACGATGGCGACCTTTGAGATCGAACGCGAAGAGGTAATCGACCCCCGCAACCCGATTTGGCGGATAAGACCGACATCAAGATCGGCATGAGCTTCACACATCTACATGTAGCAAGTGGCTACTCATTTAAATATGGCACGACCCTCCCAGACCAACTTGTTACTAAAGCATCTGAATTAGGAATGAGCGCTCTGGCATTAACCGATCGCGACACTCTTGCGGGCGCAATCCGATTTGCAACTAGCTGTCAAGCAAATTCAATCGCTCCCATAATCGGAGTAGATATTGAGTATGAGAATCAATCTCGACTAACTATTTTGGCAACCCCAAATTCATGGAGTTCATTAGTTCGACTAGTCACAAATATAAAGCGATTGGAATCTCCACCTAGCTCTGAATTCTTTAAATCAAATCATGAGTACACAACTAACTTGCTCCTTTTGCACGGCCCAAATTCAGAAGTAAGTCGTGCTATCTCATCACGTCGCTACGATAAGGCGCTAGCAATATTCAATAAGACAAGAGATCTCTTTAAATCTCAAGCAATCGAATGCGTCTCCCACTTAGAGAACGAAGGCATTCGCTCCACAACCCACGCAGTTAGAGCACTTGGCTTTGCTAGAGATAATGATTTACCTGCACTCATAAGTAATGCAGTTCGGATGAAAGAGCGGAGCGATGCCCCTATCGCAGATATTTTAGATGCGACTCGTAACCTCCTTCCACTTCATAAAAATGTAGTAGAGCGAAGAAATGCCGAAGCCTTCCTTAAAAGTAGCGAGGAGATGTCTCATCTAGCTGAGTTAATTGCTCGAGCGGCTGGTGAGCGAAATGGTCGAGCGCTACTTAAGACAAGTAAAGAGTGGGCAGAAATGGCCCAACTATCAGCAAAAACTGATATCGGTATTGGCTCAATACACCTACCGGAACCAAGCGTTGTTGGCGCAGCCACTAAGGACGATCTAGTGAGGCTACTGCGAGAGCGTTGTTACGGCGGAATAGATTGGCGTTACGGCCAATCACGCCCCGATGTGCTGGAGCGGGTTGATAAGGAGTTAAAGATCATTGAAAGCCTTGGCTACGAGTCCTACTTTTTAACAGTTGCTGATGTGACTGATCGAGCGCGAAGTTCTGGGATAAGAGTTGCCGCTAGAGGAAGTGGCGCTGGGTCACTTGTCTGCCATCTCTTAGGAATTTCCGGAGTCGAGCCGCTCTCACTTGGGCTATTGATGGAGCGGTTCTGTTCGCCGCTTCGCGCCGCTCTTCCAGATATAGATATCGATGTTGAATCAGCAAGACGTCTTGAGATTTACACCCAGGTCTTTGATTCCTACCAAGAGCGAGCTGCAACGGTAGCGATGTTTGATACCTATCGCGCTCGCCATGCAATCCGAGATGTTGGCGCTGCTCTTGCGCTGCCGCCGATGGAGATAGATCTAGTAGCAAAATCACTACCGCATATAAGAGCGCGCAATATAACTAAATCGCTAGAGAATCTACCTGAACTAAGAAACCTTAATCTCACAGCTCCGATTTGGAAGATGGCACTTGGACTTGCAGAGCGATTAGATGGGCTCCCAAGAAATCTCGCTATGCATCCATGCGCCGTTGTTCTATCTGATATTGGTTTATACAACAGAGCCCCGATTGAGAAGAATGCAAGTGGATACCCGATGGTCCAATGGGATAAAGATGATGTAGAAGCGATTGGATTATTAAAGCTAGATATTCTCGGAGTTCGGATGCAATCCGCTCTTTCCTACGCAGTAAGTGAGATCGAACGAGTAGCGGATGAGAAATTAGATCTAGATTCAATCCCACTTGATGATCCCGCTACCTTTGAATTAATCCAATCCACAAAGACCCTTGGTTTATTTCAAATCGAGAGCCCAGGACAACGTGAATTGGTAGGAAAATTCGCCCCTGAAAGCTTCAATGACTTAATAATCGATATCTCACTCTTTAGGCCTGGTCCGGTGAAGAGCGACATGATCACCCCCTTTTTAAATAGTCGCCAAGGCTGGAAGCCGCGTTCGATGATTCATCCTGATTTAGCTCCGATATTGAGTGATACCGAAGGCGTAGTCGTATTTCATGAACAGGTAATTGAGATCATCGCGACGATGACTGGGATATCGCTAGCTGAGGCTGATGAGAAGCGGAGAGCTCTAGGCGATAGAGATAGCCAACAGATCATCTGCGATTGGTTCTTTCCCAGCGCGATCGCTAAAGGCTATTCATTAGCTGTGGTCACCGAAGTCTGGGATGTGTTGCGCGCCTTCGCCTCATTTGGATTTTGCAAAGCACATGCCGCCGCCTTTGCCTTACCTACCTACCAATCCGCTTGGCTTAAAACCCACTACCCAGCCCAATTTCTAGCCGGGGTACTTACCCATGATCCCGGCATGTATCCAAAACGATTGATTCTCGATGAAGTCCGACAATGCAAAATAGCAATCGCTCCGATTGATGTAAATCGCTCTGACCGAAGTTATCGAGTCGAAGGAGATCGCGCTAGCGGATATTCGATTCGCATAGCGCTATCCGATGTAAATGGGATAAGTGAGAACGAGGTCGATTCGATAATAAAGGCCCGTCCATTTTTAGATCTCGCTGATTTCGTTCACCGCTCCGGTGCAAGTAGGCCAACAACTGAGGCGTTATTGATGCTTGGGGCTTTCGATGCGCTATATGAATCAAGCCTTAATCGCCGGGACTTACTACTTCACTTAAATGATTTATATAGATGGTCTCGCTCATCTAATAAAGCAGGTGGCTCACAACTCACAATCGCCTTCACCCCATCTTTAGTTAAGACCGGGCTACCTGATTTAAGAAGCGATGAGGTAGTAAGAAATGAGATTGAGCATCTAAATATGGATGTCTCGCACCACATGATTGAGTTCTATGCCGATTTTCTAAATGAGATCGGAGCTATCCGCTCTAGCGAATTATTAAAACAGCGCTCCAAATCAGAGGTACTAGTAGCCGGTGTGAAAGTTGCGCTGCAAACCCCGCCAGTTCGCTCTGGAAAGCGGGTCATGTTTCTTACCCTTGATGATGGATTTGGATGTAGCGATGCAACTTTCTTTGAAGATGCCCAGAACTCTTATGCAAGTACCTTACTTAACTCTTGGCTGTTATTAGTAAAAGGAGAGATACGTAGAACTGGGCCACGCGGTATTTCACTAAGAGCAACCGGGGCGTGGGAGCTCTCAACTGCATATGAGAAGTGGCGTAATGTCGCATCTTGTGAGTGAAGAGATGAGAGAACGCTCCACAATTTTGCATGTCGATATGGATGCATTCTTTGCCTCAGTCTCTGAACTCGACTACCCCCAATACCAAGGAAAACCGCTAGTTGTTGGCGCTGGGGCGCGGGGAGTAGTCCTCTCTGCAAACTATGCCGCTCGTAAGTTTGGAATTCGTGCAGCTATGCCAGTCGCAAGAGCGCAACGGATGGCGCCGAAAGCAATTTTCATCCCTCCCGATCATGAGCGCTATTCCGAAGTTTCCCGGCGAGTAATGGAGATCTTCTTTGATTTCACACCTCATGTTGAACCGCTTTCACTTGATGAAGCTTTTTTGGATGTAAGTGGTTCAAGGCGCTTATTTGGAAGCGGGAGAGAAATCGCAACCGCTATTCGCAAGCGAGTAAAGGAACAAGAGCGGATAACTTGTTCCGTTGGTATCGCAACCTCTAAATTCATAGCGAAATTAGCTTCTGGTAGATGTAAGCCGGATGGGATGCTTGAGATTGCTGAAGATCGAGTACTCACCTTCCTTCATCCGCTACCTGTTGGTGAGCTCTGGGGAGTTGGCCCAAAGACAAATGAAGAGCTACAAAAACTTGGATTGCGCACCGTTGGTGATATCGCAAACACCCCAGTCGAGACGCTAAAGCGTGCGCTCGGAGAGGGCGCGGGTGAATCACTCTACGAACTCGCATGGGGGAGAGACTTTCGAGAGGTAATAACCGATGCCCCCGAAAAGAGCATTAGCGCTGCCGAGACTTTTGCATATGATCTCGAAGACCGCGAAGAGATTTTGCGTGAGTTGCTCCGACTGTCAGAGCGAGTTACTCATCGGATGCGTAAGCGCGAATTGCGGGCGCGCACGATTGGTTTGAAGGTTAGATTCTCTGACTTCACAAACCTCACAAAATCAAAGACGCTCGCCTATGGAATTAGCGGGATGCATGATGTCTTTGAAATTGCCCGCGAGCTATATCTCGCTCTCAAATTGGATGGCTCAAGGATTCGATTGCTCGGCGTCTCGCTTGAAAATCTGATCGATGAGAATGAAGCGGTCGAACAACTCGAATTAGGCGAGCGGGAGAGTGGATGGCGTGAAGCTCAAGATGCGATTGACCGAGCGATCGCCCGCTTTGGTCGTGGCAGCGTTCAACCAGCGAGGTTGATCGAAGAGGGTTCTCAGGAGGATGAAAGTGAGGACCCAGATATCGCTGAGCGCTGAGTGAGGAATTCGACTTTCGCTCACTCGTCGCTTCTACTATCGTAAGCGCCATGCCACTTTCTGAGCATGAAAAGCGCCTCTTGGCAGAGATGGAAGAAGCTCTCGCCGCCGATGATCCGCGCCTTATCTCAGCATTTAGCGGCAAGACCCCGAGTCGTACTCGAGTGGTCGTTGGATTCCTTCTCGTTGTGGCGGGCATCTTGGGCTTGCTGTCCGGGATGATCTCCAAGACCCCTGTGATCGGAATCTTCGGCTTTGCAATCTCCCTAGGTGGAGCAGTTCTGGCAATCTCTAACCTCGGTGGCCTCATGAATAGCATGGCTAACCGGGCTCCAAGGGAGAAAAAGAGCTCAAAGTGGAGCGATCGCTTTGAGCAACGCTGGGATAAAAGGACCTTTGGGGAGTAACTAACTCCGCTCACACACCCGCCTTTTGGCGGGTTTTTTTATGCCCAAAACCAAGTGGAGGAAGGCGCTTTTGCCTATGCGGGCAAATGGAGAAGGGTGGTTGAAAATGGAGTAAAAGGGAGTAAAGTGGGGAATTACGCAGAACGGGGGTTCTGCGGCAGGACCGGGGGAGGTTTAAGTGTTTCTAGGCACCCATGAACCTCGCCTCGATGACAAAGGCAGATTGATACTCCCCGCAAAATTTCGAGATGAACTTGCAAGTGGATTAGTAATTACAAAAGGCCAAGAGCGTTGTCTTTATGTTTTTCCAAGTAATGAATTTGCACGAATTACAGATCAGCTAAAACAAGCGCCATTAACTGCGAAATCAGCGCGCGATTACATGCGTGTGATGTTCGCCGGTGCACATGATGAAATTCCTGACAAACAAGGTCGCGTAATGATTCCAACTGGACTTCGCGAATATGCAGCGCTTGAAAAAGATTGCGTTGTTATCGGTGCAAATACTCGAGTTGAAATTTGGGATAGCAAATCTTGGAAGAGTTATTTGAAAGATCGTGAAAAGGGATTCGCCGAAGTTTCCGAGGAGGTGTTCCCGGGGTTGTTCTAATTCTTTAGGCCCTCTTCTCTGGCCACCGCCGACCTTCAGCGAGCGACGCCCCTTCCCCGGCGCCGCTCAACCCCCCAAAGATCCGTCGGCCGGCGGTGACCAGTGCAGAGGGAAGTTAAGAAGAAGCAAGCGGGAGCGAACGAGATGAGGGAGGGGAAGATGATTCACAAGCCAGTCGCACTTGAGCGTTGCCTGGCACTTCTTACTCCATCGATAGAACGAAGCGCATCTCCAATTGTTGTTGATGCAACTCTTGGGATGGGCGGTCACTCCGAGGCTTTACTAGAGCGTTTTCCAAAGCTAAGAGTTGTAGGTCTAGATCGAGATAAAGAAGCGATTGCAATAGCCACAAGTCGTCTCGAGCGCTTCGCAGATCGCATCACTGTTATTCATGCCGTTTACGACGAGATTGCCGAAGTCTTGAGCGAACTCGGAATAAACGGAGTAGATGGAATCCTCTTTGATCTCGGAGTCTCCTCCCTTCAGCTAGATCATGTAGAGCGTGGTTTTTCATATGCACATACCGCCCCGCTTGATATGCGTATGGATAACTCGACTGGGATGACGGCTGCAGATCTTCTTTCAAACTATGAAAAGAGCCAGTTAATTCGCATTTTGAAGGTCTATGGCGAGGAGCGTTTTGCCAGTCGGATCGCCGAGAACATCATCAAAGCGCGCGCCTCCGGTAGTTTGAAAACTACAACTGATCTTGCCGATCTAATAAAAGCGAGCATCCCAGCCCCCGCACGGCGTATTGGTGGAAACCCAGCGAAGCGCACTTTCCAAGCGATTCGCATCGAGGTAAATCAAGAACTAGAAATTCTGAAGCGAGCACTTCCAAAGGCGCTCAATATTACAAAAGTTGGCGGCCGTGTAGTTGTCATGTCGTTCCAATCTCTGGAAGACAAAATTGTGAAAGCGATCTTTCAGGAAGCTAGTGAATCTAAGAGTCCCAGAGAGCTTCCAGTTGAGATTGAAGAGCTAAAAGCGAAATTTGAATTGGTATTTCGCGGCAGTGAGAAAGCCAGTGAAGAAGAGATAAAAGAAAATTCCCGTGCGCAATCCGTCCGGTTACGTGCGATTGAGCGGGTGGCGAGCTAATGGCTCTATCTGCTCTCGCACCGGCTGTAACCAAATCACGGAAGATTGTTGTAGGTCGCTCAACTCGCGCTGTTTTAAGGCTGGTGCCCGAGCTTCGCCCTGTTGCTGGCGAACAAGCTAGTGATCGCCTCTTTTATGGGCTGATTGGTTTCATCCTTGCCCTTGGATTACTCGGATTACTTGGGATCAACATCTTGCTGGGAAATGATGCGGTGCGAATCAAAGAGTTAAAGCTTGAGGCAATCTCAATAAACGAGGCGCGCGAAGAAGCGCTACGCGAGGTCGCCATAATTTCAACTCCAGAGAAATTGGCAGAACGCGCAGTAAATCTGGGAATGGTTCCTAGTTCGACACCGAGATTTCTTGATCTCTCTGAGGTCCCTGCACCAAAGGCCGAGAAGGTGAAACCTTAGATGCCACATGATGCGCTAGTAGGCCGGAGGATTAAGTACCTGGTCGCAATCTCACTAGTGCTAATTGCGGTCTTCTCTATCCGCCTCATTGATGTACAAGCAGTAAGAGCAGCGGGTTATGCGAGTTTTGCCGATAATGAGTTAACCAAGCGCTCCGTCATCATGGCGCCAAGAGGGGCGATTACCGATATAAATGGAGTTGAGTTTGCTCGCAGCGTCTCTTCTTATCGCATCTTGGTTGATCAAGTGATTGTTGATTATCCCAAGAAGCTAGCGGCACTTGCGGCCCCCATTCTTGATATGAATGAGGAAGCACTTGCGCAACAACTAGTTGGCGAGCGTAGATATGTTGTGATCGCAAAGAGCGTAAAACCAAGCGTTTGGAGGGCTCTAGAAAAGGCGGTCGAGGATTACAACGATGAAGTGATTAAGACTGAAGGCGGAATGCAAAAGCGCCTCCTCGGATTTTTCGCAGAGCGAATCTATGCCCGTGAATATCCAGAAGGCGAGCTAGGGGCAGCAGTAATTGGATTTGTGAATCAAGCTGGTCAAGGCGCAGCTGGCCTTGAGTACAGCATGAATTCAAAACTTGCTGGAGTTAATGGTGAATACACTTACTCCAACGCTGCTGGAACGATAATCCCAGGTACTCAAAAAATCACTGCCGAGGAGCGGCGCGGCAACACGATTCGATTAACAATTGATCGCGATGTTCAATGGGTTGCGCAAGAGTCAATTCGAAAAGCAGTACAAAAAGCTAAGGCGCTATCTGGAACTGTGATTGTGATGGATCCGGCGACTGGTCACATCATCGCTCATGCCTCATTTCCCTCTTTTACTCCGGGTAAGACCCAAGGAGTCGATCCATATCATTGGCAAAACCCTTCAGTTCAAGAGGTTTACGAGCCTGGTTCAACTGGCAAAGTAATCACATTTGCAGCGGCGATTGAAGAGGGAAAGATCGAGCCGGAATCCATCATGACCGTTCCATATAAGTTAAAGCGCTCCATAAAAGTCTTTAAGGATCATGATCCGCATCCAACTTTAAAACTCACGCTCTCCGGAGCGCTTGCAACTTCGAGTAATACAGCTGCAATAAAAGTTGGCGAGATGATTTCAAATGAAAAGCTTCATTCTTACCTAAAGAAGTTTGGCGTATCGGTAAAGACCGGTTCTGGGCTGCCCGGCGAAGAATCTGGAAAGTTATTAGATGTTAAGGACTGGTCAGGCACAACCGCGCCAACAGTTGCCTTTGGTCAGGGGTACTCCGTAACTGCGATGCAGGCGACTTCAGTCTTTGCAACTATTGCAAATGATGGAGTGAAGGTAACTCCAACTTTGATTGCTGGCCATAGCGATGCAGCTGGTCGCTACACACCCTCTGAGAAGCAGAGCTCCGAGCGGGTAATAAGTAAAGAGACAGCTGTAAAGATGCGCTTGATGATGGAGAGCGTTGTCTCATCTGCAGGAACTGCAGCTGGTGCAGCAATTTCTGGTTACCGAGTTGCGGGCAAGACTGGAACTGCGCGACGAATAAATGACACCTGTGGTTGCTACCGCGGTTACACAGCTTCATTTATTGGATTTGCTCCGGCCGATAAACCGGAATATGTAGTTAGCGTGACCATTCAGGATCCAAAGGGTGTTTATTACGGCGGCTATCTCGG
>VGAG01000006.1 GCA_016870835.1 Actinomycetota bacterium | reverse complement strand
ACGCCTGCGGGGGTGATTGCTACCCGAAATTCATTGTTCTTTATCTCTTTGGGAACACCGATGTTCACGCCGAAAGGCTACCGGAGAAGAGCGCAGCGCAAACCTTTGGGTGAAGCTCTGCGCGTAACTCTTGGAAAATGCTGGGTGGTTTACCGCTGCGGAAGAGTTGTTCAAGTAGGTCAATCAGCGAGTAGTTAGGTTGATCATCCTTGGCCCTTTTTAACGCCACATTTGCAAGAGCGCCATCTCCCCTTTCATACGCAGCGACTGCAAGCAAAGTCGCGGGGGCGGCTATGTAGCCGGTTGGGGCTTTTGTTAACAACCAGCGCCAGGCATCAAAATAGAGATCGCTTTCTTGGTCCATACTGCCTAAAGCGAAATCACGGACCTGTAGATCTTTAAGTCTTACTAAAACTGTTGCAACAAGTCGTTTGTCACGACAGATCCGATCAACTTGGAAATCATGGAGAAAATCAAGGATTGAGTTTGCGCCATCACGCTGTTGGCTAGTTGGATCATTGTCATAATCAATTGCTGGGATCCGGCCCATCATCTCTACGATCACATCGTCAATGCGTGGACTTAGCGAGCGGGTCATTTCAGCGAGATCGCGGAAAGGAAGCGGCTTTCCGCGCGATATCTCCTCAGCAGTAATCCTTGAATCACATAGCTCTTGAAGCGGCGAGCCTTCAATTGGACAACAACTCTCATCACTACAAATGAGTGAGCGCCAACGATCTCTTACGATGATTATTGATTCGCGAAGTGGGATGCCCTGGGCAACTAGAGCTTCGCTAAGGGGCCTTATAACTAATTCAGCATCATCGCAGGAGTCTGGGATGTAGAAGACAAGGAGCGCGCCATCGCTACCCTCGAATTTTTTAGCAAGCGCGCTCGCTTCGTCATCGGAGATCGACTGTGGAAAGTCGACTCGGATCGCCATCGTTATCGACTCATCGTTTAAAGCCATTAAGACGATGGCGTCGCTAGGTTGGTATCCGATTAAAAATGGGACTGCAGCAAGAAGATCACTAGGTGAGGTAACTGTTGTCATGGGCGAAGCATCGGTGGAAAGAAAGGTTCGTGGGGAAGAAAAATGTGAATGTGTGGAAAAGTTGATTTCGTTGTGGATTTCTATTTCGTGAAGATCGTATCTGCGGTATAGATCTTCAAATCGCGATTAAAACTCTGATTTATTGTGCCGTTTATGGGACCTTGAAGTGCGCCAGCCCTCCATGTTCCACTCCAACTAACTTTAAGCTCGACCTCGTACTCCCCCGGTTCTAGGTAGCGATGCTTTATAAGCATTGCAGGATATGGCGCTCCGGGAACGGTTGTCGTTAACTCTTCACCATCTCCAAAATCCCACTCATAGCTCGCCTTAAGGGTTATGAGAATCGGTACTTCCAAAACTACTATTACAGTTTGAAAAGTTGCGGGAACTGTTGTCATGAAGTTAACCGGCTCTCGAAGGAGCGCAGCGCTAGTTGGTTGAGTAAGTATGACTCCGCTGGGCAACATTTTTTTAACTTGATCGGCCAATTCTGTTGCGCTAATTCGCTTTACTTTAGGTTTGCGCGGCCGCGGTTTGTAGCTTCGCTTAACCGCCGGCTTTTTAGTTACAACAGGTTTAGGAAGCCACGGTATCCAGGTCTCGACATTCGTTTTGCTAGGTATTGGTTTTGGCGATGGGGACGATGTGGCTGATGAGCCGGGTTCACCTTTCTTAACGGTGATAACTACATGATTCTCATCATCGGCGGTAACACTGATGCACTTCTCGCTATCGCACTCTTGCGCGTAAGTAGCAGTTGCGTTGATGAATAAGGCAAAAAAGATGATCCCAACTAAGCCGCGCATCTGCAGAAATTAGAGGGTTGTTAGGCGATGAAAGAGAAAGAGTCTGAAAGCTGTGGAAAACTAGCGGATATGGCGGTACGTGATGGTGATGGCTGGATTCAATGTCGTTGTGGCTCCAGGCATTGGGGCTTAAATGGTGCTGCCGGGCTACTTTTGTTTAGAGCAGGAAAAGTATTGCTTCAACATCGCGCGCCCTGGGTACATAACGGAGATACCTGGGGAATTCCCGGCGGTGCGCGCGACTCTCATGAGAGCGCATTGGAAGCAGCTCTGCGCGAGAGTAATGAAGAGATCGGCATTGATTCAAAGTTAGTGAGCGCAAGATTTACCCACCTTGATGACCACATTGATTGGCGCTACGAGACGATTGTCGCCTCACTTGAAGTTGAGGCTTTTGCCTTTGAAAATAATCACGAAACCATTGATTTAAAGTGGTTTGCAATTAGCGAGGTTGGAAAGGCGAATCTGCATCCAAGTTTTGCGCGGAGCTGGCCCCTAATTAGCGCCCGTCTTCTTGATATTGCAGGTTAAGTCGCTTTAGCGAATCTTTAACGACCGCGCTCTCGCTAGTTCGCCATAGCGGCGGCATTGAATTTAGTAGGACTGAGCCATAGCGCTTATTAACAATTCTTGAATCGAGAATTGCAACTACTCCCCGATCTTCTACCGAGCGGATCAGCCTTCCAGTTCCCTGCGCAAGTAAGAGCGCAGCTCTTGGTAGTGAGACCTGCATAAAACCCGAACCACCGGATTGATCAGCTTGGGCGGAGCGGGCAGACATGACTGGATCATCGGGGCGCGGAAACGGAATTCGATCAATTGCGACAAGGGTGCATGCAGGACCGGGGACATCAACGCCCTGCCAAAGACTCATGGTTCCAAGGAGAATTGAGGTTGGATCTGATGCAAATCTCTCAACAAGAGAACCGACGCTATCGCCCCGTTTTTGCGTGATGATATTTATTGGAAGTTCAGCTAAGACTCTTCTTAAGTGATCATCTGCCATCTCAACTCCGCGCCAAGAAGAGAAGAGCGCCAAGGTTCTTCCGCCTGCGGCATCGATCAACTCGCCCAACTCAACTAGAGCCTCGACGCTCGGTCCATCGCGACCGGGCTCGGGTAAGTGGCGCGGCAGGTAAAGCATCCCTTGTGAAGCGAAATCAAATGGTGAGCCGACATCGAGCATCTTCACATTTGAAGGATCAATTCCAGTTCCCTCTTTTTCATCTGCTTCGCCTTCATCGTCACTTGAGTTATCGCTAATGCCCAAGTTGCGCGCGATTGGATCAAAACTCTTGCCCACCGATAACGTCGCGCTCGTTGCGATTACTGGAGATTTCTTAAATAAGTTCTCACGCAAAACGGATGAGACATCAAGTGGCGCGAGATAAAGCGTAGAGAAATTAGGCTCAAACCAGAGAACCGAACCCTCGCTCATGCGAAGCAACTTTTGGGTGGTTGTTTTTACCTCATTTACCGCGCCTTTTACCCGTGCGCGCTCGGCGATTGAATCTGGGTCAATGATTTCGCTATCTGCATTTATAGCGCCGATTACTGCCTCGGCCGCCTCTTTCACTTTTCGAATTGGAGCAACGAGTTGATCCGGTAGCTCCTCAAGTCTTCGTTGCTCTTCGCTTCGAGTTCGGTAATCCTCACTGTAATCAGCTAGGGCATCGGAAAAACCGGTAGCAGCTTTTTCAAAAGCGTTGGCAAGTTTTCCGGGCATATGTTTTTTGGTCATGGCAGCAGCGCGCGAAATTCGCCCTGCGGTTAACTCTTCAGTTACAGCTTGGGTGGTGCGGTCCATAAACTCATGCGCTTCATCTAGAACTATCGCATCTCGCTCAGGAAGGATTGGGTGGGAATCAACAATTTCAATTGCTAGAAGGGTGTGATTTGTAACGACAATGTCGGCGGTCTGGGCTTTAGCTTTCGCATTTACGGCGAAGCACTCACTTCCAAATCGACACTCATCGGCGCCAACACATTCGCGCCCAGATGTTGAATTTGCAAGCCAGACTCGGCGATCAACTTCTGGGGCATCATCGCGATCCCCCGAAACTCCTGGTTTTTCGGCCCACTCACGGAGCCGGCGAGCATCCTTTTCAAGCGTTGAAACATCAACTAGAACTTCGGCATCGGCATTGGTCTCATCTGCATTCATTTTCTCTAAACAGAGGTAATTACCTACGCCCTTATAAACCGCAAATGTGATCTCTCGACCCAACTCTCTTTCAAGAGCCTCCTTAACTCGTGGAAGGTCGCGCTCTACAAGTTGGCGTTGTAAGGCAAGCGTTGCCGTTGCTACTAGAACTCTTATGCCATGAACCAGAGCTGGGACTAGATAAGCAAGTGATTTACCGGTTCCAGTTCCGGCTTGTACGAGTAGGTGATGGCGATCTGAGAGAGCGTTTGCGACCGCTTCGGCCATGGCGATCTGGCCCTCGCGAGGAGAGCCATCAATCGCGCAAACCGCAGCGTTTAGGGCAGAGCGGACTTTTTCTAGGCTCAATTCCCTTTACCTCTCCCCAATTGGCGTTCTCTGGGTATAGCCTTTAACTATGTGCGTTGGTTGTATGGCAGTGGCAATGGCTTCAATGATGGGACCAGCCCCAACTGTTGAGATCCCAACATTTATCGCCGCTCCTACTCAAATTATTGAGAGTGAAGTCGCAGTCGCAGTTCCAACTTTGGCGACAGCAGAGATTGTTCGTGACTCTGCTAGCCCGTTTGATCTATACGCAGTCTAGAGAATTAAATCTCTAGCGTTGCGATTAGCTGCAACCGGAAGTTGAACCGCAACCTTCACAGACATAGCAAGCTCCAGATGCGCGCATCTTTACTCCGCAAGTAATACAGAGTGGCGCATCAGACTTTATGCCCGCAATCTTCTCTAACAACTCAGTTGATGAACCGATATTTGTTGGAGCGGTTTCGATCTTTACCTCTACTGGCTTTGCCTTCATCTCAATTACTGGCTCGACAGAAGGTGTAGCAACCTCACCAGCTGTTGCGTATTCGCCAGTTTCAACGGCGGTTGCGCGCTCAGTTGCGGTGTAGATGCCGTAAGCAGAGCGGATATCGCCAGGTAGATAATCAAGAGCGAGGCGACGGAAGATGTAATCCATCATGGATTGGGCCATGCGGATATCTGGATCATCAGTCATACCAGCTGGCTCGAAGCGGGAGTTGGTGAACTTCTGTACATAGGTCTCAAGTGGTACTCCGTATTGAAGTCCGATTGAGACTGCGATTGAGAATGCATCCATGACTCCAGCAAGAGTTGAACCTTGCTTTCCAAGTTTTAAGAAGATCTCACCAAGTTGGCCATCTTCATAAGTTCCTGCGGTCATATAACCCTCAGCCCCACCGACAGCAAATGATGTGGTGCGTGATGGGCGTGACTTTGGAAGGCGCTTGCGAGTAGCAGGAGATGGGGCTGCCGCTTCTGCGCTATCTTCCTTCTTTGTAGCTTTTGCATCCGAAAGTGGTTGTCCGACTTTGCAGTTATCGCGATAAATCGCAATCGCTTTTAGCCCAAGCTTCCAACCTTCGTAATAAACCTCTTCAACCTCTTCGATAGTTGCATTCTCAGGAAGGTTTACTGTCTTTGAGATCGCGCCAGAGAGGAATGGTTGGCAGGCAGCCATCATTCGAACATGGCCCATAGGAGCGATCGAGCGAGCGCCAAGTGCGCAATCAAATACGTCATAGTGCTCTGGCTTTAAACCAGGGGCATCTACAACATGGCCATTAGCGGTGATGTACTCGACGATTGCTTCAATTGTCTCTTCGGTATAGCCCAACTTACGGAGGGCTTGTGGGACGGTCTGATTGACGATCTGCATTGAGCCGCCACCGACCAACTTCTTAAACTTAACGAGCGAGAAGTCAGGTTCGATACCTGTTGTATCGCAATCCATCATCAAGCCGATAGTTCCAGTTGGGGCAAGAACTGAGGCTTGGGCGTTACGCCAGCCATTCTTATCGCCGATGGCAAGGCAGGAATCCCATTGCTTGTTTGCCTCGCTCCAGACATCGCGATCAAGAGTTGAGACCGCTTTAGCTGAAAGTGATGCGGCTTGGTGCTTCTTCATAACGCGAGTGTGCGCAGAGGCATTTCTTGCATAACCATCATATGCGCCAACGATTCCAGCGATTTCTGCAGAGCGGCGATATGAAGTACCTGTCATTAGTGAGGTGATTGCGCCGGCTAGTGCGCGGCCACCTTCTGAGTCGTATGCAAGACCGGAGGCCATAAGGAGCGCTCCAAGGTTTGCGTAACCAATTCCTAGTTGGCGATATGCGCGAGTTGTTACGCCAATCGCTTCAGTTGGGAAATCAGCGAAGCAGATTGAGATATCCATTGCGGTGATAATCAACTCAACTGATTTAACAAAGTTCTTTGCATCAAATGAACCATCGCTCTTTAAGAACTTCATTAGATTTAAAGATGCAAGGTTGCAAGATGAGTTATCGAGTGACATGTACTCAGAGCATGGGTTCGAAGCATTGATTCGACCAGTTTCTGGGTTTGTGTGCCAATCATTAATTGTGGTGTCGTATTGAATTCCTGGGTCGGCGCATGCCCAAGCAGCTTCTGCCATTTTGCGGAAGAGCGACTTTGCATCAATCTCTTCAATTACCTCACCGGTAGAACGAGCGAGTAGACCAAACTTCAAACCGCTCTCATATGCGCGCATAAATTCATCGTTAACTCGAACTGAGTTATTTGCATTTTGGTATTGGACCGAGATGACATCTTTTCCACCGAGATCCATATCAAAGCCCGCATCGCGAAGGACGCGGATCTTCTCTTCTTCACGAACCTTTGTGTCGATGAACTCTTCGACATCTGGATGATCAACATCTAGAACAACCATCTTTGCCGCCCTGCGGGTAGCGCCACCAGACTTGATGGTGCCGGCAGATGCATCTGCGCCGCGCATAAATGAGACTGGGCCAGAGGCTGTGCCACCGGAGCGGAGGAGCTCTTTTGAGGAGCGGATTCGGGAGAGGTTTAGACCTGCGCCAGAGCCGCCTTTGAAGATCATGCCCTCTTCGCGATACCAGTTAAGGATTGAATCCATGGTGTCATCGACAGAGAGGATGAAGCAGGCTGAGACCTGTTGTGGGGCTGTAGTTCCAACGTTAAACCAGACAGGTGAGTTAAATGAGAAGACCTGGTGGAGCAACATGTAAGTCAATTCATGTTCAAAGATTTCGGCATCTTCTGGGGTTGCAAAATAACCATGTTCTTTGCCAGCTTTTGTATATGTGAGAACGACGCGGTCAATAACCTGCTTTAGCGACCATTCACGATTCTCATGACCAACAGCGCCGCGGAAATATTTTGTGGTGACGATGGTGGAGGCATTTACCGACCAGAAATCTGGGAACTCAACGCCCTTCTGTTCAAAGACTGTTTCGCCAGTCTTCCAATTTGTCTGCACTACATCGCGACGCTCCCATGTGACTTGATCGTATGGGTGCGCACCTTGGGTGCTGAAGATTCGCTCTACTTTTAGGCCTTTTCCAAGCTTGTTCTTGGCGCCTGGGCGATTGATGACGGTGTCCGACATTCTCTATTTCTCCACTCTTCTCTTAAATCATTTTATTTTTAATTTTGTTTTTACTGCTTTTTCATTTTTTAATGCGGTAGATATTCAGTTTTCTCAACTACTTATCGGACACATCATTTGAGTTGCGGGGAAGAAACTTGGTTTTTCGACTCCGAGATTTTTTCGGAAGGGATAGCGCGGAGAAGAGCGATCTCACCTTCGAAATCTTCAAGGGAGGAAAAGTTACGGTATACCGAGGCATATCGCAGGTAAGCCACCTCATCTAATTCGCGTAGCGGAGAGAGAATCGCCATCCCCACTTCTTGGGCCTCGATTTCAGCCTGGCCAGTCGCACGGAGCGACTCTTCAACGCGCTGGGCGAGAAGTGCTAGATCGTCATCAGAGACAGGTCGGTTCTGGCAGGCCTTACGCACACCATTAATGACCTTCTCGCGGCTAAAGGGTTCGGTAGCTCCGCTCCGTTTGATGATTGAAAGGACCGCTGTTTCCTGGGTGGAGAAGCGAGAGCCACAGGTAGTGCATTCACGGCGACGACGGATCGCTGTGCCCTCATCGGCAGGACGAGAGTCGATTACTCGAGACTCTTCGTTTCGGCAGAAGGGACAGTTCACGGCGTGTCATTCCTCTCAATGCTGGGAAAAATCTGATCTTGGGTGTATTGGCGATTCAACTTTCCAACCACAACTTATGGAAGTATAGCGCCTTTTCACCCCAATATCTAGGGGTAAGAGTAAAGCAAGGGTTGAGAGTTGGCAATCACCTAAGCGCCGCTAGGGGCGTGTCGGGATGTAAATCTTCTGCCCCGCAACAAGTTCTGGGGAGTTAAGGCGATTTACCTCTATCAACTCATCGACCATATCTCGTTTATCTCCCGAGCCGCTCAAGCCTGCAGCGATCGACCAGAGAGTCTCACCCGGCTTTACAGTGATCTTCACATAGGGAGTCGTGGAGATTGATTCACTAGAACCTGCGGTAGCCCCAGAAAATAGCGAAAAACAAGCCAAAAGAAGGATGGAGAGTGATGCGACAACCGCGACTCTTGCAACTGCGCGACCTCGGGGGGTGAGGCGAACCTGCGCGTTGCTCCTTAAGGGGGACGGATGGATGGCGATCGTCGTCATCGTTCTCTCCAGCTACTACGAGCTATCTTCTAGAACGATCGTTGAGAGTGGGGATACTCTTCGAACGTCTGTTCTAAAGCAAAAGGTACACCCCGCCACTGACATCGGCAAGTTTTTTTAGAACATTTGTTTGAAATTCTCGTAAATTTGTTCTAAACTTCCCGCCATGACCCCAAAACTCTCTGAGCTCCCAGATGGCCCTGTTGATGAGAATGGCCTGACCTCCCGCCAACTCAAGATCCTCGAAGCAATCAAGAGCGCGATGGAAGAGAAGGGCTATCCCCCTTCAATGCGAGAAATTGGAGATGCCGCAGGTCTTGCCTCCCCCTCAAGCGTTAAGTACCAACTTGAAGCCCTCGAAGCAAAGGGCTGGATTCGTCGCGACCCCTCGAGAGGTCGCGCCCTTGAAGTTCTAACTCCTGGCGATGAGAGATTTGAAGATATAAAACCAGAACGCACTCATAACATCCCACTCGTTGGCCGAATCGCAGCCGGTGGCCCGATTCTTGCCGAACAGAATGTTGAAGAGTTGTTTCCACTTCCCGCCTCACTTGTTGGCGAAGGCGAATTGTTTATGTTGAAAGTAGTTGGCGATTCAATGATTGATGCCGCAATCTGCGATGGCGATTATGTTGTCATCCGCTCCCAGAAAGATTGCAATAAGGGCGAGATTGTTGCTGCGATGATTGATGGTGAGGCGACTGTAAAGACCTTCTCGAAGAAAGATGGCCATATCTGGCTACTCCCAGCAAACGATAATTACGCCCCGATAAATGGCGATAATTGCGAGATCTTGGGAATTGTTACCGCTGTACTTCGCTCGCTCCGCTAAACCCTTACATACTTCTCAAGCAGGTGAGCAAGAGCCCCATCTACTCTTGCACGTAACGCAGTCCCATCTTCAAGGTGCTCTTCGCGGAGAATCTCACCTTCTTCATGAATCCGACTAACTAAGTCTCCGCGGTTGTACGGAATCAGAGTTTGAATCTCAACTTTTGGCCTTGGAAGTGAGGCCTCAATCGCAGCTATTAACGCCGGTATTCCAGCGCCGGTATGAACCGAGACCGGATAAGCATCAGGCTCTTCGCGCATCACAAGGCGCATAACTTCCGGATCTGCAATATCGGCCTTATTTAACGCGATTATTTCGGGGATCTTCTCTCCCCCGATATCTCGAATAACTTCTCGAACCGCCTTGATCTGACCAAGTGGATCTTGATGAGAGCCATCGACAACATGGACGATTAAATCCGATCCCGATACCTCCTCAAGCGTTGATTTAAAGGCATCAATTAGCTCATGAGGAAGGTGCTTAACGAAGCCGACCGTGTCACTTAGCGTGTAAACGCGACCATCTTTTGTTTCGGATTTGCGCACCGTTGGATCAAGGGTGGCAAATAGAGCGTTCTGTACTAAGACACCCGCGTTGGTGAGGCGATTTAAGAGCGAGGACTTTCCGGCATTTGTGTAACCAGCGATTGCAACCGAGGGAATTGAGTTGCGCTTTCGCTCTCGGCGCTTGGTATCGCGGGCTACCTTCATCTCATTGATTTCGCGCCGCAATTTCGCCATCTTGTCGCGGATGCGACGACGATCAACTTCTATCTTGGTCTCACCAGGTCCGCGGCCACCGATGCCACCTGCTTGGCGCGAGAGTGAATCACCCCAACCACGAAGGCGTGGCAACATATAACTACCTTGAGCTAGCTCGACCTGGGCTTTACCTTCTTTACTCTTTGCATGTTGCGCGAAGATATCGAGAATCAAAGCGGTGCGATCAACAACTTTTACTTTTACCTTATCTTCCAAGTTGCGAAGTTGTCCTGGGCTCAATTCACCATCACAGATCACGGTATCGGCGCCAGTCGCTTTTACAACGCCCTTTAGCTCGCTAACTTTTCCAGAACCGATAAAGGTCGATGGGTCTGGCTTGTCCCGCCGTTGAATCAAGGCCTCCAAAACTTCTGAGCCAGCAGTCTCGGCAAGAGCGGCAAGTTCAGCCATTGAATTTTCGGCATCTTTAATTGTTCCTTCAGTCCAAACTCCAACTAGGACCACTCGCTCAAGGCGAAGCTTTCGATACTCAGCCTCAGAGATATCTGTAAGTTCGGTAGAGAGCCCGATAACTCGTCGTAGCGCCTGTCGATCGCTCAAATCTCGCTGGGTTGAGTCAAATGAATCTGGAATGAAGATATCGCTATCGAATTGGGCTGCGACCTCGGCGCTCTCTTGCAAGAGTTGGTCGTACTCTTCCTCGCTCCGTTTAGCCAAGAAAAGCCCCTATTTCAACATCTTTTACCAACACCGCAGGACCGGTGAGAATCGCATTTGAATGTAGATCAATCTCAACGACGAGGCGACCTCCTGGTGGGTGAATCACCCATTTAGATGGAAGGTTTTTCTTCTTTGCAATTGTTGCCGCAAGCGCAACGGCGCAAGTTCCAGTTCCACAAGACCTTGTCTCGCCAACACCTCTCTCATGAACCCGCATCGCCAACTCGCCATTTGCTAGAAACTTAACAAACTCAACATTTACGCCATCGGGATAAGACTCACTTGGTGATACCGAAGGCGAACTCTTCAAATCGCCTACTTCGCTAAGGTCATCTACAAATACAACGGCATGTGGGTTACCGACGTTGATGTTGTAGCCGCTCCAACTCTTTCCATTCGCACTCGCTGAGACTTCACCTTCGACTGGGGCGACCTGTCCCATATTCACCGTGATATCTCCGCTCTCGGGAACGCTCATATATTTCATCCCATCCCGAGTTTGGATCGGAAAAATCCCAGCGCCTTGATGCCCTCGGTCAACTAAGTAGCGCGCCATAACGCGGATCCCATTTCCGCACATCTCGGCGATTGAGCCATCAGCATTTCGATAATCCATAAACCACTTACCCTCGCGCTTGAGAATTCGAATCACGCCATCAGCGCCAATCCCGCTACCGCGCTCACACATCTTGCGGCAGGCAGTCTCACTCAAATCAATCTCACCAGCTGGGTCATAAATCAATACAAAATCATTCTCAGTGCCATGGCCATATGTGCCTTGAAGTGAACTCATCGTGATTAGCCAATCGTAGATGAGGTAATCGCATCTAGGCGCTCTGAGGTACCGCCCTTCAGCCACGTAATTCGCTCATCGCGCGAGAACCAGGTCTCCTGCCTTCGGGCATAAGCGCGGGTAGCACGTTTGGTCTCTTCCCGAGCTTCCTCTTCACTTACTGCACCCTCAAGAAAAGTGATTATCTGGTTGTAACCGAGAGCAGCTCTTGCTGTTTTCGCACTTGTGATTCCCTTATCGATTAAGGAGCGCACCTCTTCTACAAAACCGCTCTCCCACATTGCATCTACCCGCCGATCAATCCGCTCCTTCAAGTCATCGCGCTGCAACACAACTCCAAATTGCTTTGCATCTGGATAGTAGGAAGCCCCGGCTTTGGGAAGGTTTGCGGTAAAGGGAGCGCCAGTAATTTCAATAACTTCGAGGGCGCGCACTACTCTTCTTGCATTCTCCTTTGGAATTGCTGCGGCTGCAGCGGGATCTAACTTTGCAAGCCGGGCATGCATCTCATCAATCCCAACTTGTTGCGCCTCAATACTTAAACGAGCCCTAACAACCGGATCCGTATCTGGAAAATTTAACTCATCGAGAATTGCCTTTATATAGAGCCCAGTTCCGCCCACCACTACAACGTTCTTACCTTGTTTTATTAGGCTATCAATTTTCGCTCTTGCCCATCCTTGGTACTCAGCGACCGAAGCATCTTGAGTTACATCTAGAACATCAACTAAGTGGTGTGGGATTCCCTCACGCTGCTCGAGGCTTAATTTTGCAGTTCCAATATCCATTCCCCGGTAGAGCTGCATCGAATCGGCATTGATGATTTCGGCCTGTAATTTCTTAGCCAATTGGATTGATAAATCGCTCTTTCCAGTCGCAGTCGCTCCAACTATGAAAATCAAACTCATTTAACGAGAGAGCTCTTTAGTTGAGGGACTCCGAGAAATACCCCGTTCTTCTCTGCCTCCATCTTTCGCAGCTCAAAGGCATCTCCGCCGCGAGATTTTCGGATTTCAATCTTCTCACCAAAGATAAAGTGCGGCTTGGCGCTAGTGATTTTTACCTTCGCAACATCTCCTGGTCGTGCGCCTTCTTCACCAGATACTTCAAAGTGCACCAGTCGGAAATCTCTACTCTTGCCTTGGGCCCGGCCGGCTTCGATATCGGTGATCAAAACCTCGAGTTCACTTCCAATCACATCTTCATTTACCGATAGTGAGACTTCGTTTAGCTTCTTATGCAACCGGTCATAGCGTTCTGCGACTACATCCTCATCGATTTGATCTGGCATTTGCGCAGCTGGTGTTCCGGGGCGTTTGGAATACTTAAAGGAATAGGCGGCCAGGAAGCGTAATTCACTACAAACATCAAGGCTGGCTTGAAAATCGCTCTCACTCTCACCGGGAAAGCCCACAATCAAATCCGTAGTAATCGTTGAGTGCGGCATCGCTGCCCTAACTTTCTCAATAATTGCCCGATAGCGATCCACTCGATATGAACGGCGCATCGATTGCAAGATTCGATCCGAGCCGGATTGAAGGGGCATATGCAGATGCGGCATCACATTATGAGTTTGGGCCATCGCTTCTATTACATCATCTGTGAAATCGCGTGGATGTGGGGACATAAAGCGCACTCGCTCTAACCCATCGACCTTGCCACATTCGCGGAGCAACTTTGCAAAAGCTTCCCGGTCGCCAAAATCAACGCCGTAAGCATTTACGTTCTGTCCAAGGAGAGTTACCTCAGTTACTCCCTCATCAACGAGGGCGCGGATTTCGCCAAGAATTTCATCGCTCGGCCGGTCTTTCTCGCGGCCTCGAAGTTGTGGAACTATGCAGAAAGTACAGGTGTTATTACAGCCAACTGAGATTGATACCCAAGCCGAGAATGCTGAATGCCTTCGAGCTGGGAGGGTTGATGGGAAATGTTCTAGCGCTTCCTTAATCTCAACCTGAGAACGTTGCTCAATTCGGGCTCGTTCAAGGAGCGCTGGGAGGGAACCGACATTATGAGTTCCAAATACAACATCAACATAGGGCGCACGTTTAATGATGCTGCCCTTATCTTTCTGAGCAAGGCAGCCACCGATTGCAATCTGTAGATCTGGATTGGCTTTCTTTGTTGGGGCGAGGAAACTCAAATGTCCATAGAGCTTGTTATCTGCATTCTCTCTAACAGCGCAGGTATTAAAGACAATTAAATCGGGGTCCTGGCCCTCTAGGGCTGGCGTGTATCCAGCAGCATCAAGTGAACCTGCGATCCGCTCTGAGTCGTGGACATTCATCTGGCAGCCCAGAGTCTGAATTACATAGGTACGGTTCACGAGCGAATCGTACCTATCGCATTATCTAGCGGAGATTCCTAACTCCAGCATGACTCTATTGATGACATTTCCAGAGAAACCTCGTCTTGAGAGCGCTCCATGTAGTCGCCGGTAGGCAACTTGGGGTTCTAACTTTGCATAAGAACGCGCTTTTCTCTCTGCAAACTTAAGCGCGTTTTCATACTCAGCATCATCTGAGATATCACTTGTGATCCATTCGATGATCTCATCGCTTATGCCTTTAGAACGGAGCTCTCCGATGATTATTCGGCGCGAGACCTTTTTTGTACGTTGCCGGGATTCGCTCCAATATCGAGCAAATTCGTAATCATTAACAAAACCCTGTTCTTGGAGGCGAAAGAGAATTGCGTTGGCAACCTCTTCGGCGATACCTCGCTTCTTGAGAAGAGTGAAGAGCTCTCCCCTACTTTTCGCACGACGACCAAGTGCGCTAAGCGCAATCGTCGTTCCTACTTGGTAGGGGTCGCTCGCTACTTCTTCTTCAAGGAGTTGTTTAGAACTCGACATCAGCAGCAGCTTCATCAATCGCTGCAACTAGAGCAGGATCGATATCGGCAGTTGCGTAATGGTTACGGATCTTGGTCTCGATCTCATTTGCGAGATCTGGGTTATCGATAAGGAATTGACGGGAGTTCTCTTTTCCTTGGCCGAGTTGGTCTCCTTCATAGGTGAACCAAGCGCCGGATTTCTTTACGATTCCAAGATCAACGCCAAGATCTAGCAAGCTGCCTTCGCGAGAGATTCCAACACCGTAGAGGATGTCGAATTCTGCTTGCTTAAATGGAGGCGCCATCTTGTTCTTCACAACTTTGACGCGGGTTCTATTTCCAACCGCTTCTTGGCCATCTTTCAAGGTCTCAATTCGGCGGATATCCATACGGACTGAGGCGTAGAACTTAAGGGCTTTTCCACCAGTAGTTGTCTCAGGTGAGCCGAAGAAAACGCCGATCTTGTCGCGGAGCTGGTTAATGAAGATTGCGGTGGTCTTAGATTGGCTAAGTGCGCCAGTAATCTTTCGAAGCGCTTGGGACATAAGTCTTGCTTGAAGTCCCATATGTGAATCACCCATCTCACCTTCGATTTCAGCGCGTGGAACAAGAGCCGCAACCGAGTCGACCACAATTAAATCAAGTGCGCCGGAGCGAACTAGCATGTCCATAATTTCAAGTGCTTGTTCACCAGTATCTGGTTGAGAGACAAGTAGCGCATCGATATCAACGCCCAGCTTCTTTGCATACTCAGAATCAAAGGCATGCTCGGCATCAATAAAGGCAGCGATTCCGCCATTGCGTTGCGCATTTGCAATCGCATGTAGCGTCAGAGTTGTCTTACCTGAGGACTCAGGTCCAAAGATTTCAATAATTCTTCCGCGTGGTAGGCCGCCAATTCCGAGGGCGACATCGAGAGCGATTGAGCCGGTTGGGATTACCTCGATTGGTTGTGAGGTTCTCTCGCTCATCTTCATTACAGAGCCCTTGCCAAACTGACGCTCGATCTGGGCAAGCGCGGTATCTAGGGCCTTCTGCTTTTCAGGGGCTGGTTGGTTCTTATTTTCTTCAGTTGGATCTTTAGCGGGTTTAGCCACTTGTCTTGCCTTTCTCTTTATCGTTAGTTGGTCCAGAAGGTACGGACTACCACCGACGGCCTGAGTGATCTCGGGCGGAAGTGTGGAACCGCTCTGGTTGGACTAACAGCTAGGCGCTGTTATTAACCCAGAGTCTACCGAACATTTGTTCTAATGACTTTGAGACACGCCCCGCCCTACCGTGCCCCATGGCCACCACCCCATTTACCGCTCCGAGGCCAGCTGAATACGCCCCGATTCCTAAGCCGCTTAAACGCCGAACGGTAAAGAGTGAGATTCCCCCAGGGCCGCGCTCGCCACTTTTAACTTTGCAATTCCAGAAGGACACCCCAGGTTTTCTTCGAAGCGCCCGCGATCAATTCGGCGACCTCACCTCATTCTTCTTGGGAGGACAACTCTTCTACGGCGCCTTTGCGCCCGAAATGGTTCATGAAGTCACGGTTAGCAAACAACATAGTTTTATCAAAGGCGTTGGTTTTGAACGGATGCGCAAAGTTTTGGGAACTGGGTTACTCACAAATGAGGAGCCGATTCACCTGCGCCATCGCCGCCTTATGCAATCCCCATTTCATATCAGCAAGATTTCCTCATACGCAGAAACGATGCTTGCGCTTACCGATAAGCACATCTCAAATTGGCGCGCCGGAAGCGATGTAGAACTTGGCCCCGAGATGATGTCACTTACTTTCGACATCGTTGCCGAGATTCTCTTTGGCACAGATATAAGCGAAGATACCGAGCGAGTTCAAAAGTCAATGCATATTGCTATTGATCGAATTGAACGGACCATGCTCCCCGGTCTTGACCGGATGGATAGTTGGCCAATTCCTTACTTTAGAAAGTTCCAAAGTGCGGCCGATGATTTAAATCAAGTCGCTTCAAGGATTATCCGCGAACGAATCAAAGATGGAATAAAGCGCGATGACTTACTTGGAATATTGCTTGAGGCAACAACACCTGAAGGCGAGCGCTTAAGCGAGAGTGAAGTTTGCGACGAGACTCTAACTTTGATTTTGAGCGGGCATGAGACAACTGCAAATGTTTTAACTTGGGTATTTTCTTACTTGAGTGAAAATCCAAAATATTGGGATCAATTAGCAACGGAAGCCGAGACTGTTTTCGCTCATCGCGGAGCAGAAGATTTCGCAGCAAAACTCTTCGCCGCCCCACTTACAGCAGCGATTTTCAATGAAGTTTTACGCCTCTGTCCCCCAGTCTGGGTCGCTCCAAGGCGCGCCCTTGAAGATGTTGAACTAGCAGGTCGTTTTGTTCCTAAAGGCGCTCACGTTTTAGTAAGCCAATATGTAACTCATCGAGATTCACGCTACTTCAAAGATCCCGATGAATTTAGACCAGAACGATGGAGCGGCGACTTTGAAAAATCTCTTCCCAAAGGGGCTTTTTTCCCCTTCGGCGCCGGTACAAGAAAGTGCCTCGGTGATCAATTCGCGCTCCTTGAAGGTCGAATAATCATCTTGGAAATCGCTCGCCGCTTCCGCCTGCAACTCAAATCTGGATTCCCCAAAGCCCAACCACGCGCTACCTACAGGCCAAAGGGCAGCGTCCCGATGCGAGTTAACGCAGTTCGCTCTTAATCTCAGGATTGTGGCGGACGACTGCGCGCCAGATATCAGCAGGTTCCATACCCATAGCTAAGGCTGCTTCGATTGTTTGGCCACCGAGTTCAGCCAAGATGATGTCTTTGGAATAAGAAGGCGCCCAATCGGCTCCGAAGTGTTCATTTAATCTGCGGCGCAGTTCGGTAATCCGCATAGAACTAAAACTAGAGAATTGAGGAGATGCGATTTGCCTGCTCGCGCGAGTGTTCCTCTGAAAGCGGCGCTGTAACTTGTCCCATCAACCAACGAAGTACAAGTCCAACGCCAACAACATCGGTTGCAAATATCTTTGAAAGTTGGGCATAAATTTCAACCCAGACTTTGTGATCACGCGCAGTTAGGGCGGCCGCCATCAAATCGCCATCGCGCTCAATCGCAGTGCGAAGTCCTTCGTGCGCCGAAATTTCCCGAGAGATCATGTGAAGCGCTTCGGAACGGGATTGGGCAACGAGGGCGAGGGTTGAGATTCGATCGATTTCAGTTTCAACAAGTCCGACAAAAACTTCATGTTTATCTCTAAAATGGTTATAAAGCGAGGCGCGCGAAACTTGGGCGCGATCTGCAATATCAATCATGTTAGTTGCGCTTATTCCACTCTCACCGAGCAGCGCTCTGGCGGCGCTCATAATTGCGCCGCGAGTGCGGCGATGAACGGTGGATTGGTGTTGATAGTTGGAGCGGGCGCTGGATTCGACCACAGCGAAACCTTACGCGGCGTTCGTGTCGACGACCGTAAGTACTGGGATTTCGTGAAGCTTTATTTGAGTCGCTACTTCAACGAGTACTGATGAGAGATTTAAATTCAAAGCAATGCAGATCGAATTTAAAAGTTCGGAAGATGCCTCTTTCTGGCCTCTTTCAACTTCAGAGAGGTAGCCAAGTGAGACGCGAGCCTCTTTAGCAACGTCGCGAAGGGTCCGGCCTTGAGATGTCCGGGCGCCACGAAGCGCGCTACCGATATGGGTGCGCATTAACTCCATGACAATCCTTCCTAATTAATCCGAGGCTCTAAGGATACGCGTGAAGGCAGATAACGCGCCCTCTACCGCGCCGAAGCGGATGCTGGACCGATCCCCCGATAGCGATAACTTGATGTTTTCTCGTACCTGGCCGCCAATTATTGAGACCCAAACCTCGCCGGCGGCTACTCCGTGGGAATGACCGGGTCCGGCTACCCCAGTTGTTGAGATTGCCCAATCACTTCCAAATCTGCGTTTTGCACCTTCAGCCATAGCAATCGCGGCCTGCTGTGAGTAAGCCCCACGAGTATCAATCACATCTTTAGGGACATCGAGGTCGTGCAACTTGCTTTCGATTGAATATGCAATTACGCCTCCTAAGAATGAATGTGAGGCACCTTCAAAATCCGTGAGCGTCTTTGCAAGTAAACCACCAGTTAACGACTCCGCTACCGAGAGAGTCTCGCCACGCTCTCGAAGAAGGTTGATTACTTCCTGGCCCAAGTTCATTTCTGTTTGATCACCTGCCTAAAATATTCAGCGCCAGTCCAAATTGTTAGCACGATGGCGACTCCAAGCAAAATGTCTCTAGGTAAGTAAAGCGAGGTAGGAATAGGCAAGATGTAGAAACCAACGGAAAAGTTTTGCAGAAGAGACTTGAGTTTTCCGCCACGATTAGCTGAGATTACCTCCCGCTTGATTACTGAAAAGCGCAGGATTGTCACACCAATCTCGCGCGCCAAGATCAATACCGTGACCCACCACGGCATCTTTCCTAGGATCGAGAGTCCGATAAGCGCAGTTGCGATAAATGCTTTATCAGCGATTGGGTCAAGAATGATTCCAAAATGTGAAATCTGATTTCGCTTTCTTGCAATCCTTCCATCAAGAACATCGGTCATGCCTACGATAAAGAACATGGTCCAAGCAATTATCTGCCAGGTTGGATCTTGACCATCTTTTTGAAAGAGCGCCCATGCGCAAAACGGCAAGGCGAGAATGCGAAAGACGGTTAGCGCGTTGGGCAGATTCATAGTGGTTGAGCTACCAAATCTGCTCCTGCCACATCGCTAACTATGGCATCTACATACTCGCCCACTTTAAATTTGGTGCGAGGAGAATTTAGAAAAGTTGTGGAATCAACTTCTGGGCCTTGGTGCTCGGCCCGGCCTTCGCCGGTTTCGCTATCTTCAACTAGAACGCGTACTTGCTGCCCAATGCGCTCATTTGCCCGCTCGTAAATCAACTCTTCGGCAACTCGACGGAGCGATTCGGTCCGCTCGTTAATCAATTCAGTTTCTAATTTTCCGGTCATTGTTACCGCCTCGGTCTTATCTTCATCCGAGTAAGGAAATATTCCGATCGCATCAAGGCGCGCTTCACTTAAGAAATCCACTAACACTTGATATTCATCTTCAGTTTCACCTGGGAATCCAACGATAAAGTTGGAACGGATTCCTGCCTCAGGATTTAGCGCTCGGATCTGGGTTAAGAGGTGAAGGAATTTCTCCCCATCCCCAAATCGACGCATCCGACGAAGAAGTGTTCCGGCTGCATGTTGAAAGGAGATATCAAAATATGGAACAACCTTTGGAGTTGAAACTATTGCTTGCAAAAGTGTGGGACGAATTTCTGCTGGCTGAAGATACGAAAGTCTTATCCGCTCAATCCCATCTATTTCGGCAAGATCTGGGAGAAGTCGCTCAAGAATTCGTAAGTCCCCGAAATCCTTCCCGTAAGAAGTGGTGTTCTCACTAACAAGAAAAATCTCACTGACTCCGTTTTCTGAAAGCCACTTAGCCTCATCGAGAATTTCAGTCGGACGGCGCGAGATAAAGGCGCCCCGGAATTGCGGGATGGCACAGAAAGTGCAACGGCGATCGCATCCCGAAGCAATCTTTAGCGGAGCTAGGGGCGCATCACCAAGGCGCTTTCTAGAGAAGGCGGAAGCCTGGCCCATCGAGCCTTTAAATTCTTGTCTCTCTTCTTGGCGCTTTGCCGGCGAAATTGGGATGAGCGAACGGCGATCTTTTGGCTTATGGACTTCGAGTTTTTGACCATCCAATATTGAGCGAAGTCGATTTGAGATATCGGCATAATCATCAAAACCTAAGATCGCATCTGCCTCCGGAAGAGCTTCGGCTAACTCATCGCCATAACGCTCGGCCATGCAACCGACTGCGACTACTGCCCTTAAAGTTCCGTCATTCTTTAGTGAGTGAGCCTCAAGTAGGGCATCGACTGAATCTTTCTTTGCTGACTCGATGAAGCCACAGGTATTAATGAGTGCAATATCTGCGCTACCCACATCACTTATTAACTCCCAACCATCGGCTGCGAGGCGGCCAGCGAGTTCTTCCGAGTCGACTTCATTTCGCGCGCATCCCAAAGTAACAAGTGCAACAGTCTTAGGATTTGCGCGAGTGGGCGACACTCGCAGATTCTAGCGAGCGATCTAACCTTGATTAGAGAGGGCTTGTGGGCCAAACTCGAGTCTTACAACTTCACCGACTTTACCGGGGATGCCCAGATTTTCACCGTTGACGATAAGTTGAATAGCCCCAGCGTTACCAATCACAAGATATAAAAGCTGATCATCGCTGAAAGTCATCTGTTCGCCTTGGCGGATGCGTCCGCTGTATTGAGTGGCTCCAGAACTATCATTTACAGCAACCCATGAGAGTCCATTAACTCCCTTAAGAATTACCTCAACGCCATCAACTTTCTTCGCTACCGGGCCGCTCTCCACGACTTGAGTGGTCTCTTCGGAGAGAACATCATTGTTATTGCTCGTAGATATTAGCGCTCCCCCAAATACAAAAAGCGCAACGACACCCGCGGCAACTCCGGTGAGGCCTTTCCAAGAAATTGGTTTGCGAACTTTCTTTGCAGTTGTTGCATTTGTATCATTTAGTAATTCACGAATTGATTTATTTAATGGAATTGTCTGGGAATCAAATTTAGAAAGTATTGGATCTGCATCTGCGCCACAAACACGTGCAATATTTCTAATATGTCCACGGGCATATGCAGGTCCACCACTTGTCGTGAAATTATCGCGCTCCAAATCTTCAATTACGCTCTCTGGAATTCGGGTGCGCTTAGATAGTTCGCCAGTAGACAGACTTGCTGTCTTGCGAACTTCCGTTAAAGATGCGCCGACCGACATGTAAACCTCGCGGTTTGGGAGCGCGAATTTTACCGCCGAAAATTAGAGAAGGGCAACCCCTAATCTCTTTCTAACCCTTAAGGCTTCACCCTTGAAGAACGGAGAGCACCGAAGCCAAGTCCTCAGGCTTAACTAGAACAACCCGAGCCTTAGAGCCTTCTGAGGGTCCAACGATTCCTCGAGTCTCCATCAAATCCATCAGCCTTCCCGCTTTAGCAAAACCAATCCTTAACTTTCGCTGCAACATCGAAGTTGATCCGAATTGAGTTGATACAACTAGTTCAACTGCTTGGATAAGAAGTTCTAGATCATCGCCGATTTCGTCATCGATACCACGCGAAGTTACAACTGGTTTGAGAATATCTTCGCGATATACCGGCTTTAATTGTGAACGAACATGGCTTACAACCTGCTCAATTTCGCGCTCTGATACATATGCTCCTTGAATACGAATTGGTTTACTTGCGCCCATAGGAAGGAAGAGTCCATCGCCCTGGCCAACTAATTTCTCAGCTCCGGGACTATCCAAAATAACGCGTGAATCCGCAAGTGAAGATGTCGCAAATGAGAGTCGTGATGGGACATTCGCTTTAATCAATCCAGTGACAATATCTACGCTCGGCCGCTGGGTTGCAATAACAAGGTGAATTCCGGCTGCGCGTGCAAGTTGGGTGATTCGTACGATGCTATCTTCAACTTCGCGAGCTGCCACCATCATTAAGTCAGCTAACTCATCAACCACAATCAATAGATATGGATATGGTTGTAGCGGAACCTCCGCATTTGCAGGCGCTACTAATTTCCCTGAGCGGACCGCTTTATTGAAATCATCAACATGTCTAAATCCGTAGGTCGAGAGATCGTCGTATCGTAACTCCATTTCGCGTACTACCCAGGCTAGAGCTTCAGCTGCCTTCTTTGGATTTGTGATAATCGGAGAAATTAGATGTGGGATGCCATCGTATGCATTTAACTCAACCCGCTTTGGATCTATAAGAATTAGTCGGACATCATTAGGAGTTGCGCGCATCAAGATAGAAGTGACTAGCGAGTTAATCATTGAGGACTTACCAGCTCCGGTAGCTCCGGCAACCAATAGATGTGGCATTTTGGCAAGGTTTGCACAGATGAAATTGCCCTCTACATCTTTACCAAGTGCAATCACCATTGGGTGGTGATCATTACCAGCAACGCTCGAGCGGAGAACATCTCCGAGTGAGACGATTTCACGATCTGAATTCGGGATCTCAATTCCGACTGCGGACTTTCCGGGAATCGGAGAGAGGATTCGCACATCGCTACTCGCTACGGCGTAGGCGATGTTCTTCGAGAGGGCGGTAATCGCCTCTACTTTCACGCCCGAGCCAAGTTCAACCTCATAGCGAGTTACCGTGGGTCCCCGCATAAAACCAGTAACTTCGCAATCTATTTCAAATTCATTAAATAGCTCGGTTAACGCTTGAACAACAGAGTCGTTGGCCTTGCTCTTGCCTTTTGAGGCTGGCCCGGCACGAAGAATCTCCATCGCGGGCAGGATGTATGAATCCATGGACTGCAAAATTAATTGGACTGGGCGCTCTGGTTTTGCGGGCTCAGCTACCTGCTCTTTCGGGATTTCAACGGTGAATTCTTCATCAAAACTCTCTTCATCAATCTCTTCTTCAACCTCAGGTAGCTGTTGCACTAGCGGTGTTTCAAAAGGAGGGGTTTCTGAGATTTCAAACTCTTCGATCTTGCGCTCACGACGCTCTTCTAGCGCATCGCCAACTTTCTCCTTAGCGCCGCTAAATAACCCACCTATAAATGCAAAAACAGTTGAGAGCGGAGTTGCGGTTATAACTAGCAAACTAAACAAGAAGATGAGAGCAAGAATCGGAATGGCAATTACATCAGTTACTAAGCCGACAAGAAGTGTTGATATTCCGTACCCAATCCATCCACCCCCCTCACGCATCGCAGTTGCGCCGGTATCTATTGAAGTTGGGTTAATAATGTGTATGAGTCCAGTAACGCTAATTAGCATCAAGATTGATCCGATTAAAACTCTGCCGTTTGCGGCCTTATCTTGTGGAGCCCTAAAGAGTCGGAATGCAAAATATCCAAAGAGAATTGGCGTAAGAATGGCAACTCTTCCTACCGCGCCATAGAAGAATGAATAAGAAGCATCGCCAAACCAATTATCAAGTCGCCACCAAGATGCAGCAGCGGCAATCAATCCGATAATGAGAAGTAGAAAGCCAATTCCATCGCGTTGATGTTCGGGATCTAAATCTTTAGCGCCTTTGGTAATAGCACGAATGGTTGCGCCGAGCCCCTTTGCTATCCCCCGCCAAATAGAGGTAAGCAGGCGCGATAAACCAGCGAGGAATCCGCTCGCAGCCTTCTTACTACTCTTCGTAGCCATAACGAAAAAGCGTATGGCAATTGAAAAATCTAGAGAGTGAGGCGCGCCGTCAGACTTCGATAACGACCGGGACGATCATCGGGCGTCGACGATGTTCGCCGCCAACCCAACTACCAACAGTTCTTCGAACCACTTGTGAAAGTTGATGTGTGCCATTTGTTCCGGCTGCTACCGCACCTGCGAGAGCTTTCTCAATTTTCACTTTCACTTCATCAAATAACTCTAAATCTTCTGCAAAACCGCGCGCGTGAATATCTGGGCCAGCCACAATCTTTCCGGTTTGTGAATCAATTACGACAATCACCGAGATGAATCCCTCTTCCCCAAGAATCCGTCGATCTTTTAATGAGTCCTCGGTTATATCTCCGATACTCATTCCATCGACATAAACGAATCCACAAGGTACGGCGCCCACAATCTCGGCTTTTGAATTGGCAAGATCAACCACAACGCCATTTTCAGCAATCACAACATTCTCTCTCCGAACTCCAGTAGAAATAGCGAGTTCAGCATTTGCCTTCATATGGCGCCATTCACCATGTACCGGCATAACATTCTTGGGCTTAACTATGTTGTAGCAATAAAGAAGCTCCCCAGCAGCTGCATGGCCAGAAACGTGTACGAGCGCATTGCCTTTATGCACAACCCGGGCTCCAAAACGCGTCAATTCATTTATCACTCGGTAAACCGCATTTTCATTACCAGGAATTAAAGATGAAGCAAGGATGACGGTGTCCTCGGGTCCGACCTTGATCCGATGATCTCCATTTGCCATTCTTGAAAGTGCCGCAAGTGGTTCACCTTGAGATCCGGTTGATATCAATACAACATCTTCACCATGATCATCAATCTCATCTTCACTAATCAATGTGTTTGGTGGGATGTGTAAAAAACCTAGTTCTGAGGCGAGTGACATGTTTCGCACCATGCTGCGGCCAATAAAGGAGACCTTCTTATTATGGGTATAGGCAAGATCAATAACTTGCTGGACGCGATGAACATTTGAGGCGAAGGAAGCAACAATCACGCGCCGCTTTGCGCTCGCAATTACGCGATCCAAGACCGGCATGATCTCCCGCTCTGAAGTTGTGTATCCGGGGATATCAGCATTTGTCGAGTCGACCATAAAGAGGTCAACTCCTTCGCGCCCTAACTCAGCAAAACGAGCTAAATCCGTGATCCTTCCATCAAGTGGTAGTTGGTCCATCTTGAAGTCGCCAGTATGAAGAACTGTTCCAGCAGGAGTGCGAATTACGACGGCCAGGGCATCTGGGATTGAGTGATTTACGGCGACAAATTCAAGTTCGAAATTTCCAACTTTGCGGCGCTGACCTTCTCTTACCTCAATTGTGATTGGTGAGATCCGATGTTCTCTTAACTTTCCTTTGGAGAAGGCAAGAGTTAGTTGAGAACCAATAACCGGAATATCTTCCCGCTCTCGCAAGAGATAACCGAGTGCGCTGATGTGATCTTCATGTCCATGGGTAAGAAAAACTGCTTTGATATCGCGCAGGCGATCTCTAATGTAGGAAAAGTCCGGCAAGATTAAATCTACGCCGGGCTGATTATCTTCTGGGAATAAGACACCACAATCGACGACAAGTAATTCGCCGTCATATTCAAAAACCGTCATATTTCTTCCAACTTCGGCAAGTCCGCCAAGTGCGACTATGCGAAGAGTCTTTGCAGGAAGTCTTGGTGGCAACCCGAGTTCGGGATGCGGATGATTCATTATTTGAGTTTCACTCCACCTTGTTTTAGATCCTCACGAAGTTGTGAAATCTGTGCATCAGTCGCATCAACGAGTGGCAGGCGAACACGCCCGCCGGGAAGTCCCATTAACTTCATCGCAGCTTTTGTAAGAATCGCTCCTTGAGTACGGAAAGTTCCGGTGTAGACCGATAATAACTCTTGATGAATCGCAAGTGCGCGCTTTGAATCACCGGCAAACCAACTATCTAACAGCTCACGGAGGCGAGCACCGACCGTGTGGCCACAGACTGAAACGAATCCGACTGCGCCAACTGATAGAAGTGGAAGATTCAAAATGTCATCACCGGAATAAACGGGAATTCCTGATCTCTTTATTACCCAAGAGGTCGAAGCAACATCGCCCTTTGCATCCTTTAACGCAACGATTTTCTTATGTTCGGCAAGGCGACAGAGTGTGTCCGGTTCGATTGCCATCCCGGTCCGCCCAGGAATGTCATACATCATTACTGGTAAATCAGTGCTATCTGCAATCGCACGAAAGTGGGCTTCGATTCCAGCTTGTGGCGGCTTGTTGTAATAAGGAGTCACAACGAGCAAGCCATCAGCCCCTGCTTTCGCTGCCATCTCCGCTTGTTCTACCGAGTGAGTTGTCTCGTTATTTCCAGCGCCAGCAACAATCTTTAACTTACCGCCGGTTACCTTCTTAACAACCTTGATGATCTCAACTTTCTCATCATCGCTAGTGGTTGGAGCCTCACCGGTAGTTCCATTTACAACAATTCCATCATGACCGGTGCTCTGAAGATGTGAGGCTAACTTTTCAACTCCGGCCCAATCAATACTTAAATCATCTTTGAATGGGGTAATCATGGCCGTTAAGAGGCGGCCAAAAGGCGTCGGAGTCGACATGCGCCAAGGCTACTACGGTGCTACTCGTCCTGACTTCTGGAATGCGCCATAAGTAATTGGCATCAAGCGTGCAAAATGCTCTTCCATCTTCTCGGCCACCATCTCTATCTCGCGCTGTGGGTAGCTTGGGAAATGTGATCCCTCGCGGCTGGTGCGAAGCGATAGGAAGTTCATCAAAGCTCTTGCATTCATCGTGACATACATCGATGAGTAGAGCGCTACCGGAAGAACTGCGCGCGCAACTTCTCGAGCAACCCCGGCATCAAGCATCTTCTTATAGTTCTGATAAGCCAAGATATAAGTCTCTTTCATGGCATCAACGGTTACTTTGAACTGTTCATCAGTTCCATCTACGAAAACATAATGACCAGTCTTCCCGGTTTGAACGAGTTTCCGCTCTTTGCTGGGGATGTAGAAAACTGGTTTTAACTCTCGATATCTACCGCTCTCCTCATTATAAGAAGCGATGCGATGGCGCATAAATTCACGGAATACAAATATTGGCGCGCTCACAAAGAAAGTCATCGAGGTATGTTCAAAGGGAGAGCCATGGCGCTCGCGCGCTAGATAGTTAATCAATCCTGCGGATCTAGATGGATCAGTTTCGATTTCTTCCCGAGATTGTTCGCCAGCAGTTGAAACTCGAGCCGCCCAAATAACGTCAGCATCATTGGCACTTGCCTTTACCAATTCGACAGTTACATCATCGCGAAAGACTATTTCGGGATATCCCTCGGCTTCACTCACGAGCGTGACCCTATCTTTGAGGCGGTTATGGCGGCGCGATTGATAAGGCAAAATAGTCGCGTGTCATTTCCCCGCCGCGCCGTGTTACGCGACTCACTTAGCGTGGCGATCCCGGTCGGCAGTTATGGCGCTGCTTTCGGGGCGGCAGCTGTTGCTGGTGGCTTTTCGGTAGCCCAAGCCTGCGCTTTATCGCTACTGCTTTTCTCGGGCGCCTCACAATTTGCAGTTGTTGGAGTTATGACCGGTGGCGGAAGCGCGCTAAGTGCAATTGCAACGGGCGCGCTACTTGGAATTCGAAATGGCCTTTATGGAATGAGAATGGCGCCGATACTAAATCTGCGCGGATTGAAACGAGCGCTAGGTGCGCAAATCACAATAGATGAATCAACGGGCGTAGCAATTTCGCAGGAAAATCGGGGCGAAGATGCGATGCGCTATGGCTTCTTTGCAACTGGAATTGGCATATTTTTCTTCTGGAATCTCTTCACTTTAATTGGCGCACTAAGTGCAGATTCAATAGGTGATCCTTCAAGTTGGGGCCTTGATGCAGCCGTTCCGGCAGCTTTCCTAGGTTTGGTTTGGCCACGGTTGGTTGATAAGAAGAGTCGAATCGCCGCACTTCTTGCAGTAATCATTGCACTTTCACTAACACCTTTTGTCGGTGCTGGATTTCCAATCATCGCAACCGTTCTTATCGCAATAGCGCTGGGATGGAGTACGAAATGAGCCAACTTTGGATCGCAGTACTCGGGGCTAGCGCACTCTGCTTTATCCTGAAACTTCTTGGGTATTCACTTCCAGAAAGTTTTTTTAGTAATCCCCGATTGCAACGTATAAACGCGCTAATCCCGGTCGTCTTACTTAGCGCACTGGTTGCTTCTCAAACTCTGACTAAGGATTCGCAGGTAATCGTTGATCACCGTATCGCTGGTGTCTTAGTGGCAGCCGTCGCGCTAAGGTTTAAGGCGCCATTTCCCTTGATGATGTTACTTGCGGCTTTGGTTTCAGCGCTTCTATACCGTTCAAACTCAATCTAAAGAACTTTGAGCGCCTCTAACTTCTCTTTGAGAGCGTTATCAGATGGCTCAGTGAGATGAGTTCCGTCTGGGAAAAGGATGACCGGAATTGAACGCATTCCGCCGTTGATCTCGATGACTTTCTCAGATGCGCTAGCGTCGGCCTCGACATCTATGTAGTTATAAGAAACCTTGTTGCTATCAAGGAAGCGCTTTGACCGGCGGCAATCCCCACACCACTCCGCGCCATACATAGTTATCTCAGCCATCATTGCTCCTAACTTAGTTTCAAGTAATGCTCTAAACCTACAGTTAATCCTGGGTTCTTACTTACTTCACGAACACCAAGAAGAACTCCGGGCATAAAACCACTTCTATCAAGGGAATCATGGCGAATCGTCAACGTCTCGCCCTTCTCGCCAAACAAGACTTCTTGATGAGCAACTAAGCCGCGAAGGCGTACCGAGTGAATTGGGATATCTCCGACCTTTGCACCGCGCGCTCCATCTAGCGACTTACTTGTCTTATCGGGCATGGGAGCAAGTTTTGCTTTCTCTCTAGCTTCGCTCATCAGCTCTGCTGTTCTTGTAGCAGTTCCACTCGGGGCATCTGCTTTCTCCGGGTGATGCAATTCAATTATCTCGGCCGACTCAAAGTAGCGAGCGGCGGTTGCTGCGAATTGCATCATTAAAACCGCAGCAAGGCCAAAGTTAGGGGCAACTAGTAAGCCGACTTTTGGATTAGCCGCAAGTAAATTCTTCAAAGAATCTATTTTTGCCTTATCAAATCCGGTTGTACCAACAACGCTATGAATTCCAGTTTCAATTGCAAATTTTAAATTCCCCATTACTGATTCTGGGGTGGTGAAATCAACCATTACTTCAGCCTTTGAACTCTTTAGAAGATCCAGTGAATCCCCAAGATCAATCTCAGCTACCAATTCAAGATCGCTTGTAGCTTTAATGGCGCGGCAAACCTCATTACCCATCCGACCTCTTGCGCCAAGGACTGCTACTCGTATCGCCACTATGCCATCACCTTCTCGAAGACCGACTCTTTATTGAATGGACCAACAATGGCAAGGGTAGGGCTCTTGGTGAGGAATTCGCCAGCCAATTCCCGAATGTCACTCGAACTCACCCTGGTAATCAAACCAAGAATCTCATCGAAGCTCTGGATTTCGCCATGCACTAGCTCGCTCTTGCCGATTCGGCTCATTCGAGAACCGGTGTCTTCTTGGCTCAAAACTAGGGTTCCTTTTACCGCGCCCTGTGCGCGCAATAACTCTTCATGGGTAAGACCATAAACCGCAACATCATTTAGCACTTCGCGAATTAGTGAAATTACTTCGGTCGCTTTGGAAGGAGTACATCCGGCGTAGAAGCCGAGCGCTCCGGTTCCAGCGAATTGTTGGGCGTAGGAATAGACCGAATATGCAAGGCCACGTTTCTCGCGAATCTCTTGAAAGAGTCGCGATGACATCCCGCCGCCGAGAGCAGCAGAGAGAACGCTCATAGCAAAGCGTCGCTGATCATCCCGAGCTACGCCATCGACTCCTAGGAAAAGATGAGCTTGTTCGGTTTTGCGATGTATTAAGCCGATTCTCTCTCCGTGCCGCTTAACCTTTGCAGTTGAGCGCATCTTGAATTCACTTTTCGTATCGCCTAAGAAGCCATCGCGAGACATTGCCTTAACAACCGCATCAATTACTTTCTGGTGCTTAATGTTTCCAGCGACAGCGATGACAATATCTTCGGGAAGGTAGCGCTTTTTGTAATAGTTGAATATCGAGTTTCTCGACATTGATGTGATTGATTCAACTGTTCCAAGAATTGGACGGCCTACAGGGGTATCTCCAAAGAAAGTTTCAGCAAAGAGATCATGCACCAAATCAGAGGGATCATCATCGCGCATTGATATCTCTTCCAGAACTACTTTTCGCTCTGCATCTACATCTTCGGGTCTACCAAGCGAAGAGGTAATTAGATCTGAGATGACATCGATTGCGAGCGGCAGATCAGCATCAATAACTCTGGCATAAAAGCAGGTGTATTCCTTTGAGGTGAAGGCATTCATCTCGCCGCCAACTGCTTCAATCGATGATGAGATATCTAGCGCGGTACGAGTCTTAGTTCCTTTAAAGAGCAGATGCTCTAAGAAATGTGAGGCGCCCGCAACGCTAGGTGATTCATCGCGCGAGCCGACATTGACCCAGATACCAAAGGCAGCGCTTCGAACATTGAGTATCTCTTCTGTGACAATGCGCAAGCCGCTTGGATGAACGGTCTTGCGCACAGTCATAATCAGTTATTCGCTTGCTGTCTCTTCAAGAACTGGAACTAGTGAGAGCTTGCCCTTTGGATCGATTTCACCGATCTCAACATGGACCTTATCTCCGACCTTCATTACATCCTCTAGATTCTCAATCCGCTTTCCACCATGCATCTTGCGGATCTGTGAGATGTGCAGCAGGCCATCTTTCCCGGGTAGAAGATTTACGAAAGCACCGAAAGCTGCAAGCTTCACAACAGTTCCGTTGTAACGCTCACCAACTTCAGGAAGCTTTGGATCTGCGATTGCGATGACTTGGGCCTTGGCAGCATCAGCTGCAGTTCCATTTGTCGCACCGATATAAATCGTTCCATCATCTTCGATAGTGATCTCAGCGCCAGTCTCTTCTTGAATCTGGTTGATGACCTTACCCTTAGGGCCGATAACAGCGCCGATTTGATCGACTGGAATCTTGATGCTGATGATCCGTGGAGCCAGTGGATTCATATCATCTGGACGATCAATCGCCTCATTCATAACGTTGAGGATTGCTAAGCGAGCCTCTTTGGCTTGTAGTAACGCTGCGGCAAGAACGCTTGCTGGAATTCCATCAAGTTTCGTATCGAGCTGTAGCGCGGTAACAAAATCCTTTGTGCCAGCTACCTTGAAATCCATATCTCCGAATGCATCTTCGGCGCCGAGAATGTCAGTAAGTGCGACATATTCAACTTTGCCATCAACATCATCAGAGATAAGACCCATTGCAATACCTGCGACAGGTGCCTTCAGAGGCACACCAGCGTTAAGTAGTGAAAGCGTGGATGCGCAGACAGATCCCATTGAGGTAGATCCATTTGAGCCGAGCGCTTCAGATACTTGGCGGATTGCATAAGGAAACTCTTCGCGAGTTGGAAGAACTGGAAGAAGTGCGCGTTCTGCAAGTGCGCCATGACCGATTTCGCGGCGCTTTGGCGAGCCAACTCGACCAGTCTCACCAGTTGAGTAAGGCGGGAAGTTGTAGTTATGCATGTAACGCTTGTGATCTTCAGGGTTCAAAGTATCTAGCTGTTGCTCCATCTTGAGCATATTTAGCGTTGTTACACCGAGGATTTGGGTCTCTCCGCGTTCAAAGAGCGCCGAACCATGTACTCGAGGAATCACTTCTACTTCTGCAGTTAGTGGCCGGATATCTTTAAGACCGCGGCCATCAATTCGGATCTTGTCACGAAGTACGCGTTGGCGGACCAACTTCTTTGTGACTGAGCGAAGAGCAGCAGAGATTTCCTTCTCGCGTCCTTCAAAATCAGGAGCAAGCTTCTCTTTGACTTCAGCTGAGATTGCATCAAGTTCAGTTTCGCGCTCTTGCTTTCCAGCAATCGTAAGCGCTTTAGCAAAACGATCCTTTGCGGCCTTCTCAACAGCGGCATATGCATCATCTTGATAATCCAAGAAGACTGGGAATTCTGCAGTTGGTTTTGCGGCGACCTTTGCCAGCTCGATTTGAGCTTCGCAGAGAATGCGGATGAATGGCTTTGAGGCTTCAAGACCAGCTCCAACAATCTCTTCAGTTGGTGCGCCTGCTCCACCTTGGATAAGCGAGATGGTCTTTGTTGTTGCCTCAGCTTCAACCATCATGATTGCAACATCATCACCAGCGATTCGACCAGCTACGACCATATCGAATACGGCGCGCTCTAATTCACTGTGATTTGGGAAAGCAACCCATTGGCCATCGATAAGTGCAACGCGAACTCCGCCGATTGGTCCTGAGAAAGGAAGTCCAGCAAGTTGAGTGGACATCGATGCTGCGTTGATAGCGATCACGTCATACATATGATCGGGATTCAAAGCCATAACGGTTACAACGATCTGTACTTCGTTACGCAATCCTTTAATAAAGGATGGGCGAAGTGGGCGATCGATCAAACGACAGGTAAGAATCGCATCCTCTGATGGGCGACCTTCACGACGGAAGAATGATCCGGGGATTCGACCCACCGAATACATACGCTCTTCCACATCTACTGTGAGTGGGAAGAAATCAAATTGATCTTTTGCATTTTTAGATGCAGTTGTTGCTGAAAGCAGCATCGTCTCATCATCTAAATAAACGACTGCGGTTCCCGCAGCCTGGCGCGCTAAGCGCCCGGTTTCGAAACGAATCTCTCGTTTTCCAAATTTACCGTTGTCTATTTTTGCAACGGCATAACTAACGTCTTGACCCTCCATGGGTCTCTCCTATTCTCTATTCCCACCACAGCTACCAGAGAATGGATCTTCGATCGAAGCCCACGGCAATCATCCGTAGGCCACCACCGAGGACCAGTCGTCCGGCCTGTGGCGAGATTTATTAAGTTATTTCAAACTATCGGCGGATGCCGAGCTTGTCGATAATCGCGCGATAACGAGCGATATCGGTCTTTGCAAGGTATTGCAAAATTCTGCGACGGCGACCTACAAGTAGAAGCAGACCACGACGGTTGTGGTGATCGTTCGCATTTGTCTGTAGGTGCGTAGTGAGTTGGTCGATGCGCTTTGAAAGGAGCGCAACTTGTGCCTCAGGGCTTCCTGTGTCTGATGCAGAGGCGCCAAACTTTGTGATTACTTCCTTCTTCTCGGCAGCTGTTAGTGCCATGTCTAACTTCCTTTACATCTATCACGAGGGCCCTCGGTCTTAAACACGAGGTCACAATTTCTCGCTTGCGAAGGGAAAATCTACCAGCGCGCTCGAATTGTGAGAAATCGAGCGAGAATCACGCGTGATAGCGGGTCAATTCGCGCGCTTTATCGCAGTCAATCTTCATCTGCGCAAGGAGTGGATCAAGTCCATCGAACTTAATTGTGTCCCGCAATCTCCAACCGAATTCAACCTTTGCGATGCTGCCATATAAATCCAAATCAGTTTGATCTAGCGCATACGCCTCGATCTGCCTTCCGCGCACTCCATCAAAAGTTGGATTAGTGCCGATTGAAATTGCGGCTGGCCACTTATGAGTTCCTACCGTTAACCATCCGGCATAAACACCATCACTTGGAATAGTTGCGTTAGTCGATACCTCAATATTTGCAGTTGGATATCCAATTTGTCGACCGCGTTTCTCGCCGTGAATGACCGGACCAATAAGTTGGTGTGGACGAGTTAGTAACTCGCGTGCAATCTCAATATTTCCACCAATAATTGCTTCGCGAATCCGAGTAGAAGATACCGAGGTTCCAAGTTCACTTTCTAAGTCAAGTGCGTAGACAGGTAAAGCTGAGTGCTCTTTCAAATAATTGGTATCTCCACTTGCCTTTGTGCCAAATCTAAAATTTGCGCCGACAACTAGCTCCTTTGCACCTAGTTGATCTTTAAGAATTAACTTTATGAACTCATCTGGTGTTAATTTTGAGAATTCGCTCGTGAATTCAATAACGGCGACGCTAGATACTCCGTGAACCATTAGTTGGTGCACCCGCTCAGTTAAGGTAAGAAGTTCACTTGGACCTGTGTTGTTGGATAGCACAGCGGCCGGATGGGGATGGAAAGTTAGTGCGACAACTGGTGCATTAAGCGTGAGGGCTTTTTTGATGATTGCCTGGTGGCCTTTATGAACACCATCAAAGATACCGATAATGACCGTCGCACCCATTAATGGTGCGCCATGCCAATTCAGTTCTGCGCTCTTATTCACAAGTTGAATTCTTTCATGAGTTGAAAACTATTATCGGTTGAGCGCGGCCATCTTGATTCTCAAGGATTGCAACCACATCACCGCTCGGCCCAAGAGCGGCAACTATCCCATCTTGGCTAGAGGCTTCAATTCGTCTTCCGAATCGCAATTCAGCCACTTCATCAAATCCAAGAGCTCGGGTAGGCATAACCTTAGATATAGCCGCTGCAAGTGCGAATAATTCAGCGCTTTCAATTGGAGCTGCTGCTTCGATTTTAAAAGGTGAAACTTCAATTCGGCGAAGTGCAATCAGATGACCGCCGACTGCCAATTCAGCCCCAAGATCACGAGCAATCGCACGAATATATGTTCCGGCAGAACAGATTACATCAATCTCAACATCGAGGTGCTCTCCCCTATTGATAGCAATTACCTCAAGCTTGCTTACCGTTACTTCCTTTGGTGCGAGCTGAACTTCTTTTCCATCCCGAACCATCTCATAAGCTCGCTCGCCAGCCACTTTCTTGGCCGAAACGGAACTTGGGACTTGCATAAAAGTTCCGCGGGATTTATCAAGGGCAGAATGAATGTCTTTGTCTTCTACTTTTTGCCAATCTTTAACTTTAGTTACTTCACCTTCTCGATCATCAGTCACTGTCGAAATACCTAATCTGATTGTTGCTTGGTAGCGCTTATTTCCATTCACGATGTATTGCAGAAACTTTGTAGCGTTATTTACACCAATCACAAGTACGCCAGTTGCCATTGGATCTAGAGTTCCAGCGTGGCCAACTTGTTTTGTGCCTAACCGCTTTCGAAGCTGGGCAACTACATCATGGCTAGTTATCCCAGCCGGCTTATCTATTACTAGAAAGCCATGTTCCTTACTCATTCCGCTTCGCGCACGCGCGGCGTTCTATATGGGTCGCTTCCACCAATTGGCTTTGCCTCATCGCGCAGATGAGCAATCTCCTCATCATGCTTCTTAACTTGATCTAGTAAGTCCTCAAAGTTCTTCGCAGTTTCCGAGAGCGCATCTACAAAGAAGGTAAGGGTTGGAACGATTCTTGTGCCTAGTTCGCGCCCAACTTCAGTCCGAAGCACGCCTTTAGCGCTCTCTAACGCTTTTGCAGTATTTGCCCTCGCCTCATCATCACCCAAAACGGTGTAGAAAATCGAGGCTTGTTGTAAGTCGCCAGTTACTCGGACATCGGTGATAGTGACAAAGCCAAGTCTTGGATCTTTGATCCGAGTTTCTAGAGCTTGTGCAACTACGACCTTTATTCGGTCGGCCACCTTAGCGACGCGATGTGATTTCCCCATTACGCACGCTTCTTCTCGCGCATCTCGAAGACTTCGACAATGTCACCGATTTGGATATCTTTGTATGAACCAAGGCCGATACCGCACTCAAAGCCTTCGCGGACCTCAGTTGCATCATCCTTGAATCGTCGTAGCGACTCAATCGTTAAGTTATCGCCAATCACGACGCCATCGCGAAGTACACGCGCTTTTGCGTTTCTTCTGATGATTCCGGAGGTAACGAGCGAACCAGAGATTGTCCCGAATTTGCTCGACTTAAAGACTTCGCGCACTTCAGCAGAACCAATTGTTGCCTCTTCATACTCAGGCTTAAGAAGTCCCTTAAGTGCTGCTTCAATCTCTTCGATCGCCTTGTAGATAACGGAGTAGAAGCGAACTTCAACTCCTTCTTCATCAGCGAAGGTTGCGGTTTGCGGTTCTGGTTTCACATTGAATCCGACAACAACTGCGCCGGATGCAGATGCAAGAGTGATATCACTCTTTGTGATTGCGCCAACGCCACGGTGAATAACTCGAAGATCAACTTCACTACCAACATCTAATTGGACGAGCGCATCTTCAAGCGCTTCAACTGAACCACTCACATCGCCCTTAAGAATCAAATTAAGAGTTGTGACCTTGCTCTTCTCGAGGAAGTCTTCAAGTGAGACTTTCTTCCGTGCCTTTGCTAGAGCTGCATGGCGTTCACCAGCTTGACGCTTCTCTGCGATTTGGCGAGCGGTGCGATCATCAGGAGCGACGATAAAACTATCGCCAGCGCTTGGGACCGAGGTAAAGCCAAGAACTTGTACTGGTCTTGATGGACCAGCGATTTCCACTTCATGTCCAAACTCATCCATCATTGCGCGAACTCGACCGAAAGCAGAGCCGGCAACAATTGAATCGCCTTGCTTCAAAGTTCCGCGTTGCACTAGAACGGTAGCGACCGGGCCGCGACCACGATCAAGGTGCGCTTCAATTGCAACACCACGAGCGTCATCTTCATGAATTGCGCGAAGGTCAATTGCAGCATCAGCAGTCAATAAGATCGAGTCGATTAATTCGGAGATGCCAGTTCCTTTAACCGCCGAAACATCAACAAACAATGTATCGCCGCCGTATTCCTCAGCAACGAGGTTGTACTCAGTTAATTGTTGGCGGACTTTGGCTGAGTTTGCGCCCTCTTTATCAACCTTATTTACTGCAACAACAATGGGGACGCTGGCAGCTTGGGCGTGATTTAACGCTTCGATTGTTTGTGGCATAACGCCATCATCTGCAGCGACAACGAGCACAGCAATATCGGTTACTTTCGCACCACGTGCACGCATAGCGGTAAAAGCTTCATGGCCCGGGGTATCGATAAATGTGATTGCACGATTTATGCCGTTATGGTCATGGTGAATTTGATATGCACCGATGTGCTGCGTGATTCCGCCAGCTTCGCCCTTAACAACTTCGGTCTGGCGAATCGCATCTAGAAGCCTCGTCTTTCCATGATCAACATGGCCCATGACTGTTACGACTGGTGGGCGAACATCAAGATCATCTGGATTTACATCAGCTATCTCTTGATCAAGGTTGATATCGAACTGCTCGAGAATCTCACGATCCTCATCCTCGGGAGAGACGATTGTTATCTTGTAGCCAAACTCATTTCCAAGCATCTCAAGGGTGCTCTCATCAACAGTCTGTGTTGCTGTAACCATTTCGCCTAAATGAAATAGGACGGAGACTAGTGATGCGGGATCTGCGCCAATTTTCTCGGCGAAATCAGCGAGCGATGCGCCGCGACGGAGACGGACTGGGGTATTTCCATCACCTCTTGGAACAATTGCACCGCCAATTGTTGGCGCTTGCATATTGTCGATCTCTTCACGAAGCGCTTTCTTACTCTTGTAACTCTTTTTCTTTCCGCCACCTTTTCCAAATGCTCCGCCTGCACCAGGACGCGCACCGGGACGACCTGGTCCGCCAAAACCACCGGGGCGTTGTCCGCCACCAGGTTGTGAACGATAAGGACCAGTTGTTTGTGGACCGCGTGGACCACCTTGTTGTGGACGCGCACCGCGTTGATCAGTTCTCTGATCTGGTCGTGGTGGACGCGCAGCAAATCCAGGACGAACTGAACCTGGTCTTGGTCCTGACATTGGAGGTCTCGCTCCACCAGGTGTTGCAGGTCTTGGTGGACGCGGACCACCTTGTGTTCCAAATGGATTATTTCCAGGACGAGCTGGTGGTCTAGGTGGACGCGGACCAGCTGAAGTCCCAAATGGATTATTTCCACCGCGCGCTGCTGGTGGACGTGGAGCAGAAGGACGCGGTCCTGCGGCTGGCGCAGATGGAGTTGCTGGCGTGATGGGCTGAACTGTTGGAGGAATTACTGGTGGAACAACAGGAGGAACTATTGGCACTTCGGCTACTTCTTCAACCTTTGCAGCACTCTTCTTAGCGGCGGTCTTTTTTGCTGGCGCCTTTTTCGCAGGCTTCTCTTCACCAGCTGGTTTTCCAACAGGAGGAAACTTCTCTAGGAACTTCCTTACAACTGGAGGTTCAACTGTTGAAGATGCAGAACGGACGAACTCGCCCATCTCTTGGAGTTTTGCAAGGACATCCTTGCTATCCATCCCACAATCTTTTGCTAATTCGTAAACGCGGACCTTTGCCACTTCTCTCCTTCTGTGGCTCCACGTTTATCGGGAACGCGAAGCCTAAATAGACCTACTCATGATTTTGCGGTGCTCATTTGAGTGCCATTGCCTTTTCCCAACTTTCGCTTCGGAGGACCAACCATACTCCTAAGGGCGCTAATTCGCGAAAAAGGGGGCGGGGCTACTCGCTCGGGGTCGCATCAGAGTGAATATCAATTCGCCATCCGGTCAAGCGCGCCGCCAATCTAGCGTTCTGACCATCCTTACCGATAGCTAACGAAAGTTGGTAATCCGGAACAATAACTTTTGCTGATCGAGTATCTCTACTTACTATTTCTACCTTTGAAACTCGTGCTGGAGCAAGTGCGCTTCCTACATAAGCGGCTGGATCTTCTGACCAATCAACAATATCGATCTTCTCACCATGTAGTTCATCCATTACTGCACGTGCGCGCGCTCCCATCGGACCAATTAGCGCTCCCTTTGCACTAACTCCAGCGCGCAACGATCTAACTGCAATCTTGCTTCGGTGACCGGCTTCGCGGGCAACGCCCATAATCTCAACAACTTGATCTCTTATCTCAGGAACTTCAAGGGCAAATAGTTGTTTAACTAAAGCGGGATGGCTCCGCGAAAGCATTACTTCTGGGCCCTTCATGCCTTGTTTTACTTCAACTACAAAACACTTTATTCGCTCGCCATGTGTATAGATCTCACCAGGAACTTGTTCGTGAGGAGGAATTCGCCCCTCTACTCTTCCTAGATCTACATAAACCATCCGATGATCGCGCCCTTGTTGAATTACTCCTGAGACAATGTCGCCAACTGTTGCGCTGAACTCGCCAACAATCTCGGCATCTCTAGATGCGCGCATCTTCTCTTTGATTATCTTGCGCGCAGTACTAGATGCAATTCGTGAGAAACCTGGTAATTCATCAACATGCTCACCAATCTTCTCGCCATCGGGGCCAAAGTCAGGAACGATGATTTTTATCTCACCGTTTTCGCGATCTAGCTTTGCGTAGGCGTATTGCTTTGCGCCTTCCATTTCACTGTAGGCAATCTTTACTGCAACTTCAATCGCGCTTATAAGTCTCTCTAGGGGAATGTCCCGCTCTATTGTGAGCGCTTCAAGAACTTTCAAATCGACATTCATCGCTTCTCCTTACGATTGAATTCGATCTCGATCTGTGCCCGCTTTACGGTTGAATAATCAACTTCTCTATCTTCAAGGGTTGCAGATGTCTCGCCCGCGCTAACAATTCTTGAGGTGTAGGGCTCACCTTCAATTGGCGTCACTTTTACAAGGCGGCCAATGTTTTTTCGCCAATGGCGAGGTGCGCTAAGCGGGCGATCAACGCCTGGTGTTGTTACCTCTAATGTGAATGGCATTTCACCTAGTTGTGAATAGCTATCAAGAATCTCTGAAACTCTACGTGAAACGACAGTTACTTCACCAAGTGAAGGATTTCGCTCAAGCCCATCGATAATCACCGCGATAATGCGTCGTTTGCCAGCCGGGGTGACTTTAACTTCTTCTAAAACAAACCCCGTATCTCTAACAGCAGGGGTAAGTAACTCAGTAAGGTTCAAAACAAGTGACATATCTACCGACCTACTTATTTATTTGTTGTGAAGTTGTTGAGCGGAAGGATAACCCGAATTTGCTTTAAAGAAAAGTGTCGATTGCTAACCTCAAGATGAACAGCGAGGTCACGATTAGAAAGACTCTTCTTATCAACTTCGAGCCGCCCTTTATGGCCAGGCGTGCGCCAACTAAACCACCGATTATGTTCCCAACCGCCATAGCAAGACCTAGCGTCCAAATGATCTTTCCATTTGCTCCAAAGACCACAATTGCGCCTAGGTTCGTAGCTAAGTTTGCAATCTTCGCCGTGACAGATGCTTCTAGAAATGCAAAACCGAGAAGTCCTACAAGGATTAACATTAAGAAAGAGCCAGTGCCTGGACCAAAGATTCCATCGTAAAAACCAATTGTTAAACCGGCAGCGCTTGCTATCAAATAAGTTCTAGTAGTTCGCTCGCCTTTATTGTCGCTTAACCCCAACTCTTTACGCCGCCAGGTATATATAAAGACTGCAACTAAAGCGAAGAGAATTATCGGACGGAAGGCATCTTTAGGAATTAGCGTTGCAACAGTTGCTCCAAGTGCGGCGCCAATAAAAGCCGGCAGAGCCATCGCAAATGCAATTCGAAAATCAGGTCGAAGCCTTCTTAAATATGAGGCGGTAGCGCTAGCAGTCCCTAAAAATGAGGGAAGTTTGTTGGTTCCTAGAAGTTCAGCTGGGGCGGTCTTCGGCAGGGCTATGAGAAGTGCTGGAAGTTGGATTAATCCACCACCGCCGGCAAAGGAATCAACTAGCCCAGCAAGTGCAGAAGCTAAAACCAGAAAGAGGATTACCTCTATTGAGATTTCCACTAGTTAAGAAGCGCAGCTACTTTAGAAACTACTTCAGCAAGTGCAACTTCGCTCTTCTCCCCTGACTTACGAATTCGAAGTTCCACTTTTCCATCTGCGAGAGACTTACCAAAAATCAAGATAATCGGATTACCGATTAATTCAGCATCTTTAAACTTAACGCCAGGGCTTGCCTCTCTGCGATCATCGAGCATTACTTCGATGCCTTTGCCTTCAAGTTCTAGCGCTACCTTTTCGGCGGTTGTGAACGGCAGATCATCCTTACCAGTGGCAACGATATGAACTTTCGCAGGCGCTATTTCAGCTGGCCATACAAGTCCGATTTCATCGTAAGTCTGTTCAGCAATTGCAGCGACTGCACGAGTTACTCCGATGCCGTAGGAGCCCATAGTTACAACGCGCGACTTACCTTCGCTATCAAGGACCGTTAATTCAAGCGCTTCGGCATATTTCCTACCGAGTTGGAAGATATGACCGATTTCAATTGCTCGATCAATTATTACCGGAGTATCGCACTTCGGACATGCATCACCTTCACGTACCTCCGCAGCTTCAACAAATCCATCAACCTGAAAATCTCTTCCATGCACGACATTTCGCGCATGCTTATCTCTTACATTCGCACCGGTGATCCAACTTGAACCTATAGTGATTCTCGGATCAGCATAGAGTTTTACACCGAGACGCTTGGCATCTTGTGGTCCAACGTAACCTTTTACAAAGTCTTTACGTTTTGCAAAGTCCTCATCATCAAACAATCGCAACTCTTTGACGCCAATCAAATTTGCCTCAAGTCGCTTCAAGTCAACTTCGCGATCTCCGGGTACTAGAACTGAGATGGGGTTGCCATCTGCGATTAGAAGTACATTCTTTAGCGTCTTACTTGCATCAATATTGGCGCTGTATTTCTTATTCATTACCTCAACTAGGCTCTCGATTGTTGGGGTATTAGGAGTATCTAGAACTTCAATCGGGGGATGTTCTGTTGTTTCGCCAGCGGAAACCTTTGTACTCATTGCTTCAACATTTACGGCATAGCCACACTTCTTACAGAGTACATAAGTATCTTCACCAGTTGAGCAAGGAGCTAAGAATTCTTCAGATTTTGAACCGCCCATAGCGCCCGACATCGCCGAGACAATGTTGTATTTCAAACCAAGGCGATCAAAGGTAGATATATATGCATCACGGTGCTTGCCATAAGAAACTTCAAGTCCAGCATCATCAAGATCAAAGGAGTATGAATCTTTCATAACAAATTCACGGCCGCGGATGATTCCGCTTCTGGGGCGCGCTTCATCACGATACTTAGTCTGAATTTGATAGATACTTAAAGGCAGATCTTTATAAGAGGAATATTCGCCCTTAACCATAAGAGTAAACATCTCTTCATGGGTAGGCCCAAGTAGATAATCACTTCCCTTTCGATCCTGAAGTCGAAATAGGGCTGGGCCATAATCTTCCCAACGATTTGTCTTCTCATATGGATCTTTTGGAAGTAGAGCTGGGAAGTGAACTTCTTGAAAGCCCGCCTTATCCATCTCTTCTCTTATTACCCGCTCAACTTTGCGCAGCACATTTACGCCAAGTGGTAACCAGGAGAAAATTCCGGCAGCAATTGGCCTTATATATCCGGCGCGGACTAATAACTTGTGACTTGCGACAGCGGCATCAGATGGATCATCACGCAACGTGCGCAAAAAAAGCGTCGACATCCGCAACATGGTGCGTAGCCTAGCGAATTACTTAACGCTTACTGAGGGTTCACCGGATGCGACACCGGCAGCTTCCATCTCTTCTGCGATCTTCATCGCTTCTTCAATGAGAGTCTCGACAATCTGCGCTTCTGGAACTGTCTTGATTACCTCGCCCTTTACAAATATCTGTCCTTTTCCATTTCCTGATGCAACGCCAAGATCTGCTTCGCGCGCTTCACCGGGACCATTCACAACACATCCCATAACTGCGACGCGAAGTGGAACTGTTAATCCATCAAGACCTGCCTGTACTTTTTCGGCGAGTGAATAAACATCTACTTGCGCTCTTCCACATGATGGGCAGGAAACAATTTCCAATTTACGTTGTCTTAGGTTTAGCGATTCAAGAATTGAGATGCCGACTTTTACCTCTTCAACCGGAGGAGCAGAAAGTGAGACGCGAATGGTGTCTCCAATTCCCTCACCAAGAAGAATTGCAAATGCAGTTGCGGACTTAATTGTGCCCTGGAATATTGGACCTGCTTCAGTAACGCCAAGATGTAATGGGTAATCGCACTTTGAGGCTAACAATCTATAAGCCTTCACCATAGTGACTGGGTCGTGGTGCTTGACTGAGATTTTGATATCGGTAAACCCATGCTCTTCAAAAAGCCCAATCTCCCACATCGCTGAATCAACTAACGCCTCGGGAGTTGCCTTTTCGTACTTCGCAAGCAGGCGCGGATCAAGTGAGCCAGCATTAACTCCGATGCGAATTGGAATTCCGGCATCACCGGCAGCCTTTGCGACTTCTTTTACCTTGTCATCGAATTGCTTAATGTTTCCGGGATTAACGCGGACACCTGCGCAGCCAGCATCGATTGCTGCAAATATGTACTTTGGTTGGAAATGAATATCAGCAATGACTGGGATCTGTGATTTCTTTGCAATCTGAGCGAGCGCATCTGCATCATCTTGACTAGGAACAGCAACGCGAACAATCTGACATCCAGATGCGGTTAGTTCTGCGATTTGTTGAAGCGTTGAATTCACATCGGCGGTAACGGTCGTGCACATTGATTGCACTGAGACCGGCGCATCGCCACCAACGAGGACGTTACCTAATTTAAGTTGCTTAGTTTTACGGCGAGGAGCGAGGGTCGGTGGTGGAGCTTGTGGAATTCCTAGGTCGACCATGTCCTTATTGTGTACCAAGCACTAAAATCTCTCAAATGAAGCCTTGGATGATGGTCACTTATCTAATAGTCGCCCTAGCCCTAATTACTTGGGTCTACGGCTTCTAATCGATTAGATATTAAAGTTAATCGGATTAAAGATATCCGCAAAGAGCAAAACCACAGTTAAAGCAACAAGCAATACCAAGACCACCATAGTTATCGGAGTCAATTTCTCTACATCGACCGGCCCCGGAATTTCCTTGCCACGAATTCGATAGACCTTATTTCTTAGATTTTCATAAATCGCAACTGCGATATGGCCGCCATCTAACGGAAGTATTGGTAACAAGTTAAAGATCCCCACAAAAACATTGAGTGATGCAACTAGCAAAATGAAGGTTGCTAACTTCTCGCTCGTAGTTAGATTTCCACTCGATGCGGTTTCACCAGAGACTCGAGCCACGCCAACAACTCCCACTAAACCTTGGCTATCACGCTCTCTACCTAAGAAAGCTTCACTAAATAGCGTTGGAATCTTCGAGGGAAGTCCAATTAGCGCTTTCACCGAACCCTTAACAATTTCATAAGTAGTGCTTGCTGAGAGTGTGAGCGCCGCTATCGGCCCTTCTTTAACTATTCCGATTTCATTTCGCACACCTAAAAATCCAACGGTCTGGCCATCTACAACTCGCGCTGCCGGAGTTAATTTAATCTCAAGTTCGCTACCGCCACGAAGAACAATCAGAGTTAAATCTTTGCCAGCTGATTTTCTTACGATTGCAATCGTCTCTTCCCAATCAAGATCTCGATTTCCATCGACCCCGATAATCTCATCGCCCACGAGTAACCCAGCGCCCTTCGCGGGTGAAACTGGATCATTTGGTGTGCACTCATTAGTTGTAGCAACGCAAGGCACGACTTCGGTAATCGTGGGAAGGACACGATTTACGCCGATACCGAAGAAGAGTGTAAATAGAAGTAGGAAACCTAAAACAAAATGAAGGAAGGAGCCGGCTCCAAGAACTATCAATTTCTCTGAGGTCTTGGCTTTATAGAAGGCGCGCGACTTAACTTCATCAGGCAACTCTTCATTGGGGGTCATTCCGGAGATCTTGCAATAACCACCAGCCGGAATTGCCTTGATGCCAAACTCAGTTTCGCCGCGCTGGGTCGACCAGATTAGCGCTCCAAATCCTAGGAAGAATTCAGTAACCCTCATCCCAAATTTCTTTGCAGTTATGTAATGGCCAAACTCGTGGACCATGACAGAGAAGAGCAGCGCAAAGATGAAGGCGAGAACTCCGAGTAATCCCACAAACTCTCCTATTTCCGGGCCATCACTTCGTTGGCCACACGCCGCGCATCATTCTCTATGGCGGTGACATCGCTTAAATCACGCAAACTTTCCGGCGCACCAGAATTGAGTTTGGCAACTGTTGCATCGATGGTATCTACGATTGCTGTGAATGGAATGAGTTCTCTCAAGAAAGCATCAACAGCTACCTCGTTTGCTGCGTTATACATCGCAGTAAATGAGCCCCCGAGCGCGCCACATCTCCGTGCTAAGGCAACGCTAGGAAATCTTGATTCATCAATGGGCTGGAATCTCCAAGTATGTGAACTCGACCAATCAATCGGCGCCATCGCCTTAGCTACTCGCTCTGGGTAAGCGAGCGCATAAGAAATCGGACCCCTCATATTTGGAGGTGATGCCTCTGCGATCGTTGAGCCATCCACAAATTCGACCATAGAGTGAATGACAGATTGGGGATGAATTACGGCATCAATCTTTGAATAAGGGATATCAAATAGATAATGCGCCTCGATAATCTCAAGTCCTTTATTAACCAACGTTGCTGAATTAATTGTTACAACTTGACCCATATTCCAAGTTGGATGTGCAAGCGCTTCGGCTGGAGTTACTCCACTCAAATCTTTACGCTCTCTAAAAGGCCCGCCGCTTGCTGTTAAAACAACCTTTGATACATCTGCCGCACGCCCGGCCTGCATCGCTTGAAATAGCGCAGAGTGCTCCGAGTCGACTGGGACTATTTTTTCCCGGCCAAACTTAAGTACCAGTTCACCGCCTGCAACAAGTGATTCCTTATTTGCGAGCGCGACCTTATTGCCTGATTCAAGTGCTGAAAGCGTTGGTCCAAGGCCGATAGACCCGGTGATTCCATTTAAAACAATATCTGCTTGCAGAGCTGCGACCTCTCGTGCCGAGTTAACACCATCAATGACGCTCGCCTTTGGTAATGCGGCGCGAATTGATACGCCATCCCCGGTTGTTCCAATTACCGGAACTTGAAACTTCTTCGCCTGTTCAATTAATCGCTCGATGTTATTTGAGCCTGATGCAAGTCCTACGACTCGAAATTTGTCAGGATTTTCTGAGATAACTTCAAGGGCCTGGACCCCGATTGATCCAGTTGAACCAAGAATTACTACATCGCGCACGCGGTAATCATCTCAGAAATCACTACTTTCATTGAAAAGATAGAATGCGCCCATGAGTTTTGGGGCAAATCTTCCGCAAGAACGGAAAGTTGTTACCGCAATTCCGGGGCCAAAATCTCAAGAGCTCTTAAAGCGCAGAAGTGAAGCGGTCTCAGCCGCACTCGGAATGGCTATCCCGGTCGTTGTTGAAAAAGCTGGCGGTGGCGTAATTGTTGATATCGATGGAAATTCAATCATCGATCTAGGCGCGGGAATCGCAGTCGTAAATGTTGGAAACTCCGCTGATCGTGTAGTTAAAAATGTCCAAGCTCAAGTCGAAGCATTCACGCATACCTGCTTCATGATCGCCCCTTACATGGGTTATATCGAAGTTTGCGAAGCGCTAAACCGTTTGACTCCCGGAACTCATAAGAAGAAATCTGCGCTCTTTAACTCAG